>CAZLSG010000138.1:0-1626 GCA_964562135.1 uncultured Pseudoxanthomonas sp. | reverse complement strand
TCACGATTCCAGCATCTGGTTGATCCGCTCCAGGTTGATGTTCAACTGGCGGTGGCGGTCGGGGCTGTTCTGGCAAAGCAGCACATACAGGAAGTCCAGCAGGTATTGCAGCGAAGAGCGGTAAAGCAACTGCTCGACGTGCGGCGCGGGATCGTGCGCCGAGATCACCAGCGAGGCATCGGCATGCGCGCGCAGCGGATTGGCGGTGTAGCGGGTGATCGAAACCACCTTGCCTTCGCAAGCCTGGAACTGCCGGCTGATCTGGGAAAGCTCGGGCAGATGGCCGAACTCGGAGAACATCAACAACACATCGCCGGGCCGGGCCGCCGACAGGTTGGCCATCATCAGGATCGGGTCGGAGTGGTGCACGGTGAGCACGTCAAGCAGCGAGAGCCGCATGGCGAACTCGCGCGCGAACAGGCCATCGTCGCCCAGGCCGCAGACGAACACCTTGCCGGCGCCATCGAGCATGCCGACGATGCTTTCGATGGATTCGCGCGGATTCAACAGCTGGGTTTCTTCTTCGGCGGCGGCCTTGCTGCGGCGCAGGTCTTCCTGCAGCCGGGTGTAGGCATCGGTTCCCTGCACGGGTTCCGCAGGGGGCGCGGGCTCGCCGTTCCCGGCCCGCGCCACGGCGGCGCCAATGGAATACTTCAGGTCGGGGTAGCCCTTGAAGCCGAACTTCTGGCTGAACTTGACCACGCTGGACTGGCTGATGCCCAGCGCGCTGGCCAGTTGTTGCGAGGAGTAGTCGCGCAGCAGGTGGGCGTTGTCGAGGATGAAGTCGGCGATGCGGCGCTCGATGGCCGACATGCGGTCGCGCTCGGAACGGATTTTCACCAACGGCGGCATGGCGTGGTCCTCACCTGCGGGAAGCGGTCCGGTGGCGACGAGGGGCGGAAGGCATCGTCTCGCTCATGTTCCGATCAACTCGAGTCCCTTTATTTCCTGTATTCCAAGGCCGGGCGCGTCCGGGATGGTGATCTCCGATTCGTCGAAATTGACGCCGCCCACCACCGGATTGAATTGCCCCAGCGAAGGCCCGTCCAGGTCGATCTTGGTGATGACGGCGGATTTCGCCGCCGCGACGTGCACCGCGGCGGCCACGCTGATGCTGGACTCGATCATGCAGCCGATCATGCAGGGCACGCCGTACAGCGCCGCGATGTCGGCCACGCGGATGGCGTTGGAAATGCCACCGGTCTTCATCAGCTTGATGTTGATGATGTCGGCGGCGCGGCGCTGGATCAGGTCGATCACCTGCGCCGGGCCGAACACGCTTTCATCGGCCATCACCGGCGTGTGCACGCGGTCGGTCACGTACTTCAGGCCGTCGATGTCGGCGGCGCGCACGGGTTGTTCCAGCAGTTCCAGCAGCACGCCGGCGTCTTCCAGCGTGCGCATGGCGTGCACCGCCTGCTTGGGCGTCCAGCCCTGGTTGGCGTCCAGCCTGAGCAGCGCGCGGCCCTCTACCGCCGCGTGCACGGCCTTCACCCGCTCGATGTCCAGGCCGATGTCCTTGCCCACCTTGATCTTCAGCGACTCGAAGCCGCGTTCCAGCGCCGACAGCGAGTCGGCCACCATCTTGTCGATGTAGTCCACGCTGATGGTGATGTCGGTGGTGAT
>CAZLSG010000137.1:0-1700 GCA_964562135.1 uncultured Pseudoxanthomonas sp. | reverse complement strand
CCGCCGCGCGGACCGCGCAGGGTCTTGTGCGTGGTGGAGGTGACCACGTGCGCATGCGGCACCGGATTCGGATACACGCCCGCGGCGATCAGGCCGGCCACGTGCGCCATGTCCACGAACAGGACCGCGCCCACCTTGTCGGCAATGGCGCGGAAACGCGCCCAATCGACCACCTGCGAATAGGCGGAGAAACCGGCCACCACCATCTTCGGCTTGTGCTCCAGCGCCAGCCTTTCCACTTCGTCGTAATCGATCAGGCCTTCATCGTTCACGCCGTATTGGATGGCGTTGAACAACTTGCCCGAAGCATTGACCTTGGCACCGTGGGTCAGGTGGCCGCCGTGGGCCAGCGACATGCCCAGGATGGTGTCGCCCGGCTGCAGCAGGGCGAAGTAGACGGCCTGGTTGGCCTGCGAACCGGAATGCGGCTGCACGTTGGCGTAATCGGCGCCGAACAGTTGCTTGAGCCGGTCGATGGCCAGTTGCTCGGCCACGTCCACGTACTCGCAACCGCCGTAGTAGCGCTTGCCCGGATACCCCTCGGCATACTTGTTGGTCAGCTGGCTGCCCTGCGCCTCCATGACGCGCGGGCTGGCGTAGTTCTCGCTGGCGATCAGCTCGACGTGGTCCTCTTGCCGGCGCACCTCCGAGGCGATGGCCGCGGCCAGTTCAGGGTCATAACCTTCGATACGGGCATCGCGCGGGAACATCGTCACTCCGGGGGCAGGGAAACGGACCTTGGATTGTAGCGTCTCCCGGTCCCGGGTTGCCCGCCCCGCTTTCCGGGGCCAGCCGGCGACTCAATGGCACCAAACCCGCATATCCGCGATAATTGCCGAATCCCGATTCCTTCTCGCGGCTCCTGCCCCGCAGGTGCCGCCATCCGTCTGCGGAGTTCCCTGCACCATGTCCTCGCAATACATCTACACCATGAACCGCGTTTCCAAGGTGGTCCCGCCCAAGCGGCAGATCATCAAGGACATCTCGCTGTCGTTCTTCCCGGGCGCCAAGATCGGCCTGCTGGGCCTGAACGGCGCCGGCAAGTCCACCGTGCTGAGGATCATGGCCGGCGTGGACACCGATTTCGAGGGCGAGGCCCGCCCGCAGCCGGGCATCAAGGTCGGCTACCTGGCCCAGGAGCCGGAGCTGAATCCGGAGCACACCGTCCGCCAGGCCGTGGAAGAAGGCGTGGGCGAAGTCCTGCAGGCCCAGGCCGCGCTGGAAGCGGTCTACGCCGCCTACGCCGAGGAAGGCGCCGACTTCGACGCGCTGGCCAAGGAACAGGAGCGGCTGGAAGCCATCCTCGCCGCCGGCGACGCGCACACCGTGGAAAACCAGCTCGACGTGGCCGCCGACGCCCTGCGCCTGCCGCCATGGGACGCCATCGTCGGCAAGCTGTCCGGCGGCGAGAAGCGCCGCGTGGCGCTGTGCCGCCTGCTGCTGCAGAAGCCGGACATGCTGCTGCTGGACGAACCCACCAACCACCTGGACGCCGAGTCGGTGGAATGGCTGGAGCAGTTCCTGGCCCGCTACACCGGCACCGTGGTGGCGGTGACCCACGACCGCTACTTCCTCGACAACGCCGCCGAGTGGATCCTCGAACTGGACCGCGGCCGCGGCATCCCGTGGAAAGGCAACTACACCGAGTGGCTGGTGCAGAAGGACGAGCGCCTGAAGCAGGAAGACAACCAGGAAAAGGC
>CAZLSG010000136.1:0-1779 GCA_964562135.1 uncultured Pseudoxanthomonas sp. | reverse complement strand
ATGGTGGCCGGGGAGGGAATCGAACCCCCGACACAGGGATTTTCAATCCCTTGCTCTACCAACTGAGCTACCCGGCCAGAACTTCACGTGGGTGGCCGTGGGCCATCCGAGGGGCGGCATCATACGTTGCAGGCCCCTGCGGTGGCAAGCAGCCGGACTGCCGGCCAGGTTGGCTTCGCCGGCCCGGCCGCTCCCGCCATGCCAGTGCCCGGCAAGCATGCTTTCCGGAAATTCGATCCATGGCCCGACCGAAGCCGGCATCAACTGAATGCCACCCACCACGCGAGTCCATGCCGTTGCGCGGCTGACATGACCCATCCCATACGCCGTAGTATTCTGCGCCTTCCTGAAGCTGGAGTGGCACAACGATGCGTCGATTCGGGTCATGGATTGCGGCTTTCCTGGTTCTGGCCGTACTGGTCGCCTGCAGCAGCGGTCCGGTGCGCCGGGTATCCCCGCCCACGGCCAGCATCCAGCAATTGACGGTCAATGCGGACGGCACCTGGTCGGTCGAGCTCCGGCTGCAGAACTACAGCAGCATCCCGATGCGTTTCGACAACCTGCAACTGGCCCTGCAAATCGGCGACCACGCCGCCGGCACCCTGCAGGCATCGCCGCGGATTTCCATCGGCCCGGAATCGGCCGACGTCATCACCCTGCCCCACCAGCCCAGCACCGAAGCGCGCATTGTCGTCGCCGATGCGCTGGCAAGCCGGCGTTCGCTCAACTACGCGCTGGAAGGCCCGATGACGGCATCGCCCGAGGACAAGAAGCCGCGCAATTTCGACATCAAGGCCCGCAACACGCTGAACCCGGTCCCGGGCCTGGACGGTGTACTGCGCTGACGCTCCCGCGGCACGCATGTCCTGCCGCCGCCGACTGAAAACCTTGTGCCGCAGCCTGCCGGCGCGCGGCCACGCCCCATATTCACTAGCCAAGAGCCAACGCCCATGAGCATCTACAAGGCCCCGCTGACCGATATCCGCTTCGCCCTGCACGACGTGCTGGAAGCCGAAGCCCTGTTCACCCGCCTGGGCTACGCAGACGCCAGCCGCGATCTGCTGGATGCCGTGCTGGAAGAAGCCGCGCGCTTCAGCGAAACCGTGCTGGCCCCGCTCAACCGCGTGGGCGATGAAATCGGTTGCGCCTTCGACAAGGCCACCGGCGACGTCGCCACGCCGCCCGGCTTCAAGGCCGCCTATGCGCAATTCGTCGAAGGCGGCTGGACCGGCCTGACCGCATCGCCCGATTTCGGCGGCCAGGGCCTGCCGCATGCCATGGGCGTGCCGCTCAATGAAATGGTCAACGCCGCCAACCTGGCCTGGGGCAACTTCCCGCTGCTTTCGCACGGCGCGGTGGACGCGCTGACCCAGCATGGCGAGGACTGGCAGCGCGAAGTCTTCCTCAAGCCGCTGGTGGATGGCCGCTGGACCGGCACCATGTGCCTGACCGAACCGCATTGCGGCACCGACCTGGGCCTGTTGAAGACGAAGGCCGAACCCAACGCCGACGGCAGCTACGCCATCACCGGCACCAAGATATTCATCACCGCCGGCGAGCATGACCTCACCGACAACATCGTGCACCTGGTGTTGGCCAAGTTGCCGGACGCACCTGCCGGGGCCAAGGGCATTTCGTTGTTCGTCACGCCCAAGTTCAAGGTGGCGCGCGACGGGACCGTGGGCGAACGCAATGCAGTGCGTTGCGGCTCCATCGAACACAAGATGGGCATCAAGGGCTCGGTCACCTGCGTGATGAATTTCGACGGCGCCCAGGGCT
>CAZLSG010000135.1:0-1849 GCA_964562135.1 uncultured Pseudoxanthomonas sp. | reverse complement strand
GCTGCCGGCATCGGTCTTGTCCAGCGACGCCTTCTTGTCGTCCACCAGTTCCTTGAACGGGCCCCAGAACTTCTCCATCAGCGGAATCCATTCCTCCTCGCCGCGGCTCACCGCATCCAGCTCGTCCTCGAGGTTGGCGGTGAAGTCGTAGTCGACGTATTGCGGGAAGTGGTTGCTGAGGAACTTGGACACCGCGCGGCCGACGTCGGTGGGGCGGAAGCTGCGGCCTTCCATCTCGGTGTACTTGCGGAACAGCAGGGTCTGGATGATCGAGGCGTAGGTGGAGGGGCGGCCGATGCCGTACTCCTCCAGCGCCTTGACCAGCGCCGCTTCGGTGAAGCGCGGCGGCGGCTGGGTGAAGTGCTGGTCGGCGTGGATGCGGTCCAGCGGCACGCGGTCGCCCAGCTTCATCGCCGGCAGCTTGCGGCCTTCGTCGTCGTCCTCGGCGCTCTTGCTGTCCTTGCCCTCCTCGTAGACGGCCAGGAAGCCGGGGAACACCACCGTGGTGCCGCTGGCGCGGAACGCATGTTCGCTGCCGGCCGCCAGGTCCACGGACACGGTGTTGAGCGTGGCCGGCACCATCTGGCTGGCGACGGCGCGCTTCCAGATCAGTTCGTAGAGCTTGCGCTCGTCGTCGCTGAGGTGGCGCGCCACCTGTGCCGGCGTGCGCAGGGCGGAGGTGGGGCGCACGGCTTCGTGCGCTTCCTGCGCGTTCTTGGATTTGGTCTGGTAGAAATTGGGCTTGTCCGGCACCGACTGGGTGCCGTAGTCGCGGGCGATGACGTCGCGGATTTCGGACAGGGCTTCGACCGACAGGCTGACCGAGTCGGTACGCATGTAGCTGATCAGGCCCACCGTGCCTTCTTCGCCGATGGTCACGCCTTCGTACAGTTTCTGCGCCACCTGCATGGTCTTGCGGGTGGTGAAGCCCAGTTTGCGCGAGGCTTCCTGTTGCAGCGTGGAGGTGGTGAACGGCGGCGAGGGACGGCGCTTGCGCTCCTTGCTGGTCACGTCGGTCACGTGCAGCGAACCCTGCGCGGCCTGCTGGATGCGCAGGCGCGCGGCTTCGGCGGTGTCGCCATCGGTGATGGTGAACTGTTCGAACTTCTGGCCGTCCAGCTTGGCCAGCTTGGCGGCGAACGGCTGCGAGGGGTGGGCCAGTTCGGCGCCGATGGTCCAGTACTCTTCCTTCCTGAACGCCTCGATCTCTTCCTCGCGCTCCACGATCATGCGCAGCGCGGGCGACTGCACGCGGCCGGCGGACAGGCCGGCCTGGATCTTGCGCCACAGCACCGGCGACAGGTTGAAGCCCACCAGGTAATCCAGCGCGCGGCGCGCCTGCTGGGCATCGACCAGCGGCCCGGCGATGCTGCGCGGCTGGTTCATGGCTTCCTTGATCGCGCGCGGGGTGATCTCGGTGAACACCACCCGCTGCAGGTCGCGGCCTTCCAGCAGGCCGCGCTCGCGCAGGATTTCGGCGATGTGCCAGCTGATCGCCTCGCCCTCGCGGTCCGGGTCGGTGGCCAGCCAGATGCCGTCCGCGGTCTTCGCGGCCCTGGCGATGGCGTCGACGTGCTTCTCGTTCTTTTCGATCAGCTCGTAGCGCATCCGGAAGTCGTTGTCCGGATCCACCGCGCCTTCCTTCGGCACCAGGTCGCGCACATGCCCGTACGAGGCCAGGACGGTGAAGTCCTTGCCGAGGTATTTGTTGATCGTCTTGGCCTTGGCGGGCGATTCGACGATGAGCAGGTGCTTGGGCATGGTGATGGGTACTTTTTGGAGCTCCCCCGGAGCGGGGGGCTTTCCGTAGAAGCCGACGCCCGGGGCAGGGCTCCGGGCGTCGGGGGGT
>CAZLSG010000134.1:0-1973 GCA_964562135.1 uncultured Pseudoxanthomonas sp. | reverse complement strand
GCCGCGAATGCCTTCCACGGTAAAGCCCCATCGCGGGCAAGCCCGCTCCTACAAGGGCGGGGGTTCGGGATTCCACAATGCGCGGATGGCGGCGATGCCCTGGGCGCCGTGGCGGCGGGCTTCGCTGATGGCGCCGGGGGCCAGGCCGCCAATGGCGTAGAGGGGCAGCGAGACCTGTTCGCGCAGGGCGGCGAAGCCTTCCCAGCCGAGGGTGGGGGCACCCGGGTGGGTGGGTGTTTCGTGCAGGGGACCAAGCACGGCGAAGTCGCACCCCAGCGCTTCGGCCCGGCGCAGGTCTTCGGCGGTGTGGCAGGAGGCGCCCAGCAGCCCTCCCTCCAGGTCGGGCCGCGCGTCCATTGCCGCCAGTTGCGAGGCCCGCAGGTGCGCGCCTGTGCCCAGTTCGCGGGCCAGCCCGATATCGCCATTGACGAGCGCATGGGCCCCGGCCTGCCTGCACAGGTCCGCAGCCGCGCGCGCCAGGCGCCGCCAGCGCGCGTCTTCCACGCTGCGCGCCCGCAGTTGCACCTGGCGAATGCCGGCGCCGAGTGCGCGTTCCAGGCCACGCAGCCAGTCTGCATCGTCGCCGGGTTCGGGGGTGACCAGGTAGCGGTCCGGCCGCAGCAGCGCGGCCACCACCGGGCGGTCGGCCGGCGGCATGACGTAGCGGGCCAGTTTCTCCGGGGCCACCCAGGCCAGCGCCTGGCCTTCGATGCCGCGCGGCTTGCCGCCGTGCCAGGCCGACACGTGGCGCACGTCCAGGCGCAGGCGTTTGTCCGGGTAAAGCTGCGGCACGTCGATCAGCCAGTCGCCGACCTCCACGGTGATGCCCAGTTCTTCCTGCAGTTCGCGCACCAGCGCCGCTTCCGGCGATTCAC
Organism: uncultured Pseudoxanthomonas sp.; assembly: GCA_964562135.1. GTDB lineage: Bacteria > Pseudomonadota > Gammaproteobacteria > Xanthomonadales > Xanthomonadaceae > Pseudoxanthomonas_A. Next base: position 1,098 of record CAZLSG010000134.1, on the reverse strand, counting down.
CCGGCTCGCATTTGCCGCCGGGGAATTCCCAGCGCCCGGCCAGGTCGCGCCCCTCCATGCGCCGGGCCAGCAACACGCGGCCACGCGGATCGGTGATGACGCCAGCCACCACATGGATGGAACGCAAGGGGGAAGTCATGCCCGAAGATTGCCGGCATTCGGGCCGGAAACGCAATCCCGGAGCCATCCCTGTAGGAGCGGCCTTGGCCGCGATGGGGCTTTACCGTGGAAGGCCGTCGCGGCCAAGAGCCGCTCCTACAGGGGTCTGAGGTCAGCCCAGCTGACCGTGGCAGTGCTTGAATTTCTTGCCGCTGCCGCACGGGCACGGGTCGTTGCGGCCAACCTTGGCGCCTTCGCGGACGACGGTGCGCGGGGGGCCGTCGTACTGGTAGTCGGGCTGCGCGGCTTCTTCGTCGGCGCCGTAGCCGCCGGCGTTCTCGTGCTGGAACTGCAACTGGCGGGCCTTGGCTTCGGCCAAGGCGCGTTCCTGCGCTTCCAGCGCGGCCACTTCCTCTTCGCTGCGAATGCGCACGCGGGCCAGCAACGTGATGACTTCGTTCTTCACGTTGTCCAGCATGCGCGAGAACAGTTCGAAGGCCTCGCGCTTGTATTCCTGCTTGGGCTGCTTCTGCGCGTAACCGCGCAGGTGGATGCCCTGGCGCAGGTAGTCCATGCGCGCCAGGTGCTCCTTCCAGCTCTTGTCCAGCACGGTGAGCATGATGTGCTTTTCCAGCGCACGCATGGTTTCCGGGCCGATGGCCTGTTCCTTGCCGGCGAAATGTTCGGCCACCGCGTCGCGCACGCGCGTGGCGATGGCTTCGGCATCAAGCTCTTCGGCCTCCTGCGGCCAGCGGGTCACCGGCAGGGTCAGCCCGGTCTCTTCGAGCAGGGTGCTTTCCAGGCCGGCCAGGTCCCATTGGTCGTCGATGGAATTGGGCGGCACGAAGCGCTCGACCAGATCGTAGACCACGTCGTCGCGGATGCCGTCGATGTTTTCCTGCACGGATTCGGCGTCCAGCAGTTCGTCGCGCTGCTTGTAGATGACCTTGCGCTGGTCGTTGTTGACGTCGTCGAACTCCAGCAGGTTCTTGCGGATGT
>CAZLSG010000133.1:0-2032 GCA_964562135.1 uncultured Pseudoxanthomonas sp. | reverse complement strand
GGGGTATTCGTTGATGTAGCCGTTGCCGCCCAGTGACTGGATGGCTTCCAGGGTGACCTGCACGGCGGACTCGGAGGCGTGCAGCAGGCAGCTGGCCGCCGCGGCGCGTGAAACGTTGCCTTCGTCGTAGTTGCGCGCCACCTGGTAGGCGAAGGCGCGGCTGGACTGCAGGGCGGTGTACATGTCGGCGATCTTGCCCTGCATCAGTCCGAAGGTGCCGATGGCGGCATCGAACTGCTTGCGCTCGCGTACGTAGGGCAGGGTGATGTCCAGCGCGGCCTGCATCAGGCCGATGGGGCCGCCGCTCAGCACCAGGCGCTCGGTGTTCAGGCCGCTCATCAGCACGCGCACGCCTTGGTTCACTTCGCCCAGCACGTTCTCCGGCGGTATCTCGCAGTCCTCGAACACCAGTTCGCAGGTGTTGCTGCCGCGCATGCCCAGCTTGTCCAGCTTCTGCGCGGTGGAGAAACCCCGCATGCCCTTTTCGACGATGAACGCGGTCATGCAGCGGGAGCCGGCGTCCTTGCCCGCGGTGCGCATGTACACGATCAGCACGTCGGCCTCGGGGCCGTTGGTGATCCACATCTTGTTGCCGTTGGCGACCCACTTGCCATCACGCAATTCGGCGCGGCAGCTCATCGAGCCGACCACGTCGGAACCGGCACCCGGTTCGCTCATCGCCAAGGCACCCTTCCACTCGCCGCTGCACAGCTTCGGCAGGTATCTGGTGCGTTGCGTTTCGTTGCCGTTGACGTGCAGGTTGGACACGCAAAGGTTGGAATGCGCGCCGTAGCTCAGGCCCACCGAGCCGGAAGCGCGGGAAATCTCCTCCATCGCCACCAGGTGGGCCAGGTAGCCCATGTCGCTGCCGCCATGTTCGCCGGGCACGGTCATGCCCAGCAGGCCCAGTTCGCCCAGCTTGGGCCACAGGTCCTGCGGGAACGCGTTGTCGTGGTCTATCCGGTCGGCGCGGGGCGCGATTTCGGCATCGGCGAAGCGGCGCACGGCTTCGCGCAGCGCGTCGAGCTCTTCGCCCAGCGGGAATTCATTGATTGAAACGGGTCGCATCCGGTTCCTCCCTCCTGATTGCGGCCTGGTGGATGCGCGGCGATCAGTGCTCGCCGCGCAGGTGGCCCATGAAACGCGGCACGGCGCGTCCCAGGGGCAGCTTGAGCTTGCCGATGGCGGCGATGCGCGCCTCGGCGATGCGGTCCGCCGCGTATTGCGGGGCGATGCCTTCGCGTTCGGCCAGGTCGAAGATGTTGTTCACCGTGTGGTAGATGGTGCGCATCATCCGCATGGCCCGCTCGCGGTTGTAGCCGTCGATCTCCAGCGACACGTTCATCACGCCGCCCGCGTTCACCGCATAGTCCGGTGCGTACAGGATGCCGCGCGCCGCCGCTTCCGCGCCGGTGGCGTGCGACATCTGGTTGTTGGCGGTGCCGCAGATCACCTTGGCCTTGAGGTGGGGCAGGCTTTCATCGTTGATGGAGCCTTCCATCGCGCAGGGGCAGAACACGTCCACCGGCAGGTCGTGGATCTCGTCGCAGGCCACCGCTTCGGCGCCGTGCTCCTCCACCGCGCGCTCCACCAGCTTCGGGTTCAGGTCGGCCACGAACAGCTTGGCCCCGCGCTCCTTCAGCAGCTTCACGAATTCCATGCCGATGTGGCCCAGGCCCTGCACCGCATAGGTGTACTTGCCCACTTCCTCGTTGCCGAACTTGCGGTTCAGCGCGGCCATCAGGCCCTGCATGGCGCCGTAGGCGGTGAACGGGGCCGGATCGCCGGAACCGCCGTGCACCTGGTGCACGCCCACCACGTACTCGGTTTCGCGGTAGACGTTTTCCATGTCGTTGACGTCGGTGCCCACGTCTTCGGCGGTGATGTAGCGCCCGCCCAGCGCATCCACGCTGCGGCCGAAGGCGCGGAACAGCGCTTCGGTCTTGTCCTTGCCGGGATCGCCGATGACCACGGCCTTGCCGCCGCCCACGTTGAGTCCGGCCAGCGCGTTCTTGTAGGTCATGGTGCGGCT
>CAZLSG010000132.1:0-2052 GCA_964562135.1 uncultured Pseudoxanthomonas sp. | reverse complement strand
GCCTTCGGCCGTGAACTTGCAGAACTTGCGGCGACGGAAGAATTTGGACATGGGTATGGCGCTCCTAGAATGCGTGCTCAGGCGGCTTCGGCGGTGTCGGCGGCGGGTTCGGCATCGTTGTCGACGGCCTCGCCCTCTTCGTCGTCGCGGCGACGACGCTCGGAACGCTCCGGCTTGTCGTCCTTGCTCTTCATGATCAGGGACTGCTCGGTCTCGGCGCCGTCGCGCTTGACGACCAGATGACGCAGCACAGCATCGTTGAAGCGGAAGCTTTCCACCAATTCATCGAGCGCGGCCTGGCCGACCTCGATGTTGAGCAGCACGTAGTGGGCCTTCACCAGGTTCTGGATGGAATAGGCCAACTGGCGGCGGCCCCAGTCTTCCAGGCGGTGGATCTTGCCGCTGCCGTTTTCGATCAGCGCCTTGTAACGCTCGATCATCGCCGGCACTTGCTCGCTCTGGTCCGGGTGGACCATGAACACGACTTCATAATGACGCATGGTTTTTTACCTTTCGGATGTGGGCCGGTCCCGCATGCGGAACCGGTCTGGACAGCCCCCCGACCGCCCGGATGGGCGCGGTGGAGCAAGGACCCCTGCGGCCAAGGCCGCAGGGAGCCGAGTATTATGCCAGATCAATGACTTGCCCACAAACCCCTGCCCCGGCACGGTTCGGCCGCAGGCCTGCCGGCGACTCAGCCGATCTTCTTGAACACGGGGGTGTTGCCGAGCTTTTCGATCTTCCCGCCGGCCTTCTGGAACGCGGCGATGTCGTGCTCGATGCGTTCGCGGGTGATTCCGGTGGATTTCTTGGCCTGGGCGGCCTTCGGAAAGGACTTGGCCGACGGGGACTTGGGAGTGGTCACTGAAGCTCCTGGCTTGGGTTGCCCGGCCAACCTACTCCATCCTGTGTAGAAAAACGTTGCTTACGGGCTCCGGACGGCCTTCGTCTTCCGGGTTCCACCCTGTGCCACGCCTTCCCCTAGGCCGCATCCGCCCGCGTGGTGAAACTCTCGCCGCAGCCGCATTCGGCGGTTGCGTTCGGGTTGTTGAAGGTGAACGTTTCCGACAACCCCTGTTTGGCGAAGCCGATTTCGGTGCCATCCACCAACGGCAGGCTGTCGGCGTCGACGTAGATGCGCACGCCCTGGAACTCGAACACGGTATCCCCTTCGCGCTGCTCGCGCGCCAGGTCGGCCAGGTGGCCCCAGCCGGAGCATCCGGTGCGGGTCACGCCAAAGCGCAGGCCCAGCGCGTCCGGCGTCTGTTCGACGAACCGGCGGACACGTTCCAGCGCAACCTCGGTCAGGGTGATGGCCATGCGAATCTCCTCTGTGGCATTGCCGATTATAGGCGGGAAAGCAGCGCCGGCTGCGTGGCTCTTGTAAACTCCGCGTTCCATCAATGAAGTCTGTTACCGAAGGATTCAAGCCATGACGGTGGTTAGCGTCGAACATGCGCTGGCGGGCAAGTTCCCGGCCGGCGGCGAAGTCACGGTCCGCGGTTGGGTGCGCACCCGGCGCGATTCCAAGGCCGGCCTGAGCTTCGTCAACGTCAGTGACGGTTCATGCTTCGCGCCCATCCAGGTGGTCGCGCCGTCCACGCTGGACAACTACGAATCCGAAATCAGGCGGCTGACCGCCGGCTGCGCCGTCATCGCCACCGGCACGCTGGTGCCTTCGCAGGGCCAAGGCCAGAGCTTCGAAATACAGGCCTCCGGCATCGAGGTCGTCGGCTGGGTGGACGATCCGGAAACCTATCCGATCCAGCCCAAGGCCCACTCGCTGGAATTCCTGCGCGAAGTCGCGCACCTGCGCCCGCGCACCAACCTGTTCGGCGCGGTCACCCGCATCCGCCACTGCCTGGCGCAGGCCGCGCACCGTTACTTCCACGAAAACGGCTTCTACTGGATCAACACGCCCATCGTCACCACCTCCGATGCCGAGGGCGCCGGGCAAATGTTCCGGGTGTCCACATTGGACCTGGCCAACCTGCCGGTCAAGGACGGCAAGATCGACTTCAGCCGCGATTTCTTCGGCAAGGAGGTCTTCCT
>CAZLSG010000131.1:0-2055 GCA_964562135.1 uncultured Pseudoxanthomonas sp. | reverse complement strand
TCCTGCCGGTTTCCGACGACGACGCCATTGCCACCTCGCGCCGCCTGGCCGCCGAGGAAGGCCTGTTCGTCGGCATCTCCGCCGGCGCCACCGTGGCAGCGGCCCTGCAGGTGGCGGAAACCGCCGAACCCGGCTCGGTGTTGCTGGCGGTGCTGCCGGACACCGGCGAACGCTACTTCTCCACTCCGTTGTTCGAAGGCGTCAACGAAGGCTCCGACGACGAGTGGCTGGCCTCGCTGGGATAGGCCGATGACGACACTCCATGACCCCACGCATGGATTTCCCGCCAGCGACCAGGAATGGGCCGACCTGCTGTCGCCCTCGCGACGCAAACTGATCGTCAATGCCGGCCTGGCTGCCGGTGGCCTGACCGCCGCCGCGGCAGCCGGCGATGCCCGCGCCGCGCCGGTCCATGTCGATGCGCCACTCGGTCATCCGGATTTCCGCCCGGTGGTTCCGCCGCGCGACGAAGGCACCAGTCCCTGGGGCTACGACACCGCCGGCGAGCCTGCCACCCGGCCGGTCAGCATCCGTCCGGAAGGCGGACATGGGTTGCCGGACAAGCCCTTGCCCTACACGAAGATCACCAGTTACCACGCCCACGTCTATTTCGACGAAGACACCTATCCGAAGGCGGCGTTGTTGCGCCAGTGGGTGGCGGAACGCTTCCCGGTCGAACTGGGCAACTGGAACCTGGAGCCGCGCGGCCCGCACGTCACTCCCTCGTTCTATTTCGGATTCACCAACGACCTGCTGCCCGTGGTGGTGCCATGGCTGCAACTCAACAGCCTGGGCCTGACCATCCTGCTGCACCCGAATTCGGACGACCCGCGCGCCGACCATCTGCACTACACGCTATGGGTGAACCGCTCGCAGCCGGTCAACGCCTTCAACTGGAAACGTCAGGGCGAACCCGGTGCGCCACAGCTGGAAAAGATCCTGCCCAACATCGTGCCGACGCTGCAGTTGGAGACCTGAACCGCATGAATGCAAACGCCGGCACAGGGCCGGCGTTTGCCTATGTCCGCAACGGGAGCGTCGGGATATCCGGGCTGCTCAGCCTTCCCACTTACCCAATGCAGCCAACCCATTGGCTTTGGCTCGCGCGTACACCGTGGACTGGGCCTTGGCGAAGTTGCCGGCCAGGTCCTGCGACCACAGCTTCAGCGCAGCCTGCTGCATGGCGCGCCCGTACGAGAACGACAGCGGCCACGGCAGGTTGCCCAGGCGGTTCATCGCGTCCAGGTGGGCGGTGGCGTCCTCGTCGCTCTGGCCGCCGGACAGGAACACGATGCCGGGCAGGATCGCCGGCACGGTGCTCTTGAGGCACATCAGGGTGGATTCGGCCACGTCCTCCACCGAGGCCTGCTCTTCGCAGCCCTTGCCCGGCACCACCATCGACGCCTTCAGGATGGTGCCTTCCAGCAGCACGTTCTGCTCGTAAAGCGCGCCAAACAACGAACGCAGGGTGGCTTCCGTCACCTCGTAGCAGGTCTGGATGTCGTGGTTGCCGTCCATCAGCACTTCCGGCTCCACCATCGGCACCAGCCCCTGCTCCTGGCACAGTGCAGCATAGCGGGCCAGCGCATGCGAGTTGGCCTCGATGCAGGTGCCCGACGGGATATCGTCGCCGATGGTGATGACCGCGCGCCACTTGGCGAAGCGGGCGCCGAGCTTGTAGTACTCCTTCAGGCGGTCGCGCAGTCCGTCCAGACCCTCGGTGACCACCTCGCCCGGGCAACCGGCCAGCGGATGGGTGCCCTTGTCGACCTTGATGCCCGGGATCATGCCGTGCTCGGACATGTACCTGGCGAACGGCACGCCGTCCTTCGTCGACTGGCGGATGGTCTCGTCGAACAGGATGGCGCCGGAAATGTAGTCGTTCAGCTTGGGCGTGGTGAGCAGCAGCTCGCGATAGGCGCGGCGGTTTTCCTCGGTGTTCTCGATGCCCACGCCGGCGAAGCGCTTGGCGATGGTGCTGGTGGATTCGTCGATCGCGATGATGCCCTTGCCCGGGGCCACCATGGCCTGGGCGGTTTCGGCGAGCTGTTCGAT
>CAZLSG010000130.1:0-2166 GCA_964562135.1 uncultured Pseudoxanthomonas sp. | reverse complement strand
CTTCGTGCCGACCAACGTGATCTCGATCACCGACGGCCAGATCTTCCTGGAAACCGACCTGTTCAACGCCGGCATCCGCCCGGCCGTGAACGCCGGCATCTCGGTGTCGCGCGTCGGCGGCGCGGCCCAGACCAAGATCATCAAGAAGCTGTCCGGCGGCATCCGCATCTCGCTGGCGCAGTACCGCGAGCTGGCGGCGTTCGCGCAGTTCGCCTCGGACCTGGACGAAGCCACCCGCAAGCAGCTGGAGCGCGGCCAGCGCGTCACCGAATTGATGAAGCAGAAGCAGTACGCGCCGATGCCGATCGCGCTGCAGGCGCTGTCCATCTACGCGGTCAACGAGGGCTACCTGGACGACGTACCGGTCAACAAGATCCTGGCGTTCGAAGAAGCGCTGCACGCGCACTTCGCCAACACCCAGGGTGCGCTGATCGACACCATCAACAAGACCGGCAACTGGAACGACGAGATCGAAGCGACCTTCAAGTCGGGCATCTCCGAGTTCAAGACGACCGGCAGCTGGTAACAGTGCAGGCCGGGCCTCTGGCCCGGCATTCGTGGAAAGGCGGGCCACGAGGCTCGTCCGGCGAAGACGAATCAAGCGAGCGAGAAATGGCAGGCGGACGCGAAATCAAAACCAAGATCAAGAGCGTGCAGAACACCCGCAAGGTGACGCGCGCGCTGGAAATGGTCTCGGCCTCCAAGATCCGCAAGGCGCAGGACCGCATGAAGACCTCGCGTCCGTATGCGCGCGCCATGAAGCAGGTGATCGGCCACCTGGCCCAGGCCAACACCGATTACCAGCATCCCTTCATGATCGAGCGTCCCGAGGTCAAGCGCGTCGGCTACATCATCGTGTCGTCCGACCGCGGCCTGGCCGGCGGCCTGAACAACAACCTGTTCCGCAAGATGCTGGGCGAAGTGCGCGGCTGGCAGGACAAGGGCGTGGACGTGGACGTGGTCACCATCGGCCAGAAGGCCTCGGTGTACTTCCGCCGCATCCATGTCGGCATGCTGGGCAGCGTGTCGCACCTGGGCGACAACCCCAGGCTGGACCAGCTGATCGGCGTCATCAAGGTCATGCTGGATGCCTACACCGAAGGCAAGCTGGACCGCGTGTACGTGGTGTACAACGATTTCGTGAACACCATGACCCAGCGCGCGGCCTTCGACCAGCTGTTGCCGCTGCCGGCGTCGGAGACGCAGGTGGCGCACCACGACTGGGACTACATTTACGAACCCGATGCCGCGACCGTGCTGGACCACGTGATCACGCGCTACATCGAGTCGCTGGTGTACCAGGCCGTGCTGGAGAACATCGCCTCCGAACATGCCGCGCGCATGGTGGCCATGAAAGCCGCCAGCGACAACGCAAACAAGCTGATCGGCGACCTGCAACTGGTCTACAACAAGGCCCGCCAGGCGGCGATCACCCAGGAAATTTCCGAAATCGTCGGCGGCGCGGCGGCAGTTTGACGCGCGTAGTCACAAGAATTCATCTAGAGGAATGCAGCAATGAGTCAGGGCAAGATCGTTCAGATCATCGGCGCAGTGGTCGACGTCGAATTCCCGCGCAACGAAGTACCGAAGGTGTACGACGCGCTGAAGGTCGACGGCACCGCCATCACGCTGGAAGTGCAGCAGCAGCTGGGTGACGGCGTGGTCCGCACCATTGCGCTGGGTTCCACCGACGGCCTGAAGCGCAACTTGGTCGCGACCAACACCGGCAAGGCGATCTCGGTGCCGGTCGGCGCCGGCACGCTGGGCCGCATCATGGACGTACTGGGCCGCCCGATCGACGAGGCAGGTCCGGTGCAGGCCACCGACCATTGGGAAATCCACCGCGCCGCGCCGAGCTACGAAGACCAGTCCTCGACCAACGACCTGCTGGAAACCGGCATCAAGGTCATCGACCTGATGTGCCCGTTCGCCAAGGGCGGCAAGGTCGGCCTGTTCGGCGGCGCCGGCGTCGGCAAGACCGTCAACATGATGGAACTGATCAACAACATCGCCAAGGCGCACAGCGGCCTGTCCGTGTTCGCCGGCGTGGGCGAGCGTACCCGCGAGGGCAACGACTTCTACCATGAAATGAAGGACTCCAACGTCCTCGACAAGGTGGCGATGGTGTACGGCCAGATGAACGAGCCGCCGGGCAACCGCCTGCGC
>CAZLSG010000129.1:0-2195 GCA_964562135.1 uncultured Pseudoxanthomonas sp. | reverse complement strand
TCCTTCAGCATGCGGATGGCGCTGGTGACGCGGCTCCAGTCCTCGTCTTCCAGTTGCCCGGTACGCAGGCGCGTGGCGTTGACCCGGCCGTTGGATGAGATCAGGCGCAGCGCCAGCTGCGCCGCCGACATTTCCATGGAAAACACCGCCACCGCCTTCTTCGACTTGATGGCGGCGTACTCGGCCATGTTCAGCGCCAGCGTGGTCTTGCCCATGGCGGGACGCGCGGCCAGGATCAGCAGGTCGGTCGGCTGCAGGCCCGCGGTCATTTCGTCGAATTCGGTGTAGCCCGTGGGCAGGCCGGTGATGCTGCCGCCACTCTCGAAGCGGCTCTGCAGCACTTCGAAGGCATCCTTCAACGCCATGTTGACCGCGGTGAAATCGGCGCGTCCGCGGGCGCCGGCCTCGGCGATGGCGAATACTTCCTGTTCGGCCTTGGCCAGCAGTTCGGCGCTGTCCCGGCCATCGGGCTGGTAGCCGTCGTTGATGATGCCGGTACCCACCTCGATCAGCTGCCGCATCACGGCCTTGTCGCGGACGATCTCGGCATAGGCCACGATATTGGCAGCCGATGGCGTGTTGGTGGCCAGCTCGATGAGATAGGCGCCGCCGGCAACCTGTTCTATCAGTCCCTGCGATTCGAACCATTCGCCCAGCGTCACCGCATCGTAGGGGCGGCTTTTCTCGGCCAGCTCGCTGATCGCCCGGTAGATCAGTTGGTGGTCGCGGCGATAGAAATCGCGATCGGACAGTTTGTCGTTGATCCGGTCGTAGGCTTCCGGGGCCAGCATCAGTCCGCCCAGCACGGCCTGTTCGGCTTCGATGGAATGCGGCGGGACACGCAGGTGCTCGATACGGCTGTCGGGGCGCGTATCGGAACGGAAACCGGGGCTTGCGGGCATTGGGGTGTCTTGCTCCTGCAGTGCGTAATCGGCGAAGACGATCAGGTTGTGCGGTTGATCCGGCATCGTAGACGCTCCGGCTGTGGGTTCGCGATGGAACAAGCTGTGGATAACACCGTGTTGTTAGCCAATCACGATCTCAGCGGATGCGACACACGTACCGCAGGCGCCTTTCGGCACCCGCGAGCACTTCCGTCACCGGGCTGATCAGCACCCGCAAATGGCATCACCCTTGCCGGTACTCCGCCTTTCTCGTTGCAGAGCAATATGAACGGATTGCAGCTGGCGCCCGGCCCATCGCCCTTGGTGCAGCAGGTGAATCGCGGGAGAAACCGAAGTCCAAAGAGCGGGAGTCCACGCCGGGCACCATCTGTCGGACAGGCAAAACGGAAACGGGCGCCTTTCGGCGCCCGTCCGGGTGACCCCTATACGACAGGATCAGGCTTCGGCTTCGACCACGACCTTGACGGTGGTCTCGACGTCGGCATGCAGCTTGATCTGCACTTCGTACTCGCCGATGTTGCGCAACGGGCCTTCGCCCAGCACCACTTCGCTCTTTTCCACCGGCAGGCCGGCGGCGGTGAAGGCGTCGGCGATATCGCGCGGGCCCACCGAACCGAACAGCTTGCCTTCGGTGGAGGCATTGGCCTTCACGGTCACGCTGGCGCCTTCCAGCTTGGCGCTGCGGCTTTCGGCGTCGTCATGGATCGCCTTGGCCTTGGCTTCGTATTCTGCGCGCTTGGCTTCGAACTCGGCGACGTTGGCCGCCGTTGCCGGCACGGCCTTGCCCTGCGGCACCAGGTAGTTGCGGCCATAGCCGGGCTTGACCTTGACCTTGTCGCCCAGGACGCCCAGGTTGGTCACTTTCTGCAGAAGGATCAGTTCCATTTCATTGCTCCGTATTCGTTAGCGGTGGCCAATGCCATCGCAACGGTTGCTGTCCGAATGGACGGGGTTGGGACAAGGAACGGGCGGAGAGGCAAAGAAGAATCGGCGGCAACCGCCCTCTCCCCTTGCCTGTCCGTCACTGCGACCGGGCCGCAGCTCGTTCCCTGCAATCAGACGTCGTGGTTGTCCGTGTACGGGATCAGGGCCAGGAAACGCGCGCGCTTCACCGCGGTGGAGAGCTGGCGCTGGTAACGCGACTTGGTGCCGGTCACGCGGCTGGGCACGATCTTGCCGTTCTCGGTCAGGTACTGGCGCAGGGTGTTGAGATCCTTGTAGTCGATCTCTTTCACGCCTTCGGCCGTGAACTTGCAGAACTTGCGGCGACGGAAGAATTTGGACATGGGT
>CAZLSG010000128.1:0-2237 GCA_964562135.1 uncultured Pseudoxanthomonas sp. | reverse complement strand
CGCGGAAGAATCCATCGTCGCGGGTGATCAGTCCATTGCACTGTAGTAGTGCATGCGCGCCGACCAGGAAGTCAGCCACCACGCGCTCGCGGCGTCCGCCACGGGTGCGGAAACGCTTGTTCATGTGCCCTGCCCGCATCGCCGCCGCCTCACCGAGCGACTGGTAGCGGATACCCAGCGGCGCCAGCAGGTCCATCAGGCTCACCGAGGTGTCGAGCATGGCCTGCACCTCGGCGACGACCGCCTCGCAGACGACCACGTCATCATGCACCAGGGCCTCGCCCACGCACGCCTCGGACGCTTCGGCGAACGCGTCGTCGCCGATCAGGATGTCGATGAGGACGGAGGAATCCAGCGCGATCATCGCCGTGCTCCCCCCCGCGAGCGGTTCGCTTCACACATCCAGGGGATCCCCCGGCGCGCGACCGCGGATGGCACGCATGGCCTCGTCGGTACGGGTCATGCCGTCGACCAGCTTGTATTTGCCGCGAACTTCGCGCAGCGCCTTGCTGACGTCCTTGCGCAGGATGATCCGTCCGCCTTCCAGTTCGACCTTGAGCAGGGTGCCCTTGGTCAGGCCCAGGGCGTCGCGCACGGCCTTGGGCAGGGTGATCTGCCCGCGTTCGGCAACGGTGGCTTCCATGGGGTTTCCTCCGCAGGAAATGGTATGAATGAATGATACATACTTTTCCATGCATACTCAATCCCGGGCGAGCGCAGAATGGGATAATCCTGCCCATGCCCGATGCCATCCCCGTGACGGCATGCCGTCCCACTGAACCGGCCCGTCATCCGGCAACGGGTATGCTGGAACAACGTCCCCACAGCCACAGGAGCCTCGGCCATGAGTGATTCCTTCGCCACCCGCAGCACGCTGCAAAGCGGCGGCGCCACCTACACCTATTTCAGCCTGCCGAAGCTGGGCGAGCGCTTCGACATCGCCCGCCTGCCCTACTCGATGAAGATCCTGCTGGAGAACCTGCTCCGGCACGAGGACGGCGGCATCACCGTGGGCACTTCGCACATCGAGGCCGTGGCCAACTGGGATCCGCTGAAGGAACCGGATACCGAAATCGCCTTCATGCCGGCCCGCGTGGTCCTGCAGGACTTCACCGGCGTGCCCTGCGTGGTGGACCTGGCGGCCATGCGCGATGCGGTGGTGAAACTGGGCGGCCGCCCGGAACAGATCAATCCGCTGATCCCCTCGGAACTGGTGATCGACCACTCGGTGCAGGTGGACTCGTTCGGCAGCGCACAGTCGCTGGACCTCAACGGCAAGATCGAATTCGACCGCAACAAGGAACGCTACGGCTTCCTGCGCTGGGGCCAGAAGGCGTTCGACAACTTCAAGGTGGTCCCGCCCAATACCGGAATCGTGCACCAGGTGAACCTGGAGAATCTGGCCCGGGTGGTGATGATCATGGAAAAAGGCGGCGAACGGCTCGCCTACCCGGATACCGTGTTCGGTACCGACAGCCACACCACCATGATCAACGGCATCGGCGTGCTGGGCTGGGGCGTGGGCGGCATCGAGGCCGAGGCCGCGATGCTCGGCCAGCCGTCCTCGATGCTGATCCCGCAGGTGGTCGGCTTCAGGTTGACCGGCAGGCTGCCCGAAGGCGCCACTGCCACCGATCTGGTGCTCACGGTCACCCAGATGCTGCGCGCGCATGGCGTGGTGGGCAAGTTCGTCGAATTCTTCGGCGACGGCCTGCCGCACCTGCCGCTGGCCGACCGCGCCACCATCGGCAACATGGCGCCGGAATACGGCGCCACCTGCGGCATCTTCCCGGTCGATGCCGAATCGCTGACCTACCTGCGCCTGTCCGGGCGCAGCGAGGAACAGATCGCCCTGGTCGAGGCCTACGCCAGGGCACAGCAGCTATGGCATGAGCCGGGCGCACCGGAAGCCGAATACAGCAGCGTCCTGCATCTGGACATGGGCGACGTGAAACCTTCGATGGCCGGCCCCAGGCGCCCGCAGGACCGCGTGCTGCTGGAGAAGATGAAGGAAAACTACCGGGTCAATTTGCCCACGTTCACGACCGACCGCGACAAGCGCAGCCCGGAAGTGACCGACTTCGTCTCCGAAGGCGGTGGCGCGGCGGTGGGCAACGAGCAACTCGCCAAGGGATATGCCGACATCGCAATCGATGCGCACTCGCATCGCCTGAAGGATGGCGCGGTGGTGATCGCCGCCATCACCTCCTGCACCAACACCTCCAACCCGGCGGTGA
>CAZLSG010000127.1:0-2264 GCA_964562135.1 uncultured Pseudoxanthomonas sp. | reverse complement strand
CCGCGCGCTTCCTCAAGAAGCCGTGGCTGTGGCCGGAAATCTGGCAGGCCAACCCCCAGATCCAGAATCCTCACCTGATCTTCCCGGGCGATGTCATCAGCCTGGCCTACCTCGACCGCGTGGCCGTGCAGCCCGGCCCCCGCCAGGAAGCGCCGATCGGCGCCATCCCGCTGGCGGACGTGGAGCCCTTCCTGAAGAACCTGCGCGTGACCGACGCCTTCGCGCACCTGCCCCACGTGGTTGGGCTGGAAGACAACCGTCTGCGCAGTTCCGGCGGACAGAAGGTCTATGTGCTCGGACTCGAACACGCCCACGCGGGCCAGCGTTACGCGGTGGTCAGGCCCACGGTGCGCTATGTCGTTCCCCGCGGCAGCATCGACCTGGATTTCCGTGGCCACGGCATTGCCGGCGAAGGCAATCTCTGGAGCGTCAACGCCGCGCCGCACCCCAACAGCGAAGTGCTGGGACACGAGCTGGCCCAGGTCGGCGTGGGCACCGTCACCCAGGGGCTGGTCCCGGGCACGCAGGCCGTTACCCTCACCCTCGATGACAAAGGCCTGGAAGTGCGCGCCGGCGATCGCGTGATCCCGCTGGAACCGCAACCCTACGACCTGCAGTTCTTCCCGCACGCGCCCAGGGCGGCATTGAATCCCGGCCAGTTGCGCATCCTGGCCGTGGCCGACTCATTCACCTCTTCCGGCCCGCGCGACGTAGTGGCCATTTCCGGCGGCGCGCGCGAAGGCATCGACAACGGCACCGTGCTTTCGGTCTGGCGCCAGGGCAGCCATGTCGTCGACAGGGTGCGCAACCCGAACACCTCGCAGCCCACCGACTCTGCCCGCCCCGGCTCCGGTCGCGTCGCCCTGCCTGATGACTACGTGGCCCACGTCATGATCTTCCGCACCTTCGACAAGGTCAGCTACGGCCTGATCATGGAAGGCGTGAAACCGGCCCAGGTGGGTTTCGAACTGAAGCACCCGGACGCCACCTATTGAGCGGTTTCGGAAGTTTCCTACGCTTCCGTGCGACGGCGCCCTAGGGCGCCGTCGCCGTTTCCGCCCTAGGCTGGGGCGATGCCCGAAGAGAACACCGAAGCCCTCCTGAAGCTGATCCTGTGCGGCGGCGGCACGGCCTGCCGGCGCGCCTTGCTGGACCATTGCGCGGACCCGGTCGCCGCGGTCGCGGCCGGTGCCCGCGGCTGGCGTGCCGCCGGCCTGTCCGCCGAGCAGGCGCGCGGGATCAGCCGCCCCGATGGAGCCCTGCTGGCCCGCGCCCGGGAATGGCTGGCTGCACCCGGCCATCACCTGATCGGCTGGCACGATCCCGACTACCCGCCGTTGCTGCGGCGCATTTCCAGCCCACCCCTGGCGCTCTTCGTCGATGGCGAGCCATCGCGCCTGTGGCACCCGGCCGTGGCGGTCGTCGGCAGTCGTTCGGCCACGGCAGGGGGCTGCGAACACGCCCACGCCTTCTCCCGCGCCCTGGCCTCGGCCGGCATCGCGGTGGTCAGCGGCATGGCCGCCGGCATCGACACCGCCGCCCACCAGGCCGCGCTGGCAGTGGAGGGCGGCATCACCGTGGCCGTGGTCGGCACCGGCCCCGACATCGCCTACCCCCGCCACAACGCGGCTTTGCGCGACCGCATCGCCGCCTCCGGCGCCGTGGTCAGCGAGCACGTCCCGGGCACCGAAGCCCGGCCTTCCCACTTCCCCAGCCGCAACCGCATCCTGGCCGGCCTGGCGCTGGGCCTGCTGGTGGTGGAAGCCGGCGAACGCTCCGGAGCGCTGATCACCGCGCGGCAGGCGGCGGACAGCGGGCGCGATGTGTTCGCGATCCCCGGTTCCATCCGCAACCCCATGGCCCGCGGCTGCCACCGCCTGATCCGCGAAGGGGCCGCCCTGGTGGAGAGCGCCGCCGAAGTGCTGGCCGGCATCGCGCCCGCGGCCGGCAACCTGGCCATTTCCCTGCTGGAGAACAACGGCAACCCATCCGCAGGCACCCTGCCGGCCCTGCATGCCCCTGTTCCCGACCTTCCTCCCGAACACCAGCAGTTGTGGGAAGCACTGGGCCATGACCCAATCCCTATGGATTCCCTGCTCGAACGGACCGGATTGACGGCTGCCGAACTGTCCTCCATGCTGCTGTCCATGGAACTGGATGGACGGGTGGCGGTCGAACATGGCCGCTACACGCGAAAGCCTTAGTTTCCCCACCTCCACAGCGTCACGAGACGCAGGCCGAGGGCAATGAAAGAGAGCATCCTG
>CAZLSG010000126.1:0-2422 GCA_964562135.1 uncultured Pseudoxanthomonas sp. | reverse complement strand
AACCGACGTCGGCCCGTATCTACAGGCCCATTGACCCCATCGTTGGCCATCCGGCACTCCGAACTTTCTGATTTAGGTAGCGTTGTGGCTGCCAGGGCCCGGTCGCACTTGCACGCAGGCCACAAAACATTGCGAAGTGTAACGGAAGCCTTAACCGGCCCACAACATCACCAACAGGATCAAGGGCTTGCATGCCCCTGACAGCGCCTTTCGCGCGGCGGCGCATCAATTCAGGCTGGTCGCCTGCCGGTACCGATCGGCCAGGATGCCCACCCGCTGGACGTAATAGCGGGTTTCCCGGTACGGCGGCACGCCACCGTGGCGATCCACCGCGCCCTCGCCCGCGTTGTACCCCGCGGCCGCCAGGGTCAGGTCGTTGTTGTAGCGCTTCAACAACCAGGCCAGGTATTGCACGCCACCCCGGATGTTCTGGCCGGCATCGTAGGAGTCGGTCACCCCGAAACGGCGCGCGGTGGCCGGCATCAACTGCATCAACCCCTGCGCGCCGGCATGCGACACCGCCGTCGGGTTGTAGGCCGATTCGGCATGGATGACCGCGCGCACCACGGCCTCTTCCACCCCGAACTCGCGCGCGGCAGCGGCGATTTCACTGCTGTAGGCCGTGGTATTCAGGCGCAGCCGGTTGAAATCCACGCCCGGCCTCGCCGCGCAGGCGTAGCACGTCTCGATATAGCTGTACTGGATGGTCCGCACGGCCGCCACATTCGCCCCGCCTTTCGGGCGGGCGCTGCTGTAATGGCGGACGCCATCCTTGATGTAGGAATACACCTGACCACTGACCACGCGTTTCGGGGCCGTCCCCGAAGGAACCGGGGAGGTTGTCGTGGTCGTGGCCGGCGAGGTGCCGGCAGCCACCGGAACCGCAAGGGCCGGCGCGGAAGAAGGCGCCTGTGAGGGCGGAACGGCCGGTGCCCGCGCAGCCGGTCGCCGGTCAGGCACATAGCGGCTGAACACCTCGCATTGCGCGCCGCTTACCCGCTTGCTCACGTAACTGGGCACGCCATCGGCACCGACGCACTTGTAGAGCGTGCCCGCCGCCGAAACGGACGGGGCCGCGATCAGCGCCAGCATTCCCCATGTGGCCAGAATCCCCTTCATGGCGCGGAGTATCCCCAACTCGGGATATCCTTGCCAAGTGCCTGTCCCAAAAAGGTTTAGGGTGCGCCTGCATGCCCTCTGCATGCCGGTCATGGGCAAAATGCCATTCTCGCCCCCTGCCGATCACGGCGGCAGCGCGTAAACTACCTGTCCTGCCCGCCACCCCGCCTGGAATAAGCGCCATGCCCGGGACGCCCGCCCCCCTGCCGACCACGGCCGGTTCCGCCGTTGACATGAACGAATCCCTGATCCCGCTGCCGGGCTCCCGTCCGGTGCCTTCCGGCCCCGTGCGTGGAAAGCTCTACATCAAGACCCACGGCTGCCAGATGAACGAGTACGACTCGGCCCGCATGGCCGACGTGCTGGCCGAAGCCGAAGGCCTGGAACTGACCGAGAACCCGGAAGAGGCCGACGTGGTGCTGGTCAATACCTGCTCCATCCGCGAGAAGGCACAGGAAAAGGTGTTCAGCCAGTTGGGCCGCTGGAAGGCGCTGAAGGCCGGCGGCAAGCCGGTCATCATCGGCGTCGGCGGCTGCGTGGCTTCGCAGGAAGGCGAGGCCATCGTCAAACGCGCGCCCTACGTGGACCTGGTGTTCGGCCCGCAGACCCTGCACCGGTTGCCGGAACTGATCCGCGAGCGCCGCGCCAGCGGGCAACCGCAGGTGGACATCAGCTTCCCGGAAATCGAGAAGTTCGACCGCCTGCCGGAACCGCGCGCCGAAGGGCCCAGCGCCTTCGTCTCCATCATGGAGGGCTGCTCGAAATACTGCTCGTTCTGCGTGGTGCCGTACACGCGCGGCGAGGAAATCAGCCGCCCGTTCGAGGACGTGCTGGTGGAAGTGGCGCAACTGGCCACCCAGGGCGTGCGCGAGATCAACCTGCTGGGGCAGAACGTCAATGCCTACCGCGGACCCTACGGCGACGGAGAGATCGCGGATCTGGGCCTGCTGATCCGCGCCATTGCCGGGATCGACGGCATCGGCCGCATCCGTTTCACCACCTCGCACCCGCTGGAGTTTTCCGATTCGCTGGTGGAGGCCTATCGCGACGTGCCGCAACTGGCCAACTACCTGCACCTGCCGGTGCAGGCCGGCAGCGACCGCATCCTCGGCGCGATGAAGCGCGGCTACACGGCGCTGGAATTCAAGCAGAAGATCCGCAAGCTGCGTGCGGTGCGCCCGGACATTTCCATCAGCTCGGACTTCATCGTCGGCTTCCCCGGCGAAACCGACGCCGACTTCGAGAAAACCATGAAGCTGATCGAGGACATCGGCTTCGACCAGAGCTTCTCCTTCATCTACTC
>CAZLSG010000125.1:0-2437 GCA_964562135.1 uncultured Pseudoxanthomonas sp. | reverse complement strand
GCTGTCCCTGGAGCCATAACCCACACACTGTAGGAGCGGCTCTTGGCCGCGATGGCTTTTCGCGGTAAAGCCCCATCGCGGCCAAGAGCCGCTCCTACAGGCAAACCATTTCCTGCACAGGTAACCCCATGTCCGAAGCGAAACGCCTGGCCGGCGAAAAAGCCATCGACTACGTGGAAGACGGCATGATCGTCGGCGTCGGCACCGGTTCCACCGTGGCCTACTTCATCGACGCGCTGGCGCGGATCAAGGACCGCATCGCCGGCACCGTGTCCAGTTCCGAGCAAAGCACCGCACGGCTGAAACAGCACGGCATCGAGGTGCTGGACCTCAACTTCACCGGCCCGTTGCAGTTGTACGTGGACGGCGCGGACGAATGCGATACGCACAAACGCCTGATCAAGGGCGGCGGCGCGGCGTTGACCCGCGAGAAGATCATCGCCGAAGCCAGCGAGAAATTCGTCTGCATCATCGATCCCGCCAAACAGGTGCCGGTGCTGGGCAAATTTCCGTTGCCGGTCGAAGTGATCCCGATGGCGCGCAGCCTGGTCGCCCGCCGCATCCTCGCCCTTACCGGCGGCCAGCCGGTCTGGCGCGACGGCGTCGTCACCGACAACGGCAACCTGGTGCTGGACGTGCACAACCTGTCCATCACCGACCCGGTGGCGCTGGAAACCGGACTCAACCAGATTCCCGGCGTGGTCAGCGTGGGCCTGTTCGCCCGCCGCCCGGCCGATGTGGTGATCGTCGGCGGCGAGCCGCCGACCATCCTTTAAGCGCACGCGGAAATCCGGGAACGCGCCGATCATGGCATGCGTGGTACCGGTTCAGTCTTCCTCGTCTTCCTGGCCCGATGGCGGGCAGGGAACACGCTGGAAGGGATCGACCGGACTTCCATCCACCGGAGGCGGCCCGTGGTAGGGCACGATCAGGACGCATTCGTCCGTGGTGGCCTCAGCATGTTGACCTGTCGGCCGGGTCGCGCACGCGGTACAGGCCACGCACAGGGTGGCGAGAAATGCGGATTGGAGTGTTCTGGTCGGATCCATGTCGTTCCATCCCGGCCCGTGGACTGCAGGGCCTGAACGCGAAGATATCGCCTGTCAGGCCCTGCATGGTGCATTTGCGTGCCCCCGCCCTTGCGAGGCATCTATCGCAGTCGGGTGCCAGAGGCCCCGGTCTGCTGGCTGGACCGCTATGACTTGGACGTCTTTGCTGTCGCCAGGGCCTCGACCAGTTCGGCCACCAGTTCCCGCCGCTTCGGTGGCAATGCCAGGAACGCTTCGACCGTCTGCCGTTCGCGCGCGCCCATGCCCGCCGGCCATACCGCCTGCGTCTCCGCCACGCGGCGCTTCGATTTTTCGCCGAAACGCAGCACATGCGGCTCCAGACCGAACAGATCGGCCAGCACCTGCAACTTGTCCTGTTCCGGCATGGAACGCCCGTTCAGCCAGCGCGAAGTGGTCTGGAAACTGACCGAACGGCCCCGGTACTTCGCGTTGAACAGCCGGAACAGCACGGCCGGACGCGGCTCGTAACCGCATGCGCGCATCGCTTCGGCCAACCTTAGGGAGAATTCGTGGCGCTCGTCGCTCATGCCCCGGCAAGTTAATGGCGCACGACACCACCTGATTCACAACTAATGTTAATTGACATCAACTTATCGCGCACATAGATTCAAGTCCGGCCACCTTGCCGCATGGCGCAGGCGGCCGGGAAACCGTCTCTTCGGGCATCGCGCTTCCGATGACGGCGGATGGAATTTTCATGGCATGGAGGTTGCCCATGAACCTGTCGTTGCAAAGCAAAACGGGTGGCGGAACGCCGGATGCGCGGCATCCGCAAGGCGCTTCGGTCCCATTGTCGCCGGACGATCCGTTCACCCCGCTCGATCATCTTGTCCGGTTGCTGCAGGGCGGCGCGGAACCGGCCATCGCCGATGCCGGCATCGCCGCGTTCCCGGCCGCGCATCTGGAGCGGATATCCGCCAACGCCAAGCAGGAAGCGGACCTCTGCCATGAGGGCGCGGAACTGCTGCTCGATCTTCTGGAATCCTCGCTGGAAAACGGTTGCGCGCCCGCGCCGGAAGCGATGCTGCGCATGGTCCGGCAACTGCGACGACTGGCCTGCGACCAGCGCCGCTGGCACGACCTGGCCGACAACGCGTCCTACTATCGCGACAATCCCCATGTCGCCGCACGCATCGCTGCAGGCCCACACGGCACGGTCCGCCGCATCTTCGGACCGGACCCGGCACCCTCCCCCGAGTGAGCCTGCGGCCGCGGCCGCAGGCACGCCCCTCTGCGGCAGGACCCTGTTCCACAAGGTATCTCCCGTCTTGAGACGGCAGGGCGCAATACTTCCCCGCCAAGGGAAGCACCGCCATGACCCTGCGCTGCCTGTACGTCGACTTCAACTCGTTCTTTGCCTCGGTCGA
>CAZLSG010000124.1:0-2462 GCA_964562135.1 uncultured Pseudoxanthomonas sp. | reverse complement strand
ATGATCTTGTCGCCATCGGCCAGGTCGAAGTTCAGGGTTTCGCCGCGCAGGCGCTCGGCCACCAGCTCCAGCTGCACGCCCTCGCCTTCCGGCAGGATGTGGAAGGTGTTGATGTCGAAGAATTCGTTGAGCATCTCCTCGTTGGAGTAGCCCAGTGCGCGCAGCAGGATGGTCACCGGCAACTTGCGGCGGCGGTCGATGCGGGTGAACAGGGCATCCTTCGGGTCGAACTCGAAGTCCAGCCACGAGCCGCGGTAGGGAATGATGCGGGCGCTGTACAGCAGCTTGCCCGAGCTGTGGGTCTTGCCGCGGTCGTGGTCGAAGAACACGCCCGGCGAACGGTGCAGCTGCGAGACGATGACGCGCTCGGTGCCATTGACGATGAAGGTGCCGTTGTCGGTCATCAGCGGGATTTCGCCCAGGTAGACCTCCTGCTCCTTCACGTACTTGATGGCCTTGGTGGACGACTCGCGGTCGTAGATCACCAGGCGCACGGTCACGCGCAGCGGCGCACCGTAGCTGAGGCCGCGGTTGCGGCACTCGCGCTCGTCGAACACCGGCTCGCCCAGCTTGTAGCCCACGTACTCGAGCGCGGCATTGCCGCTGTAGCTGGAAATCGGGAACACCGATTTCAGGGCGGCGTGCAGGCCCTGGTCCACGCGCTTGGAGGGGTCGGTGTGCTCCTGCAGGAAGGCGCGGTAGGAGTCGACCTGGATGGCCAGCAGGAACGGCACTTCGAGGATGGCGCGCTGCTTGCCGAAATCCTTGCGGATACGCTTCTTTTCGGTGAACGAATAGGTCGTCATGTGACTAATCACCTTGATCTGGGAACCGCGCGTCCGCGGTCCTTGGGGGAACAAAAATCGCCAGTTGCAAGCCGCTGGTATTGCCGGCACCAGCACGCCTTCTCCCGCTGCTTGCGACTGTCAACTCGGGGTGTCTTGCGTGGTATTTCAACAACGACCGAAGGCCAGGGGCTTACGCCCCCGGCCTCGGGTCTGTCGCCAATGTCAGCCGGCGACGGATGATGCTTACTTGACTTCGACCGTGGCGCCGGCCGCTTCGAGGTCCTTCTTGAACTTCTCTGCGTCTTCCTTCGACACGCCTTCCTTCAGGACACCGCCGGCCTCGGTGAGGTCCTTGGCTTCCTTCAGGCCCAGGCCGGTGATGGCGCGGACCGCCTTGATCACGTCGACCTTCTTGTCGCCGGCCGACTTCAGGGAGATGGTGAATTCGGTCTGCTCTTCGACCGGGCCGGCAGCGGCAGCCGGACCGGCGGCAACGGCGACCGGGGCAGCGGCGGACACACCGAACTTCTCTTCGATGGCCTTGACCAGTTCCACCACTTCCATCAGGGACTTTTCAGCGATCGCGTCAACGATCTGTTCGTTGGTAAGGGACATTGTGTTTACCTTTGGAGATTATCTGGGTTTAGGTTCTTCAAGAACCGGATGACGTCGAACTCAGGCTTCGGCCGGGGCTTCGGCAGCGGCTTCCGCCGGCGCTTCGCCACCACCCTGCTTGTCGGCCACGGCCTTGACGGCACGGGCAAACATCGCGGCCGGCTCGATCAGCACGCGGGCCAACATGGCCAGCGCCTGGTCGCGGGTCGGCAACGCAGCCAGGACTTCCACATGGCTGGCGGGATACAACTCGCCCCCCACGGAAACGACCTTCGGCTGCAGCTTGTCGTTGCCCTTGGCGAATTCCTTGATCAGGCGACCGGCGGCGCCGGGCTCCTCCGTCGAAAACGCATACAGCAGGGGACCGACGAGCACGTCTTTGACGCATTCGTACTCGGTGCCCTCGATGGCACGCGCGGCGAGCGTGTTCTTGACAACTTTCAAGTACACGCCGTTCTCGCGGGCCTTCTTGCGCATGGCGGTCATTTGTTCGACCGTCGTGCCTGCGTATTCGGCGGCGACCAGGGAGTGGGCCTTGGCGGCAACGTCTGCCAGCTCGGCGACAACTTCTTGCTTCTGGGACAGATTGAGAGCCATACACTCCTCACTAATTGACTCCGCTCGCGACTCCTGCCGCTTGCGGTCCTGGACGGCATCCTTCCGTGGAAGCCGGGGACGCGAAGGTCCCGGGTTGGTGGCCTGTCCGGCTGTGGCGGTCTTGCGACCGCACCAGAAAACGTCCAGAAGGCGGCACCATCTGCGCAGGCATACCCCTTTCGGGATGGAATTAAGCGATCCCGCTAGCCACGACGGCGATTCCCTGCCAACACGAGCCTCCCTGCCCGTCGTCGTTGCGCGCTGACCGCACCTGCGGTCTTTGACGGCTGTCGCCTCCGGCTATGCGGCCTCGGGCGACTGCCCTCAAACGGCTCCACCCGTTTCACGGGCGGAGTTGATACGGTCCTGCGATTACTTGAGGCTCAGCGACGACTGGTCGACGGTGACGCCGGGGCCCATCGTCGAGCTGACCGAGATCTTCTGCAGGTACTGGCCCTTCGA
>CAZLSG010000123.1:0-2530 GCA_964562135.1 uncultured Pseudoxanthomonas sp. | reverse complement strand
GGGGGGCTTTCCGTAGAAGCCGACGCCCGGGGCAGGGCTCCGGGCGTCGGGGGGTTTCCTATATCTAGTGGAATCATGCCCGGGGGGGCGATGTCAAGCTCGGGCCGTCCTGGCCGGTGCCGGCGCGGCCTGCCTCAGCCGTTGAGGCCGGCCATCACGCCGGCAAAGAACAGCAGGGCGAAATAACCCAGGCCGAGCAGGATGCCGAGCGCGATCACCGTGATGGTCACCGCGCCCAGATCCCGGCGCTGGCGCTCAGGGTGGGCGGTGAAGGCCCATTTGTCCACCACCAGGGTGTCGGCCACCATGTCGTGCAGGCCCTGCTTGCGCTGGGTCAGGCCCACCATGAAGGCGGAGACGATGGTCGCGATGCCGCAACTGGCGAGGTTGAAGAAGAAGTAGGCTGCCCAGCGCCCGAAGCTGCGGCCCAGTGCCAGCGGCGTGCCGTCGCCGCGGGCGACTTTGATGCCCACCGCCATCTTGCCCAGCGTGGCCTGCGAGCCGGAGGCATGCATCCAGGTGAAATAGACCGCCTGCAGGATGATGGGCACGACATAGATGCCGAGGATGAAGAACAGGCCCAGCGCACCGGTCATCAGGTCCGATGATTGCGCGCCCGCCGAGAATGCGCCGAACCCGCCCAGCACGCCGAAGCCCACGGCCAGCACGATCAGCATCACCACGGTCATGACGATGCTGTCGATGATCGATGCCGCGAACCGCTTCCAGA
The DNA here is from genome assembly GCA_964562135.1 of uncultured Pseudoxanthomonas sp. Lineage (GTDB taxonomy): Bacteria > Pseudomonadota > Gammaproteobacteria > Xanthomonadales > Xanthomonadaceae > Pseudoxanthomonas_A. Next base: position 1,800 of record CAZLSG010000123.1, on the reverse strand, counting down.
AACCCGCATGCACCACGTCGCCGTCGTGCACGACGGCGGCGCTGGCGTACACCGCCGCCGCGGGCGGCGCATAGGGAGAAGAGAAGTCCGCCGGAGGGCGCGCGGCGCCGGAGGCGCCCTCCACCGCGTCGACGGGCGGCGGCGGAGTGGCCGCCGTGTAGAAATGTTCGCTGGCGGGCTGGTGCAGGCCCAGTTCGGCGCTGAAGTCGCGCAATGGCTGCCACTCGGCCTGGCCTTCGCGCCAGATCAGCGTGTCCAGGCGGACCGAGCCTTGGTGGAACAGGCGGACCAGGTCTTCGGAAGGCAGCGGACCCTGCTGCTGGCGGTCGGCGCCAGCGTAATACCAGACGGACATGTGCGGGTTTTCCCTCGGGGTGCGGTGTGTTCGCGGGCAACGTTAACGCATGCGCCACGCATGGCAAAGCGGAATGTGCCGCCAGGCGGGCGTGCGGATCAGCCCCGGCAGTGCCCCGGGAGGTGGCGGTCCGCGATTTCCGAGCCGCAGGCCCACTCGTGCGTCTCGGGGTCGTAATCGAACCAGATCCGGTGGCCGTCCACGGCATTGCTGCCGGTCGTATCCAGATGCAGCTCGATGCCGCAATGGCCATCGTCGAATTCGCCGAGAACGACCGATGCAACGTAGGCGCTGGAATAGCCGCTGTCCGCGGCGTCTCCCAGGTCGCCGTTGTCCGGGCAATAGCCGGTCTGCGCCCGGTGCTCGGCCACGAGAGACTTGAACTGGACGCCGACGAGGCTGGCTTCGGCCACTTTCGCGCGCAGCACGTAGTCCTGATAGGCGGGAATGGCGATGGCCGCCAGGATGGCGATGATCGCGATGGCCGGAATGGCGGCTGCGGCAATCACGATCAGCGTGATCATGCCGCCGGACAGTCCGGTTTTCTTCGCGGGAGCGGCAACGGCGGGCCGGGTGGACGCCGCGTGGGAGGGAATCGGGGGCGGTCCGGATGCGGAAATCCCGTCCAGGCCCAGTTCGCTGGCGAATTCGTGCAGGGGACGCCACTCGGGCAGTCCTTCTCGCCATATCCGGGTATCCCGGCCGATCCGTCCCGAGCGCAACAGGGAGGCCAGCGCTTCGGCGGCGAGCGGTCCGTGCTGCCGGTTGCTTTCGACGTAGTACCAGTCCGGCATGATGCCTGTGTCCGTGAAGGGTAATGGAACCGCCAGCGAAGGCTGCGCGGTTCCCCAAGGTGCGGGAAGCGGGGGCGGCCGCTGCCGGGATGGATGGGGATTGTGGTGTCCCGGGCCAACGGGCCCGGCCCGGCATCGGGTCAATGCAGGGGTTCGGGCTCGTCGTCGAACATCTGGGTTTCCATCCAGGCGTAGGCCGCCTCGGAACCCGGCTGGTTGAACAGCACCATCAGCACGACCCACTTGAGGTCGTCCAGGTCCAGTTCGTCCTGGTCCAGCGCCATGGCGCGGTCCAGGACCAGTTCGCGCTGGTCGGCGTCGAGGATGCCGTGCTGCTCGAGGAACAACAGGAAACCCCGGCACTCCACGTCCAGCTTCTCCAGCTCAGGCCCGTGGTAGATCCGGGTGGGGCCGTTCTGGCGCGGTTCGCCGGCCACCGGGCGCTGTTCGGCCAGCGCATCCAGCCAATCGAAGGCCTTGTTGATCTCGGTGGGGCTGAAACCGGCCTGGATCAGGCCGTTCTGGAGAGAGTCGCGGTCGCGGACCGGGTCCGCGTCTTCGGTGAAGTAGTGCTCGAACAGGTAAAGAAGTACGTCCAGGATGCTCTCTTTCATTGCCCTCGGCCTGCGTCTCGTGACGCTGTGGAGGTGG
>CAZLSG010000122.1:0-2601 GCA_964562135.1 uncultured Pseudoxanthomonas sp. | reverse complement strand
GGTAGTGCGGGCCGCCGGCCTTGGGGCCGGTGCCGGACAGGCCCTGGCCGCCGAACGGCTGCACGCCGACCACCGCGCCGATCTGGTTGCGGTTGACGTAGACGTTGCCGACCCTGGCCCGGCTGGCGATGCGTTCGATGGTCCCGTCGATGCGCGAATGCACGCCCAGGGTCAGGCCGTAGCCGGTGGCATTGATGGCATCGATCACCGCGTCCAGCTGGTCCGCCTTCCAGCGGATCACGTGCAGGGCGGGGCCGAAGACTTCGCGGTGAAGCTGGTCCAGCGAGGTCAGCTCCCACGCGCGCGGGGCGAAGAAGGTACCGTGGGCCGTTTCGTTGCCGGCGGCCGCCTGTTCGATCAGGCGCGCTTCGCCGGCCATGCGGACGGCATGGTCTTCCAGGGTCTTCAGCGCGTCGGCATCGATCACCGGACCCACGTCGGTGGAGAGCAGGGCGGGATCGCCCACCTTCAGTTCGCGCATGGCGCCGGCCAGCATCGTCATCACTTTCCCGGCGATGTCGTCCTGCACGAACAACACGCGCGCGGCCGAACAACGCTGGCCCGCCGAGGTGAAGGCGCTGCCGATGGCGTCCTTGACCAGTTGCTCGGGCAGTGCGGAGGAGTCGGCGATGAACGCATTCTGGCCGCCGGTCTCGGCGATCAGGATGCCGATGGGGGCATCGTCGCGCGCGGCCAACGCACGGTTGATGGCGCGGGCGGTTTCGGTGGAGCCGGTGAAGGCCACGCCGGCCACGCGCGGGTCCCGGGTCAGCGCCGCGCCCACGGTGGCGCCGTCGCCGGGCAGGAACTGGACCGCGGCTTCCGGCACGCCGGCCTCGTGCAGCAGCTTCACCGCCGCGTGGCCGATCAGGCTGGTCTGCTCGGCAGGCTTGGCGATCACGCTGTTGCCGGCGGCCAGCGCCGCGCTGACCTGGCCCAGGAAGATCGCCAGCGGGAAGTTCCAGGGGCTGATGCAGACGAACACACCACGCCCGTGCAATTGCAGTTCGTTGGATTCGCCGGTGGGGCCGGGCAGCGCGGCCGGCGCGCCGAATCCGGCGCGCGCCTGCTCGGCGTAGTAGCGCAGGAAATCCACCGCCTCGCGCACTTCGGCCACGCTGTCGGGGATGGTCTTGCCGGCTTCCTTCACGCACAGCGCGATGTACTCGGGCATGCGCGCTTCCAGCAGGTCGGCGGCGTGCTCGAGGATGGTGGCGCGGCTGGCGGCAGGGGTGCGGTCCCAGCCGGGCTGCGCGGCCACCGCGTTCTGCAATGCTTTTTCCACGGCGGCGCTGTCGGCGGGTTGCCAGGCGCCCACGTTCTGGCGCCGGTCGGCCGGGTTGGTGACCGTGATCGGGCCGGTGGCGACGACGGCGCCCGGCACCAGCGGCGCGGCGCGCCAGCTGTGCGGGCCGGTCTTTTCGATGACGGCGTTGACCTGCTCGGCGAGCGCGCGCAGGTCCTGGTCGTTGGCGAGGTTGGCGCCCATGGAGTTCTTCCTCTCGAAGCCTTGGTTGCGGAACAGGTTTTCCGGCAACGGGATGCGCGGATGCGGGATGGGCACGCAGGCCGACACGGTGTCCACCGGGTCGCGGATCAGGTCCTCGATGGCCACGTTTTCATCGGTGATGCGGTTGACGAAGCTGGAGTTGGCGCCGTTTTCCAGCAGGCGGCGCACCAGGTACGGCAGCAGGTCCTCGTGCGAGCCGACCGGCGCGTAGACGCGGCACGGCACGTTGAGGCGGTCCTTCGGGATGACTTCGGCATACAGATCGTCGCCCATGCCGTGCAGCTTCTGGTGTTCGTAGGGGCGCCCGCGCGCGATGGAGCGGATCGCGGCGATGGTCTGCGCGTTGTGGGTGGCGAACATCGGGTACAGCGCGCCGCCGTGGTCGAACATCCGCCGCGCGTTGGCCAGGTAGGACACATCGGTATTGGCCTTGCGGGTGAACACCGGGTAGCCGGCGTGGCCCTCGACCTGCGCGCGCTTGATCTCCGCGTCCCAGTAGGCGCCCTTGACCAGCCGGACCGGGATGCGGCGGCCGTGGCGGCGGGCGAGGTCGGCGATGAAGTCGATCACGTAGGGCGCGCGCTTCTGGTAGGCCTGCACGGCCAGCCCGTAACCGTTCCAGCCGTCCAGCGAGGGGTCGGAGAAGCTGGCTTCGATGACGTCCAGCGACAATTCCAGACGGTCGGCCTCTTCGGCGTCGATGGTGAAGCCGATGCCGTGCGAGCGGGCCAGCCGCGCCAGCTCCAGCACCGCCGGGACCAGTTCGGCCATCACCCGCGCACGCTTGGCGTGTTCGTAGCGCGGGTGCAGCGCCGAGAGCTTGATGGAGATGCTGGGGGCGGCGAACACGTCCGTGTCGCTGAAACTGCCTCCCGGGCCGGTCGTGCCGATGGCATGGATGGCCTTGCGGTAGGCCTCCAGGTAGCGGGCCGCGTCCTGCGCGGTCAGCGCGCCTTCGCCCAGCATGTCGAAGGAATAGCGGTAGGCGGCGTTGTCGCCCTTGCGCGAGCGGGCCAGCGCCTCGCCGATGGTCCGGCCCATCACGAACTGGTGGCCCATGATGCGCATGGCCTGGCGCACCGCCAGCCGGA
>CAZLSG010000121.1:0-2679 GCA_964562135.1 uncultured Pseudoxanthomonas sp. | reverse complement strand
CATGCACTACTACAGTGCAATGGACTGATCACCCGCGACGATGGATTCTTCCGCGATTACTTCAAGGGCCTGAAGCTGATCGTGCCCAGGACTGCCTGAAAGAAATCGTCATTCCCGCCCGCACGGGGATGACGGGACATTACAACCTGTTTTTCCCACCCGGAGATCCCCCATGTTGGAAGCCTACCGCCACCACGCAGCCGAACGCGCAGCACTCGGCATCCCGCCGCTGCCGCTGAGCGCGCAGCAGACCGTCGAGCTGATCGAACTGCTCAAGGCGCCGCCTGCGGGCGAGGAAGACTTCCTGGTCGACCTGATCACTCATCGCGTGCCGGCCGGCGTGGACGATGCCGCCAAGGTGAAGGCTTCGTACCTGGCCGCCATTGCCTTCGGCACGGAAAAGACGCCGCTGATCACCCCGCAGCGCGCCACTGAACTGCTGAGCACCATGCTGGGCGGCTACAACGTCCACCCGCTGATCGAACTGCTCGACAACGCGGTGCTGGGCGCGACCGCCGCCGAAGGCCTGAAGCACACGCTGCTGGTGTTCGATGCCTTCCATGACGTGCAGGAAAAAGCGGAGAAGGGCAATGCCAACGCACAGGCCGTGCTGAAAAGCTGGGCCGAGGCCGAATGGTTCACCAGCAAGCCGGAAGTGCCGCAGAGCCTGACCATCACCGTGTTCAAGGTGCCGGGCGAGACCAACACCGACGATCTTTCGCCGGCCCCCGACGCCACCACGCGCCCGGACATCCCGATGCACGCGCTGGCGATGCTGAAGAACAAGCGCCCGGACGCGCCGTTCGTGCCGGAAGAAGACGGCAAGCGCGGCCCGGTGCAGGAAATCCTGTCGCTGAAGGAGCGGGGTCACCTGGTCGCCTATGTCGGCGATGTGGTCGGCACCGGTTCCAGCCGCAAGTCCGCCACCAACTCGGTGCTGTGGTTCACCGGGCAGGACATCCCGTTCATCCCCAACAAGCGCTTCGGCGGCGTCTGTCTGGGCAGCAAGATCGCGCCGATCTTCTACAACACCATGGAAGACGCAGGCGCGCTGCCGATCGAACTGGACGTGTCGCAGATGAACCATGGCGACGTGGTGGAACTGCGTCCTTACGACGGCCAGGCACTGAAGAACGGCGAAGTGATCACCGAATTCCAGGTCAAGTCCGAGGTGCTGTTCGACGAAGTGCGCGCCGGTGGCCGCATTCCGCTGATCATCGGCCGCGGCCTGACCGCCAAGGCGCGCGAGGCTTTGAAGCTGCCGCCGACCGACCTGTTCCGCTTGCCGCAGCAGCCGGCCGATACCGGCAAGGGCTTCTCGCTGGCACAGAAGATGGTTGGGCGCGCGATCGGTCTGCCGGAAGGTCAGGGTGTGCGTCCGGGAACTTATTGCGAGCCGAAGATGACCTCGGTGGGCTCGCAGGACACCACCGGCCCGATGACCCGCGACGAACTGAAAGACCTGGCATGCCTGGGTTTCAGCGCGGACCTCGTCATGCAGTCGTTCTGCCACACCGCCGCGTATCCGAAGCCGGTTGACGTCAAGACCCACCACACGCTGCCGGAATTCATCTCCACCCGTGGCGGCATTTCGCTGCGTCCGGGTGACGGCGTGATCCACAGCTGGCTCAACCGCATGCTGTTGCCCGACACCGTCGGCACCGGTGGCGATTCGCATACGCGTTTCCCGGTTGGCATCTCGTTCCCGGCCGGTTCGGGCTTGGTTGCGTTCGCCGCCGCCACCGGCGTGATGCCGCTGGACATGCCCGAAAGCGTGCTGGTGCGCTTCAAGGGCGAACTGCAGCCGGGCGTGACCCTGCGCGACCTGGTCAACGCGATTCCGTTCTATGCCATCAAGCAGGGTTTGCTGACCGTGGCCAAGGCCGGCAAGAAGAACATCTTCTCCGGCCGCATTCTGGAAATCGAAGGCCTTCCTGATCTGAAGGTGGAGCAGGCGTTCGAACTGTCCGACGCCTCCGCCGAACGTTCCGCCGCCGGCTGCACCGTGCAGCTGAACAAGGAGCCGATCATCGAGTACCTCAACAGCAACATCACGCTGCTGAAGTGGATGATTGCCGAGGGTTACCAGGATCCGCGTTCGCTGGCCCGCCGCATCAAGAAGATGGAAGCCTGGCTGGCCGACCCGCAGTTGCTGGAACCGGATGCCGATGCCGAGTATGCCGCCGTCATCGAAATCGACCTGGCCGACATCCACGAGCCGATCTTGGCCTGCCCAAACGACCCGGACGACGTGAAGACCCTGTCCGACGTGGCCGGCGCGAAAATCGACGAAGTATTCATTGGGTCGTGCATGACCAACATCGGCCACTTCCGCGCCGCCGCCAAGCTGCTGGAAGGCAAGCGCGACATTCCCACGCGCCTGTGGGTTGCGCCACCGACCAAGATGGATGCCAGCGAGCTGACCAAGGAAGGCCACTACGGCACCTTCGGCACTGCCGGCGCACGCATGGAAATGCCGGGCTGCTCGCTGTGCATGGGCAACCAGGCGCAGGTACGCGAGGGCGCCACGGTGTTCTCCACCAGCACCCGCAACTTTCCCAACCGTCTGGGCCGCAATTCCAACGTGTACCTGGGTTCGGCGGAACTGGCCGCGATCTGTTCGCGCCTGGGCCGCATCCCGACGAAGGAGGAGTACATGGCGGACATCGGCGTGATCAA
>CAZLSG010000120.1:0-2742 GCA_964562135.1 uncultured Pseudoxanthomonas sp. | reverse complement strand
GCCAGCAACGATCGGATGCCCTGGCGCACCAGGTTCTGGTCATCCACCAGACAGACACGAATCATGCGGTACCTCCGGAGACACTCTCGGGACATGAGGGAGAAAGAACGGTACTCGCCGGATGCCCAGCGAGGTTACTGACGACATCGGGAAGACGCAACGAGAGGCGGAATCCCTTGCCGGGAGCGGTCTCCAGCTCCACCGTCCCACCGTAGTGCGCCAATCGCTCGCTCATGCCGCGCAGTCCATTGCCCATCACCACCTGCGAAGCGCCCACGCCATCGTCTTCGGCCTCGATCAGGATGGCATCGCCCTGCCGCCGGCAGCTCACGCACAAACGGCGCGCCCGGGCATGCCGCACGGCATTGGTGATGATTTCCTGTGTGCAGCGCAACAAAACATGCGCGCGTTCGGGGTCGTCGAGCGTCAACGGCTCTTCGATGTCCATGCGGATGTCGATGGCCGGCACCTTGTCGGCCAGGGGCATCAGGGCAGCCCCCAGGTCGATGGCCCCGCTGTCGCGCAATTGGCTCACGGCTTCCCGCACATCGGTCAGCAGCAAACGCGCCAGCGTCTGCGCCTGGCGGACATGTTCCAGGGCGCGGCCTTCGGTCATGTGTCCGGCAACCTCCAGGTTCAGGCTGAGCGCGGTCAGGTGATGACCCAGCAAATCGTGCAGTTCGCGGGAAATGCGGGTGCGCTCGTTGATCCGGGCGCTCTCGGCCAACAATACCCGGGTCGCGCGCAATTCCGCGTTCAGGCGGCGCTGTTCGTCGCGGGCCTGTGCCTGCTGCCGGGCCACGTAGGCGGTAACCAGCACGAAACCGGCAAACCCCACGTAGAACGCGGACTGGAACAGCGCCTCCCAGAAATTGAAGTCTTCCAGGGCCATGAAGGCCCACATCAACGGCACGTGCCCCAGCAGGAGCCAGGCCACCGCCACCCTCAGGCTCAACAGCCACGGCAGCACTCCGGCCACGATGACCATCAGCATGGCGCTCAGGCCGGTGCGGCTGTAGACCCCCACCGCCACCGCCGCCAGGGTCAACACCAGTGCCAGCACGATGCTGTGGACGTCGTTTGCCTGCGTGCCCCGCCCGGTCAGCGAGCGCGTGGCCTGCCAGTAGCAAATACCGAAAGTGAAATAGGCCAGGGCCGTCATCGGGATATCGACCCCCTGCCCGCCGGCCCCGCTCGACGGCGGCAGGAACCAGACATTCAGGATGATCGGAATGCCGACCAGCGCCCAGGTGTAAAGGCCGGCGGCACGGAGCAGGCGGGTATGGCTTATACGTCCCAGCATGGACGCATATTAGGCGCTTTCCCGCCTCGCGCCGCCAACCATAAGTCATGCCCGGGCAAGGCGGGCCGGGGTTCCCGCCATCGGCATTGGCGACCTGAATCCGGCCTTCCGCGCGACTCGCCCGCCATGCTCCCGCGTGCAATAATCCCTGCGTCCGCCCTGCGGTCTGCTTTTCCCCCGCACGTCCCTGCACGGAACCTGTGTAATGTCGATAGTCATCCGCGACGTGCGCGAGCACGAGCTGGATTCGGTTTTGGCCCTGAACAACAACGCCGGCCTGGCAATCCTGCCGCTGGATGCGGTGAAGTTGCGCCGCTTTTACGAACAGGCCGAATACTTCCGCGTCGCCGAACGCGACGGCAACCTGGCTGGCTTCCTGGTCGGTTTCGGCTCCGATGCCGACCATGACAGCAGCAATTTCGCCTGGTTCCGCGAGCGATTCCCGCATTTCTTCTACATCGACCGCATCGTGGTCGCCAGCCGCCGCCGCGGCGGCGGTGTCGGCCGTGCGTTCTATGCCGATGTACAGAGCTACGCCGAGTTGCGCTATCCGCAACTGGCCTGCGAAGTATTCCTGGACCACGGCGCCGATCCTGCCCTGCTGTTCCACGGCAGCTTCGGCTTCAACGAAGCCGGCCAGAACCAGATGGCGGATGTCGACGTGCGTGCCAGCATGCTGCTGAAGGAACTCTGCAGCTATCCCTGGGTACGCGACACCTACCAGGGCAAATTGCCTGACCTGCCCTGGGCTCGCCCACGGCAGTTGCACGACAACGCCACGCAAAGGCCCACCGGTACATGAGCGCCACGCCTTCCGCCATGGATTACGAACAGGCCGGTGAGCTGAAGATCGGCCAGGTAGGCATTGCCACCCTGCGCATCCGCACCCTGGACGTTGCACGTCTCTGCGCGGAAATGCGCGAGCGGGTGGAGCGTGCACCGAAACTGTTTGGCCGGGCCGCCGTCATCATCGATTTCGGTGGACTGCCGCAGACGCCAGCCTTCGACGATGCCCGCAACCTGCTGGAAGGGTTGCGCGATGCCGGCGTATTGCCGGTGGCGCTGGCCTATGGCACCCGTGAAATCGAAGCGCTTTCCGAATCCCTGGGTGTGCCGTTGCTGGCCAAGTTCCGTGCCCAGTACGAACGTGCGGAGCAGGACGCGCCATCGCGCCAGGCGCCCCAGCCCGTCCGCAGCACCACGCCCGAACCGCCCCGCCCTGCCCCGGTGGCAACGCCGGCACAACCGGGACTGGTGCAGAAGTCACCGGTGCGTTCCGGCCAGCAGCTGTACGCCGAGAACCGTGACCTCACCGTGCTCACCAGCGTGGGTGCGGGTGCCGAGGTGATCTCGGACGGCTCCATCCATATCTATGGCCCGCTGCGTGGACGCGCACTGGCCGGCGCACGCGGCAATACCGATGCGCGCATCTTCTGCCG
>CAZLSG010000119.1:0-3025 GCA_964562135.1 uncultured Pseudoxanthomonas sp. | reverse complement strand
ACAAGCTGCTCAAGCAGTACCAGCAGATGGAAAAGATGATGGGCAAGCTCAAGGGGGGTGGCATGAAAGGGATGATGCGTGGCTTGCAGGGCATGATGGGCGGCGCGCGCGGCGGAATGCCATTCCGTTGAACCATTCCCGATCCTTGTAGGAGCGACGCAAGTCGCGACAGCTTTTCCCGGTAAAGCCCCATCGCGACTTGCGTCGCTCCTACAGACAGGAGGGAACCGAAGGCATGTCCAAAGCATTCCTCAATGGCCGCCCCGCTAGCACCGACGACCTGCGCGCGCTCGCACTGAGCAATTACGGCCATTTCACGGTCATGCAGATGCGCGCGCGCGCGGTGCAGGGACTGGAATTCCACATCGCACGGTTGCAACAGGCGACCGGTGAGCTGTTCGGTTGCGAATTGTCGCGTGAACGGATCCTGGACAGCCTGCGGATGGCGCTCGATGCGGACTCCGCCACCGACGGGGGATTGCGGGTGACCGTCTATGCGCGGAGCTTCGATTACCGCCGGCCTGCGCAAGTGCTGTCGCCGGACCTGCTGGTCACGCTGTCGCCGCCATCGCCGGCGGACAAGCCGCCGATCCGGGTCTGCTCGTATCCGTTCGTGCGGCCGTTGCCGCACATCAAGCACGTGGGCACATTCCCGTTGTTCCACTATCGGCGGCAGGCTCTGCGGGCGGGTTTCGACGATGCCTTGTTCGTGACCCAGGAAGGCTGGATCAGCGAAGGCTCGACCTGGAACATCGGCTTCTGGGACGGCGGGCAGGTGGTCTGGCCGGAGGCGCCGGCCCTGCGCGGCAGCTGCGAATGGCTGATCCGGGATGGGCTCGATGCCGTCGGCATCCCCCAGCGGGCCCGGCCGGTACGGCTGGACGAAACGGCGGGGTTCCGCGCCGCTTTTGCGGCCAATGCCAGCGGGATCCAGCCGGTCGGCGGGATCGACGGGGTCGATTACGGGGTGGATGGGGATCTGATGGCGCGGCTGGCGTCGGCCCTGGCCAGCCGGCCCTGGCAACCGCTGGAAGAAGCCCCCATCCCTTCCCTGTAGGAGCGACGTAAGTCGCGACAGGGGGTACATCGGCAAAGCCTCATCGCGACTTGCGTCGCTCCTACAGGGAAGGGGGGATTGGGGAGGGCGGGTTTCCTTCAGGCTTTCAATGGCTTACAATACCCGGCTTACCTCGCCATTCTGGCGACTGGGCAACACTGGAAAACTGCAATGGTCAAGATTCGCCTTACCCGTGGCGGCGCCAAGAAGCGCCCGTTCTACCACATCATCGTCACCGACTCGCGCAGTGCGCGTGACGGCCGCAACATCGAGCGCGTGGGTTTCTACAACCCGGTTGCCACCGGCAACGAAAAGCGCATCGAGCTGAATGTCGCCCGCGTGGATCACTGGGTGGGCCAGGGCGCGCAACTGACCGACAAGGTCCGCAACCTGTACAGGGAAGTGGCCAAGGTACAGGCTTCGGCCTGACCCGCAGGGCCGCGCATTGCGCGCGGCCGATCCCGAAATGAACACCGGGTGCCCGACGCTCCAGCAGAAAACGATTCTGTTGGGGCGTGTCGCGGGCGTCTTCGGCGTGCGTGGCCAACTCAAGCTGGAGTCGTGGACGGAGCCGCGCGAGGCGATTTTCCGTTACCAGCCGTGGATCCTGCGAGGTCCCGATGGCAGCGAGCGCGAGTTCACGGGCGCGCGCGGCAAGCATTCCGGCAAATACCTGGTGGCCACGTTCCCCGGGGTTGAGGACCGCGACGTGGCCGAAAGCCTGCGTGGCACGGAAATACTGGTGCCGCGTTCGGCCTTGCCACCGCCGGGCCCCGAAGAGTTCTACTGGGTGGACCTGGAAGGCCTGCGCGTGGTCAATGTCGACGGCGTGGACTTCGGTACGGTTTCGCACCTGTTCTCCACTGGATCCAATGACGTGCTGGTCGCGCGTGGCGACAAGGAGCGGCTGGTCCCGTTCGTGCAGCCGGACTTCGTGCGCGACGTGGATTTCGAGGCAGGGCTGGTTACGGTCGACTGGGATCCGGACTTCTGATGCGCATCGACGTCGTCAGCCTGTTTCCCGAATTCATTGACCAGTGCGCCGGGTTCGGCGTGGTGGGTCGTGCCCGGGAGCGTGGCCTGCTGGCGCTGCAAGGCTGGAACCCCCGCGATTTCGCCGAAGGCAACTACCGGCGCGTGGATGACCGCCCGTTTGGCGGCGGGCCGGGCATGGTGATGATGATCGATCCGTTGCGCAGATGCCTGGCGGCGGCGAAGGAGGCCGATCCCGCGCCTGCGCCGGTGGTCTACCTGACGCCGCAGGGCCGGCCGTTGACGCAGAAGAAGGCGCGCGAGCTGGCTGCCCGGCCCCGGCTGGTCCTGCTGTGCGGCCGCTACGAAGGCGTCGACGAGCGCTTGATCGCCGCCGAGGTGGACGAGGAAATCTCCATCGGCGATTACATCCTGTCCGGTGGCGAACTGGCGGCGGCGGTGCTGATCGATGCGGTGACGCGCCTGCAGGACGGGGCGTTGAACGATGCCGAGTCGGCGGCACAGGACAGTTTCGAGGGCGAGGACGGCTGGCTGGATTGCCCGCATTACACCCACCCGGCGTCGCACGAGCTGGGCGAGGTGCCGGCGGTGCTGCGCTCGGGCGACCATGCGGCCATTGCGCGCTGGCGCCGCCAGCAGTCGCTGGGACGCACCGGGTCCCGGCGGCCGGATCTGCTGGACGAGGCGGGCCTGTCGGCTGCCGATCGGGCCTTGCTGGAGGCGTTCAGGCGGGAGGCGGGTCCGGATACCGGCAAATCCGGCGGCAGGTAGCCACGGGCGATGAAAATCAGTAAGATATGCGGCTCCCGAGCGCCAGCTGGCCTCGGGTTCCCATAACAATATCGTGCAGCGCAATCCGGCGACTGCATCAGTTTCTGTTGTCGAACGACACATCCACACGAACCAGAATCACGGTGCCTTCATGAGCAGCCTCAACAAGTCCATCATCGCGGAATTCGAAACCGCCCAGATCCA
>CAZLSG010000118.1:0-3136 GCA_964562135.1 uncultured Pseudoxanthomonas sp. | reverse complement strand
CCCAAGATCCGGGTTGTTGCAGAAAACGACCTGTTCATGGCCGGAGGATTGCAGGGTTTCGAACATCTTCGTCGGCTCCGGGTTGCGCGGGCGTGCGCCTTGGCCTGGTGCTGCAGGGACTTCTCAAGCATTTGATTCAAAACAAAAAAGCGACGCATCCGGATTGCAGCCCAGTTCGTCGCACCCCGCAAGTCTAATCCAATCATGGCGCGCGGGTGTTGCAACACCGCGAGGCCGCGCGGTGGGCGGGACGACATGCGCCGGCGTATGCAAGCGGGTTCATCGGGAGACCGGCTTGCGGACGCTACAATTGCGTTTCGTTTTGCATGCGGTGGGAGAGGGCGCGCATGAACACAAGGATTTCCGATATTCCGGCCACCCGTGCCGATGCCACGCAGCTGCGTTTCGTCACCGCCGCCAGCCTGTTCGACGGCCACGACGCGGCCATCAACATCATGCGCCGGCTGATCCAGTCGCAGGGCGCCGAAGTCATCCACCTGGGCCACAACCGCAGCGTCGAGGACGTGGTGCGCGCGGCCTTGCAGGAAGATGCCGATGCCATCGCGCTGTCGTCCTACCAGGGCGGCCACGTGGAGTACTTCAAGTACATGGTGGACATGCTGAAGCAGCATGGCGCCGGCCATATCCGCGTGTTTGGCGGCGGCGGCGGCACCATCACGCCGGAGGAAATCCGCGAGCTGCAGGATTATGGCGTGGAGCGCATCTACCACCCCAACGACGGCATGCACATGGGGCTGGTGGAGATGATCGAGGACGTGGTGCGCCGCGCAGGCGAGGCCCGGGACTCGGGATCGGGCGGCGGGGATTCGAAGCAGCAGGCGGTGCCGACCATCGATGACGAGATCGCCATGGGCCGGGTGCTGTCCGCCATCGAGGACGGCGCCTTCGGCGAGACCGAACTGTCCCGATTGCGCAAGGAGTGGCAACTGGCCAGCGGCAGGACGCCGGTCATCGGCATCACCGGCACCGGCGGCGCGGGCAAGTCCAGCGTCACCGATGAGTTGCTCAATCGTTTCCTGGCCAGCTTCCCGCAGATGCGCATGGCGGTGATCTCCGTCGATCCCACCCGCCGCCGCAGCGGCGGCGCGCTGCTGGGCGACCGCATCCGCATGAACTCGCTGCGCAGCCATCGCGTGTACATGCGCTCCATGGCCACGCGGCGGCAGAACGTGGCCACCAACGCGGTGCTCAAGGATTGCATCGGTTTCCTGAAATCGCTGGGCTTCGACCTGGTGATCGTGGAAACCGCCGGCATCGGCCAGAGCGATTCGGAAATCGTGGACCTGGTGGATTTCCCCATGTACGTGATGACCAGCGACTACGGCGCGGCCAGCCAGCTGGAGAAGATCGACATGATCGACTTCGCCGAGTTGATCGTGCTGAACAAGTACGACAAGCGCGGCGCCGAGGACGCCCTGCGCGACATCCGCAAGCAGTGGAAGCGCAACCGCGCCGCCTTCCAGCTGAAGGACGAGGACATCCCGGTCTATCCCACCATCGCCAGTCAGTTCAACGACCCCGGCGTCAGCTGGATGTTCGCCAACCTGTGCCGCCTGCTGCGCGGGAAATTGCCCCCCGTAGGAGCGGCCTTGGCCGCGAAATCGGCCATGATGGAAGAGTCCAGCGGGTTCGCGGCCAAGGCCGCTCCTGCAGGGTGCGATTTCAATCCGGTCCTGGACACAACCCTGAAGGAACCGCGCGCCACCGTGCTGATTCCCGGCAGCCGCGTGCGCTACCTGGCCGAGATTGCCGAGCAGGGTCGGGCCATCAACGCGGGCATCGGCAAACAGGCGGAAGCCGCCGATCGCGCGCAATCCTGCTGGCAGGCGCTGCATGAGCTGGAAGACCCGGAACTGCCCAGGCAACTGGACCTGTATTCGGTGGAAGCCACCGGCCAGGCCACGGACCGCTCGCTGCTGGTGCTGCGCCAGCGCTACAACGACGCCGTGCAGTCGCTCACCAGCGAGAACCTGCGCCTGTTGCGCGAATGGCCGCAGCGGTTGAAGTCGATCACCGACGAGCACTACCAGTACCAGGTGCGCGGCAAGACGGTGGAAGGCGAAAACTACCGTCTTTCGCTCAGCCACCAGAAGATCCCCAAGATCGCCGCGCCCACCTACAAGAGCTGGGGCGAACTGCTGACCTTCCTGGGCAAGGAAAATCTGCCGGGCAGCTATCCGTACACCGGCGGCGTGTACCCGTACCGCCGCACCGGCGAGGATCCGATCCGCATGTTCGCGGGCGAGGGCACGCCGGAGCGCACCAATCGCCGCTTCCATTACCTGAGCGTGGGCCAGCCGGCCGCGCGCCTGTCCACGGCGTTCGACTCGGTCACGCTGTACGGCGAGGACCCGGCGCCGCGCCCGGACATCTACGGCAAGATCGGCAATTCCGGCGTCAACATTCCCACGCTGGACGACATGAAGAAGCTGTATTCCGGCTTCGACCTGTGCGCGCCAAGCACCAGCGTATCGATGACCATCAACGGCCCCGCGCCGATGATCCTGGCGATGTTCATGAACACCGCCATCGACCAGCAGGTGGAGAAGTACCTGAAGGCGGAGCCGGAGCGTTGGGCCGAAGCGCGGAAGAAGATCGATGCGTTCTTCGAGGGGCGGGAACGTCCGCGCTATCACGGCGACCTGCCGCCCACCAATGATGGCTTGGGCCTGGGCCTACTGGGCGTGACCGGCGACCAGCTCGTCGATGCCGCCACCTACGCGAAGATCAAGGCCGAGACCCTGTCCAGCGTGCGCGGCACGGTGCAGGCGGACATCCTGAAGGAAGACCAGGCGCAGAACACCTGCATCTTCAGCACCGAGTTCGCGCTGCGGATGATGGGCGACATCCAGCAGTATTTCGTGGACAACAAGGTCCGCAATTTCTACTCGGTGTCGATCTCCGGCTACCACATCGCCGAGGCCGGGGCGAACCCGATCAGCCAGTTGGCCTTCACCCTGAGCAACGGCTTCACCATCGTGGAGTACTACCTGGCGCGCGGGATGAGCATCGACGATTTCGCGCCCAACCTGAGTTTCTTCTTCAGCAACGGCATGGACCCGGAGTACACGGTCATCGGCCGGGTGGCGCGGCGCATCTGGGCGCGGGCCATGCG
>CAZLSG010000117.1:0-3221 GCA_964562135.1 uncultured Pseudoxanthomonas sp. | reverse complement strand
CCATCAGGGTGGTCACGGCGATCCAGACGATGCTCAACGGAATGAAGATCTTCCAGCCCAGGCGCATGATCTGGTCATAGCGGTAGCGCGGGAAGCTGGCACGGAACCATATGTAGGCGCTGGCGAAGAAGAACGCCTTGGCCAGCAACCACGGGAAACCGCCCTTCCAGATCCAGTCCACCCACGGCGAAACATCCGCCGTCACCCAGCCCTGCAACGGGCTCAGCCAGCCGCCGAGGAAGAAGATCGCGATCAGGAAGCTGACCAGGATCATGTTGGCGTATTCGGCCAGGAAGAACAGCGCGAACGCCGCGCCCGAATACTCCACCATGTGCCCGGCCACGATTTCGGACTCACCTTCCACCACGTCGAACGGCGCACGATTGGTTTCGGCCACGCCAGAGACCCAATAGATCACGAACAGCGGCAGCAAGGGCAACCAGTACCAACTGAGGAAACCATATTTCCCGGATTGCGCCAGCACGATTTCGGACAGGTTGAGGCTGCCGGCGGCGATCATCACGCCCACCAGCGCGAAGCCCATCGCGATTTCGTAGCTCACTACCTGCGCGGCAGCACGCATTGCGCCCAAAAACGCGTACTTGGAGTTGGAGGCCCAGCCAGCCAGGATGATGCCGTACACGCCCAGCGAGGTCATCGCCAACAGGTACAACACTCCCGCGTTGAGATCGGACAGCACCAGTCCTTCACCAAACGGCACCACTGCCCAGGCAGCAAACGACGGGGCCAGCACGATCAGTGGCGCCAGCAGGTAGACGAAGCGCTGCGCGCTGCTTGGCTGGATGATTTCCTTGAACAGCAGTTTGAACACGTCGGCGAAGGCCTGGAAGATGCCCATGCCCACGTACATCGGCCCATGGCGGATGTGCATCCAGCCGATCAGCTTGCGTTCCCAGACCACGTAGAATGCCACCGCAACGATCACCGGCATGGCGATCAGCAGGATCTTCAGCACGATCCACAGGACCACGCCGATGTCGCCAAGCCCGAAGAACCAATCGCGCACAGGGTCCACCATGCTCACCAATGCTCCGCTCATGCCGCCACCACCGTGATCCGGCCCGCGCCCAGCGGCGCCGTGGCGCCATGGCCGCTTTCGATCCAGGCCGTTCCCTTCGCCACCCGCGCATCCACCGTCACCGGCAAGGCCGCCGTGCCGTCGGCCGCCGCCAGCTTGGCGATCTGGCCCTGCACCAGCCCCGCCTGCGCGGCGTCGGCCGGATTCAACACGAGCTGCGGCGCGGCATTCAACGGATGCGCCTGCAAGGCGGCGGCACGGCGCACTACTGCATCGGTGCGATAGATGGCCGGTACCGACGCAACTTCCAACCCGTCGACAGAAGCCGGCCGTGCCTGCGAACGCGCCACTTGTACCACTTGTACCTGATCGGGCTTCACTGCCTTGCGTGCCGCTTTGCGCGCGCCCGCCAGATCGGTGAACTCGAACGACGGCAGCTCCAGTGCCCCGCCCAACGCGCGCAACACGCGCCAACCTTCACGCGCTTCGCCGGGCAACTTGCCGCCGGCCTGCACGGACTGTTCCACGCCATCCAGGTTGGTCAGCGTGGCGCCGATTTCCGGCAGCGCGCCGATCGGCAGGATCACGTCGGCCACTTCGCGCGTGGACGCGCAGGCGAAATGGCTGAACGCCACCACCCTGCCCGCCTTCAGCGCCTTCAGCGCGGCGGCGGTATCGGCGAAGTCCAGGCCCGGCTCGATGCCATACAGGACATAGGCCGCGCGCGGCTGGGCGAACATGCCGGCCACGTCGCGCGAGGTGGGCAACACGCCCTGCTGCGCCAGGCCAACCGCGTTGGCGCCCTGCGGAATGCGGCACAGCGAGGCGCCGGTAGCCGTGGCGAAATCCCGTGCGGCGGCACGGATGGCCGCGGCTTGCGGATGGTTCTCGGCAAGCGCGCCCAGCACCACGACCGCGCGGGTCGCGCCCTTCAGCGCATCGCGCAGGGCGCTGCCGGCCAGCGTCGCCGCCAGTTCCGACGGCGGCACGATGTGCTTGCCGGCGATGTCGAAGGCGAAATCGAAGTCGACCGGGTTGACCACGTGCACGCGGGTACCCTGGCGACGCCAGGCCTTGCGGATGCGCTGGTGCAGCAACGGCAGTTCGTGGCGGACGTGGGTGCCGACCAGCACGATGGCATCGGCCTGCTCGATGTCGGCCAGCGGCAAGGCGAATGGCTCGGCCACCGCGCCATCGGAGAAGTCGCGGTTGAAGATGCGGTGGTCCAGGTTGCCGCTGCCCAGCCCTTCGGCCAGGCGCGCCAGCAGGCCGCCCTCTTCGTTGGAGGTGGCCGGATGCACCAGCAACCCGAGGTCATCGCCCGGCTGCGCGCGCAGGATGCCGGTGGCGGCAGCCAGGGCTTCGGCCCAGGAAACCTCGCGCCATTCGCCATCGATCTTCAGCTGCGGCCGGACCGCGCGATCGTCGCTGTACAGGCCCTGGTGCGAATAGCGGTCGCGGTCCGACAGCCAGCACTCGTTCACCGCTTCGTTGTCGCGCGGCACGCTGCGCAGCACTTCGCCGCGGCGCACGTGCAGGAACAGGTTGGAACCCATTGCATCGTGGTAGCCGATGGATTCGCGCGCGACCAGTTCCCACGGACGCGCGCGGAACTGGAACACCTTGTTGGTCAGCGCGCCGACCGGGCAGATGTCGATCACGTTGCCGGACAGTTCGGTGGTCAGCGGCTTGCCGTCGTAGGTGCCGATCTGCAGGTTCTCGCCGCGGTACATGCCGCCCAGTTCATAGGTGCCGGCGACTTCAGCGGTGAAGCGGACGCAGCGGGTGCACTGGATGCAGCGGGTCATCTCGGTGGCGACCAGCGGACCCATGTCCTCGTCCGGCACCACGCGCTTGCGCTCCACGAAACGGCTGACCGAGCGGCCGTAGCCCAGCGACAGGTCCTGCAGTTCGCATTCGCCGCCCTGGTCGCAGATGGGGCAGTCCAGCGGGTGGTTGATCAGCAGGAATTCCATCACGTTGCGCTGGGCCTTCAGCGCCTTCTCGTTGCGGGTGAACACCTTCATGCCATCCGCCACCGGGGTGGCGCAGGCCGGCAGCGGCTTGGGCGACGGACGTCCGCCCATCTCGGCATCGACCAGGCACATGCGGCAGTTGGCCGCGATGGCCAGCTTGTCGTGGTAGCAGAAGCGCGGGATCGGGATGCCGGCCTTGTCGGCGG
>CAZLSG010000116.1:0-3373 GCA_964562135.1 uncultured Pseudoxanthomonas sp. | reverse complement strand
GCCAGCTTGTCGTGGTAGCAGAAGCGCGGGATCGGGATGCCGGCCTTGTCGGCGGCCTGGATGATCATCGCGTTCTTCGGCACCACCAACGGCTGGCCGTCGATCTCGATGGCAACGTGGTCCGGCGGCAACGCGGGTGCGGAAGGCTGGGCGCTCATGCGGCCACCTCCAGCTTCGAATCGACGATGGAACGTCCATTGACGATGAAGTATTCGAACTCGTCCCAGAAGTGCCGCAGCATGCCCTGCACCGGCCACGCCGCGGCCTCGCCGAAGGCGCAGATGGTGTGGCCTTCGATCTGGCCGGCGGCCGCCTTCAGCGTCTGCAGGTCATCCAGCGTCGCCTTGCCTTCGACGATGCGGGTCAGCATGCGGTACATCCAGCCGGTGCCTTCGCGGCACGGCGTGCACTGGCCGCAGCTTTCCTTGAAATAGAAGCGCGAGATGCGCTGGCAGGCGCGGACCATGCAGGTGGTTTCGTCCATCACGATCACCGCACCCGAACCCAGGCCGGAACCGGCCTTCTGGATGCTGTCGTAATCCATGGTCAGGCCCATCATCACGTCGCCCGGCAGCACCGGCATCGACGATCCGCCCGGGATCACGCCCTTGAGCTTGTTCCCGTCGCGCACGCCGCCGGCCATTTCCAGCAATTCGGCGAACGAGGTGCCCAACCTGATTTCGTAGTTGCCCGGACGGTTCACATGACCGGACACCGAAAAGATCTTCGGGCCGCCATTGTTCGGCTTGCCCAGGTTGAGGAACCACTCCCCGCCGTTGCGGATGATCGCCGGCACCGAGGCGTAGGTTTCTGTGTTGTTGATGGTGGTCGGCTTGCCGTACAGGCCGAAATTGGCCGGGAACGGTGGTTTGAAGCGCGGCTGGCCCTTCTTGCCTTCCAGCGACTCCATCAGCGCGGTCTCTTCGCCGCATATGTAGGCGCCGGCGCCCAGCGCGCCATGGATGTCGATGTCCACGCCGCTGCCCAGCACGTTCTTGCCCAGCCAGCCGTGTTCGTAGGCTTCCTTCAAAGCTTCTTCGAAGTGCTCGAACGGCTCGTGGTGGAACTCGCCGCGCAGGTAGTTGTAGGCCACGGTGGAACCGGTGGCGTAGCAGGCGATGGCCATGCCCTCCACCACCGCATGCGGGTTGAAGCGCAGGATGTCGCGGTCCTTGGCGGTGCCCGGCTCGGATTCGTCCGAGTTGCACAGGATGTACTTCTGGATGCCCTCGGTCTTGGGCATGAAGCTCCACTTCAGGCCGGTGGGAAAGCCTGCACCGCCGCGACCGCGCAGGCCGGAGGCCTTGACCATCTCGACCACGTCGGCCGGCGGAATCTTCTCTTCCAGGATCTTGCGCAGCGCGGCGTAGCCGCCGGTCTTCAGGTAGTTCTCGTACGACCACGGCTTGTCGAAATGCAGCGTGGTGTAGACGACCTGGTGTTCCTTCGGCGCGGGGCCGACTGGGCCGGTCGGATGCGAGCCGGAATGTGCGTGATGTGCCATGTGCTTACTCCAGCCCGTCCAGCAGCTCGTCCACCTTCGCGGGCGTGAGCTTCTCGTGGTAATGGCCGTTGATGACGACCACCGGAGCGCCGCAGCAGGCCGCCACGCACTCTTCCTCGCGCTTGAGGTAGACGCGGCCGTCGGCGGTGGATTCGCCCAGCTTGCAGCCGAGCTTCTTCTCCGCGTGCGCCACCAGGTCCTCGGCCCCGTTGAGCCAGCAGCTGATGTTGGTGCAGAACGCCACGTTGTTGCGCCCCACCTTCTCGGTCTCGAACATCGAATAGAAGGTGGCGACCTCGTAGGCCCAGACCGGCGGCAGGTCCAGGTACTTGGCCACGGCGGCGATCAGCTCGTCGCTGAGCCAGCCACCGTTCTGTTCCTGCGCCGCATGCAGGCCCTGCAACACGGCCGAGCGCTTGCGGTCCGGCGGGAACTTGGTCAGCCAGTGGTCGATGTGGGCGCGGGTCTTGTCGCTGAGGACGACCTGCGGGTCCACGTGGCGCGCGTTTTCGAAATTGCCCGTGGCCCTCATCGGTCCACCTCACCAAATACAAGATCGTAGGTACCGATCATCGCCACCACGTCGGCCAGCATGTGGCCCTTCACTACGTGGTCCATCGACGACAGGTGCGCGAAGCCCGGCGCGCGCAGGTGCACGCGGAACGGCTTGTTGGCGCCGTCGGACACCAGGTAGCAGCCGAACTCGCCTTTGGGAGCCTCGACGGCCGCATAGGTTTCCCCGGCCGGCACGCAATAGCCTTCGCTGAACAGTTTGAAGTGATGTATCAGCGCTTCCATGTCGTCCTTCATCTCCTCACGGGAAGGAGGCGCAACCTTGAAGTTCTTCACCATCACCGGGCCCGGGTTGGCCTTCAGCCACTTCACGCATTGCGCCATGATCCGGATGGACTGGCGCATCTCGGCCACGCGCACCAGATAGCGGTCGTAGCAGTCGCCTTCGGTGCCCACCGGGATGTCGAAATCGACCACGTCGTACTTCGCGTAGGGCTGCTTCTTGCGCAGGTCCCACTCGATGCCGGAACCACGCAGCATCACGCCGGTCATGCCCCATGCCCTGGCGTCTTCCGGGCTGATCACGCCCACGCCCACCGTGCGCTGCTTCCAGATGCGGTTGTCGGTCAGCAGCGTTTCGTATTCGTCGAAGCGTTTGGGGAATTCCTGGGTGACGTTTTCCAGGAAGTCCAGCATGGTGCCTTCGCGCGCCTCGTTCATGCGCTTCAGCGCCTTGCCCTTGTGCCAGCGCGATTCCTTGTACTTTGGCATGTGGTCCGGCAGGTCGCGGTAGACCCCGCCCGGACGGTAGTAGGCCGCGTGCATGCGCGCGCCGCTGACCGCCTCGTAGCAGTCCATCAGCTCCTCGCGCTCGCGGAACGAGTACAGCATCACCGCCATCGCGCCCAGATCCAGTCCGTTGGAGCCGATCCACATCAGGTGGTTACGGATGCGCGTGATCTCGTCGAACAGCGTGCGGATCCACTGCGCGCGCTCGGGCACCTCGATCCCCATCAGGGTCTCGATGGCGCGCACGTAGGCATGTTCGTTGCACAGCATCGACACGTAATCCAGCCGGTCCATGTAGCCGATCGACTGGTTGAAAGGCTTGGACTCTGCCAGCTTCTCGGTGCCCCGGTGCAACAGGCCCACGTGCGGGTCGGCGCGGACCACGGTTTCGCCGTCCATTTCCAGGATCAGGCGCAGCACGCCGTGCGCGGCCGGGTGCTGCGGACCGAAGTTCATCGTGTAGTTGCGGATTTCCTGGCGGGCTTCGGCCGGATTGCTGGCGAAACCTTCGCTGGCCTGCTGGATCTGCGCGCTCACTTGGCGGCCTCCCGTTGCGCGGCTTCGCCG
>CAZLSG010000115.1:0-3486 GCA_964562135.1 uncultured Pseudoxanthomonas sp. | reverse complement strand
GGCCGAACGGCGCTGCCGTCGGAGGGGAAGTCTCCTTTTTACTCATTCAAGCCGAACCCGCTTCGCGGGTCGGCTTAATTCAGGCGTTAGCCGTTACAGGAGAGCTCTCAGGTGATCCGACTTTTCTTTCTCGCAGCCCTCCTGCTCTCAGCGCCAGCCGTGAGCTCAAGCATTGTTCAAATCCCTTCGACAAGCATCTCGTTCACGCCACCCGATGGATTCACTTTGCTGACTGAGGCAGAGATTCATGCAAAGTTTCCCTCGAGGACCGGCCCGGCGTCTGCGGTAGGAAATGAGCGCAGGACTACTACGGTCGCCTACGACGTTAGAGATGTTGCAGTAACGGACGACATCCTTGAGTCGCAACTGCAAGAGATCAGTGCAACTTCCGCGCGTGTGGTTCCGGGTTTTGTTCTGGTAGAGCAAGACATGAGGACAATAAACGGACGGCGATGGGCATATATTGAGTTCAAATCAACAGCGATCGATACGGACATTCGCAACATCCTCATGATGTCGGCATACGAGGGCCGGATGGTTGTTCTCAACTTCAATTCAACAGCCTCTGACTTCAATAAACTTGAACCCCAGCTTCGAGTGAGTATTCTGTCGCTGAGGCAAGGCGGGTAACGGCTAACAATTCATTCAAGCCGACGTTGCTTCGCGGCGCGGCTTAATTCAGGCGTTAGGCCGCTTGTTGCGTGATGCGCAACGTGATACAATCGCCGCATGATCAAGTCGTTCCGGCACAAAGGCCTGCGCAAATTCTTTGAGACGGGTAGTACCTCCGGCGTTCAAGCCAACCATGCCAAACGGCTCCGGATGCAGCTTGTGGCCTTGGACACTGCGCAGGCCGTCGAGGATATGGATATCCCCGGCTTCCGGCTGCATCCGCTCAAAGGTCAAATGCGCGGACGCTGGTCTATAACCGTAAACGGCAATTGGCGGCTGACGTTCGAGTTCCAAGATGGGAACGCCTACGTCCTGGACTATGAGGACTATCACTAATGGCCATGTACAACCCTCCCCACCCCGGCGAGTTCATCACTGACATTTACCTCGAGCCCAATGGCATCAGCGGTCGCGAGCTTGCGGAAAAGCTGGATGTTGCTGCCTCTACTCTCAGCCGCATCCTCAAGGGCACGAGCCGCGTCACCCCGGAGATGGCACTCCGCCTTTCCAAGGCCGTCGGCCGCTCTCCCGAGAGTTGGCTCACCATGCAGGACGCTCATGACCTGTGGCTGGCAAGGCAGACGGTCAACTTGCAGCGGGTTGGCAAGCTCAAACTGGCCGCGGCCTAACAATTCATACAAGCCGACGCGGTAGTTCCTTCGGTTCAGTGGACACCTTGAGCTAACCCTCAGGAGTGTCCCAATGCCAAAACCCGGTCCTAGAACCACCCGTCGTTACAGCGATGAATTCAAAGCCAGTGCGGTTCGTTTGAGCCAGCAGCCCGGCGTTCGAGTCAGCGATGTCGCCCAGTCGCTTTACATCCACCCCTACATGCTGTCTCGTTGGCGAAGGCTCGCACGGGAGGGCGTCATCGTGACCAAGGGTGTGGACGTGGACCCGACCATTGCAGCCGAGCTCAAGGAGCTTCGCCGGGTCAAGAAGCAGTACGAGCAGTTGAAGCTTGAGCATGACCTTTTAAAAAAAGCGATCGCGTTCACTTCCGATCAAAAGGCGAAATCTTCGCCTTCATCGAGCACCACCAGGAAGCGTGTGCGGTGAGGGCGATGTGTCGCCTGTTCGGCGTCAGTCCGGCAGGCTACTACGCCTGGGTGGCACGGCCTGCCAGTGCCCGCGCGTCCGAAGACGCGGTACTGATCGAGAAGATTCGCGCCGTGCATGTTGCCAGCCGGGAGACGTATGGCAGTCCGCGGGTGCATGCGGCGTTGCGGCGACAGGGCGAACAGGTGGGGAGGCGGCGCGTGGAGCGCTTGATGCGCGAGCAAGGCGTGCGGGCATGCTCGGCACGACTGTATCGGCGGCGACCGGGGCTGGCGCGATTCCTGGACAGCGTCCCGAGCCGAGCCCACGAGGTAACGTGCAATCGGCCCGACCAGGTGTGGGTGGGGGATGTGACCTATCTCAAGGTTGGCGGCCAGTGGCGCTACCTGGCCACGGTCATGGATCGGTACTCGCGGCGCCTGCTGGGTTGGTCGCTGGGCACCGAGCGTACTGCGGCGCTGACCGGCCGGGCCTTGGCCGCTGCCCTGCGGACACGCGTGCCGGCGTGCGATACGCTGTTCCACACGGATCGGGGAATCGAATTCATCGCTGGCGACTTCAGGCGCCGATTAGGCCGCGCCGGGCTGGTGCAGTCGGTCAACCGGCCTCGGCGGATGAACGACAACGCGCACATGGAGTCATGGAACAAGTCGATGAAGTCGGACATGTACCACCGTGGAAGCTTCGAGAGCGAGTGCTTGCTGCGTGCGGCGATCACTGACTATGTCTGCTTCTACAACCATCACCGCCTGCATTCGTCGCTAGGCTATCGTTCACCGGTAGAATTCGAACAGTGTTGTTGAGCAGGTGTCCACTTTTTCGTAGGAACTGCCCACCGCTTCGCAGCGCGGCTTAATTCAGGCGTTAGGCAGCAACAGGTAGTCTCGCGGCGTGATTCTTCAGCAAAGCAGGAGGTTCTCATGGTTAATACATCCCATGACCACCTGACAGCAAGTGGCGTCCGCCGTCGCAACCGCTTCTTCATCTGGATTGCCGTTGCCATGCTCGTCGTCATCGCGCTGGGCTTCGGCAAGAGCTTCTATCTGCGGCCGGTATTCACCGACAGGCCGTTGTCGACGCATCTCATCGTGCATGGCGTCATCATGACCGCGTGGTATCTGCTGTTTCTGGCACAGGCTACTTTGGTGAACATCGAACGCAGAGACTTGCATCGCAAACTTGGTATCGCGGGCATCGTGCTGGCAGTTGGCGTGGTGGTTACGGGAACTCTCGTCAATCTCGAACTGATTCCCCGCAGGCAGGCGCTGGGCCAGCTCTCAAGCCCGGAAGAGTTGTCCGGCGCCATCGGGTTCGTGCTTGCCGGCCTCGGTGGCGTGCTTCCGTTCGCCGCCTTGATCGCCCTGGCGGTATGGCTGCGCCGGAAGGCGGCGGTGCACAAGCGGCTGATGTTCTGGGCCTTCGTCTGGACCATCGGCCCGGCCTTCACCGACATTCGCCCGCTGGGGAAGGTGCTGGATTTGCTGGTTGCGCCGTATCTTCCCTTCTTTCCCGCTGACCTGTTCTGGCTCGCCGCGTTGATGGCCTACGACTGGAAAACGCTGCGACGCATCCACCCGGCCACATACATTCCCTTCCTTGCGCTGGCGTTCTGGTTCATCGTCGTCACCGGATTGTTTGTCGAAAGCAGCAGCCTGCAAGACTGGTTGAGAGCCTATGTGCAGGTGCATGGTTGAGGCGCTGCGGGCTTGTCCGATTTTCTGTGTGTGAGGCGGTTTAGTTGGAACGTCTCTTTCA
>CAZLSG010000114.1:0-3507 GCA_964562135.1 uncultured Pseudoxanthomonas sp. | reverse complement strand
CCATCGTGGACAATCTCCTGAAGCAGTTTGCGCAATCCTCGCAACTCAACGGAGGCAATGCCTCCTACGTCGAAGACCTGTACGAGCAATATCTGGTCGCTCCCGACAGCGTGGGTCCGAAATGGAAGGCCTATTTCGACGGATTCAAGGGCCGCGAGGCAGGCGACATCCCCCATTCGGCGGTGATCGAACAGATCGCCGGCGCCGCCCGGCAGGCCGCCAACAACGGCCACGCCACGGTTCCCGCCGCCGGCGACGAGCGCGAGCGCAATGTCGGCCGGCTGATCACCGCCTATCGTTCACGCGGCCACCTCGGCGCCAACCTGGACCCGCTGGGCCTGACTCCGCCGTCGCCTCCGCCGGACCTGGAACTGGGCTTCCATAACCTGTCGGATCGTGACCTGGACAGCGAGTTCAGTACCGGCGGGATCGCCGGCCAGCCGCGCATGAAACTGCGCGACCTGCTGGCCCGCCTGAAAGCCACCTACACCGGCGCCATCGGCGCCGAGTTCATGCATATCGCCCAGGTCGAGCAGCGCCAGTGGCTGTACCAACGGCTGGAAACCGCCGGCGGCAATTACGGGCTGGACGCCGAGGCGAAGCGGCGCACCCTGGAACGGCTGACCGCCGCCGAGGGACTGGAACGCTACCTGCATACCAAGTACGTGGGACAGAAGCGCTTCTCGCTGGAAGGCGGCGACTCGCTGATCCCGCTGCTGGACGTGCTCATCCGCCGCGCCGGCGAAGGCCAGGTCAAGGACATCGTGGTCGGCATGGCCCACCGCGGCCGTCTCAACGTGCTGGTCAATACGCTGGGCAAGAGCCCGCGCAAGCTGTTCGACGAATTCGAAGGCAAATTCGAGCACGACAGCCTGGCCCATGCCGGCGACGTGAAGTACCACATGGGCTTCTCCGCCGACATCGCCACCCCGGGCGGGCCGGTCCACCTGGCCCTGGCCTTCAACCCCTCGCATCTGGAAATCGTCGATCCGGTGGTGGCCGGCAGCGCGCGTTCCCGCCAGGAACGCCGCAACGACGCCGAGCGCAAGACCGTGTTGCCCATCATCATGCACGGTGACGCGGCCTTCGCCGGCCAGGGCGTGGTGATGGAACTGTTCCAGATGTCGCAGGCGCGCGGCTTCGCGGTCGGCGGCACGCTGCACATCGTCATCAACAACCAGATCGGCTTCACCACCAGCGCCCGCGACGACGCCCGTTCCACCCTGTACTGCACCGACGTGGCCAAGATGATCGGCGCGCCCGTGCTGCACGTGAATGGCGACGATCCGGAAGCCGTGGTGTTCTGCGCCCACCTGGCCTACGAGTTCCGCCAGCAGTTCAAGAAAGACGTGGTGATCGACCTGGTCTGCTACCGCCGCCACGGCCACAACGAGGCCGACGAACCGGCCGCCACCCAGCCGCTGATGTACCAGACCATCCGCAAGCACAAGACCACCCGCGAACTTTACGCGGGCGTGCTGGAGGCCGCGGACGTGATTCCCGCGGAAGGCGGCAAGGCACTGGTGGACGAATACCGCGACAAACTCGATTCCGGCCAGGTCACCACCGACCTCGCTACCAACAAGACCGACGACCTGGCCATCGACTGGTCCAGATACCTGTCCGGCAAGGTCACCGATCCGGTCAGCACCAAGGTCAAGCGCAAGACGCTGGACCAGCTCGCCACGATCATCAACGCCATTCCCGAAGGCGTGACCCTGCACCCGCGCGTGGCCAAGATCTACGAGGACCGCGTGAAGATGTGCAAGGGCGAGCTGCCGGGCGACTGGGGCTTCGCCGAAAACCTGGCCTACGCC
Source organism: uncultured Pseudoxanthomonas sp. (assembly GCA_964562135.1). Taxonomy (GTDB): domain Bacteria; phylum Pseudomonadota; class Gammaproteobacteria; order Xanthomonadales; family Xanthomonadaceae; genus Pseudoxanthomonas_A. The sequence goes on along the minus strand of CAZLSG010000114.1, from coordinate 1,690 downwards.
ACCCTGCTGGCCGAGGGCCATGGCCTGCGGCTGGTGGGCCAGGACGCCGGGCGCGGCACGTTCTTCCACCGCCACGCCATCCTGCACGACCAGAAGACCGACAGTTACTACCTGCCGCTGCGGCAACTGGTCGACAAGGCCGAGGAAGCCACCATCATCGACTCGCTGCTGAGCGAGGAAGCGGTGATGGCCTTCGAATACGGCTTCTCCACCACCGACCCCAACACCCTGTGCATCTGGGAAGGCCAGTTCGGCGATTTCGCCAACGGCGCGCAGGTGGTGATCGACCAGTTCATCGCGGCCGGCGAAGCGAAGTGGGGACGCGTCAGCGGCCTGTCGCTGTTCCTGCCGCACGGTTACGAAGGCCAGGGCCCGGAGCACAGCTCGGCGCGCCTGGAACGCTTCCTGCAATTGTGCGCGCTGGAAAACATGCTGGTTTGCGTGCCCACCACGCCGGCACAGGCTTTCCACATGATCCGCCGGCAAATGCGCATGAGCACCCGCAAGCCGCTGGTGGTGATGACGCCCAAGTCGCTGTTGCGCCACAAGCTGGCCGTGTCCACCCTGGACGAACTGGCCAATGGCGAATTCCAGCAGCTGATCCCGGACCACGAGGTCGATCCGAAGAAAGTCAAGCGCGTGGTGCTGTGTTCCGGCAAGGTCTACTACGACCTGCTGGAAGACGCGCACAAGCGCGGCCAGGACGACGTGGCGCTGCTGCGCATCGAACAGCTGTATCCGTTCCCGCGCGAGGCGCTGACCGCCGAGCTCAAGCGCTACGCCAAGGCCACCGACGTGGTCTGGTGCCAGGAAGAGCCGCAGAACCAGGGTGCCTGGTACCAGATCAAGCACCATCTGCAAGCCTGCGCCACCGCGAAACAGACCCTGCACTACGCCGGCCGTTCGCGTTCGCCCTCGCCGGCTGCCGGCCATTTCGCCGAACACGTCGAAGAGCAGCTCAAGCTGGTCGCCGACGCGCTGGTCAACTCCTTCGGCAACGACATCGTTGCCGAGTAATCCGATAATCACACGCAGAACGCAGCCCAAAGGACGCCTTCACCCATGGCCACCGAAGTCAAAGTTCCGGTTCTTCCCGAATCCGTTTCCGATGCCACCATCGCCACCTGGCACAAGAAGGCCGGCGACGCGGTCAAGCGCGACGAAAACCTGGTGGATCTGGAAACCGACAAGGTGGTGCTGGAAGTCCCCTCCCCGGTCGATGGCGTGCTGAAGGAAATCAAGTTCGCCGAAGGCGACACCGTGACCAGCCAGCAACTGCTGGCGATCATCGAGGAAGGCGCAGTGGCCGCCGCGCCCGCGGAAGGCAAGAAGCAGGAAGGCCCCGCTGCCGGCTCGCAGGAAGTCCAGCCCAAAGCCGAAGCCGCCAAAGCCACGGCCGCCGCGCCGGCTTCGACCCAGCCTGCACCGGTCGCCTCCTCCACCGCAAGCCTGCCGCCGGGCGCACGCTTCACCGCCGTCACCCAGGGCATCGACCCGGCGCAGGTGGAAGGCACCGGCCGCCGTGGCGCGGTGACCAAGGAAGACCTGCTCAACTACGCCAAGGCCGGCGGCGCCGGCACCGCGTCCGGTGCGCGTCCGGAAGAGCGCGTGCCGATGACCCGCATGCGCAAGCGCATCGCCGAGCGCCTGATGCAGTCCAAGGAATCCATCGCCATGCTGACCTCGTTCA
>CAZLSG010000113.1:0-3582 GCA_964562135.1 uncultured Pseudoxanthomonas sp. | reverse complement strand
GGTTTCGACGAGTTCGGTGCGGTAGACCTTGGTGACCTGGCGCATGTCGAGCATGTTGGATGTCCTTTCGGGGATTGGAGGTTGGCGGGTGGGTGCGGGTGGCGGTGGAGATGGGCGGTCATGTCACTTGCCGGAGACGCGGACCCGTGCTTCGTTGGCGAACTGGTCCGCGCCGGAAACCACGATGCGTTCGCCAGCCTCCGCGCCGGACACGATTTCCACGGCGTTGAGGCTGCTGGCGCCGGCCTGGATGGGGCGGCGCACCGCGGTGCTGCCGTCCATGACGTAGGCGAAGCGGCCGCCGTCCTGCTCCAGGAACGGGCCGCGCTCGACCATCAGCACGTTCTCGCGGGTGTCCAGCACGATCCGCGCGGACAGCCGCTGGTTCTGGCGCAGGCCGGGAGGCTGCTGGCCTTCGTCGAAGCGCAGGCGCGCGGTGACTTCGCCGTTGACCACTTCCGGCGATACCGCCGAGACCTGGGCGGTGTAACGGTTGCCGCTGCTGGTGATCTGGGCCGGCACGCCGATGCCCAGGTCGCGCGCGAAGCTTTCCGGCACGCGGATCTCGACTTCGAACTGGCTCAGGTCGACCACGCTGAGGATGGGTGCGTTGACGGCGACGTTGGTGCCCTGCGAGATCTGCACCTGGCCCACCTGGCCATCGAAGGGCGCGCGCAGGGTCAGCGCGTCCACCTGGCGCCGCAGTTCGGCCACCACGGCCTGCTGGCGGTCGGCCAGCAGGCGCTTGTTGCGGGCATCGATGCCGGCGCCCTGGCCTTGCAGGGAGAAATCATGGCGCGCCGCGGCCAGGCCGATCTCCGCCTTGCGGTGGTTGTCCTGCGCGCGCGCCAGGTCGTTCTGCGGGACCGCGCCGCCTTCAAAGGCGCGCTGGTAGCGCTCCAGGTCGCGCTGGGCGGCCGTGTGGTCGATCTGTGCCTGGTCCAGCAGCTTCTGCGCGTTGGAGCGAGACAGTTGCGCGTCCAGCACGGCGCGGCTGGCTTCGCCTTCCAGACTGGCCAGGGTGGATTCTTCCTGCACCAGCTTGCTTCGCAGCTCGGGGCTGTCGATGACCGCCAGTTCCTGGTCCTGCTCCACCACGTCGCCGGCCACCACCTTCAGCGCCACGGTGCCGCCGGCAATGGCGTACAGGGTGGGACTGTTGGCGGTGATGACCCGACCATCGGCGGTGATGTCGCGGACCAGGTCGCCGCGCTTCACCTCGGCAATGCGGATGCGCGTGGCATCGTAGGAGCGCCCGCCTCCCATCCAGCCGGAAGCCACCCAGACCGCCAGCAGCAGTACCACCACGGCGGCGGCGATGGCCAGCACCCACGGCTTGCGCCAGCGCGCGGCAAGGGAGGGCGCGGACACGAGGGTGTCCTGGCCGGCGGTGTCTCGGATGCGGGGTTGCTTGTCCATCGTGCCTGTGGAGACGGGAAGGTCAACGAATCGAAGCAACTCGCGTGCCAACTTCCAAGTCATTGACTGGATTGGTGAATATGGCGGGCCGGGTGTCCGGGCGGACACTCCGGTTGTCCGGGCGGACAGTCCGCATCCCGTACACTATGGGCTTGCTTGCAGGAGTGATACCCCTATATGTGCGGCATTGTCGGCGCGATCGCGGATCGTGATGTGGTCCCGGTTCTGATCGAAGGATTGAAGCGGCTGGAGTACCGGGGTTACGACTCGGCCGGCATTGCGGTGGTGGGTGGTGGCGACGTCCGCCGGGTGCGGCGGACCGGTCGCGTGGCGGAAATGGAATCGGCGGCGTTGGCTGAAGATCTGCGGGCCACGCTGGGTATCGGGCACACCCGCTGGGCCACCCACGGAGGCGTCACCGAGGCCAACGCGCATCCGCACATCAGCGAAGGCATCGCGCTGGTCCACAACGGCATCATCGAGAACCACGAAGAGCAGCGCGACAGGCTGCGCGCGCTGGGTTACGTGTTCGAATCGCAGACCGACACCGAGGTCATCGCGCACCTGATGCACCACCATCTGCAGCAGGGCGCCGATCTGTTGGTGGCGCTGCAACGCGTGGTCAAGGAGCTTGCCGGCGCCTATGCCCTGGCGGTGGTCAACCGCAACGAGCCGGACCGCATGGTCTGCGCGCGCATGGGCTGTCCGCTGCTGGTGGGCCTGGGCGAGGGGGAGAACTTCGTGGCTTCCGATGTCTCGGCCATCGTGCAGGCAACGCGGAAGATCATCTTCCTGGAAGAGGGCGATACCGTCGAAGTGACGCGCCAAGGCGTTCACGTGTTCGATGGCGACGACCAGCCGGTGCAGCGCGACGTCCACGTGTCCGACGTGTCGCTGGCATCGCTGGAGCTGGGCCCGTACCGCCACTTCATGCAGAAGGAAATCCACGAGCAGCCCCGTGCCCTTGCCGACACCATCGAAGCCACCATCGATGGCGGCTTCCGGCCGGAACTGTTCGGCACCCATGCCGGAGCGGTGCTGAAGGGCATCGAGGGCGTGCAGATCCTCGCCTGCGGCACCAGCTACTACGCCGGGCTGACCGCGCGTTACTGGATCGAGGCCATTGCCGGCCTGCCGTGCAGCGTGGAGATCGCCAGCGAGTACCGCTACCGTGCCGCTCATGCGAATCCGAAACACCTGATCGTCACCATTTCCCAGTCCGGCGAAACGCTGGACACCATGGAGGCGCTGAAATACGCCAAGTCGCTGGGCCACAGGCATACGTTGTCCATCTGCAACGTGCCGGAAAGCGCCATCCCGCGCGCCAGCGAGCTGGTCTGCTATACCCGTGCCGGCGCCGAGATCGGCGTGGCCTCCACCAAGGCCTTCACCACCCAGTTGGCGGCGCTGTTCCAGCTGACCGTGGTGCTGGGCAAGCTGCATGGCCGCATCAGCGACGAAGAGGAAGCAGGCTACCTGGAAGAATTGCGCTTCCTGCCCGGCAGCGTGCAGCACGCCCTGAACCTGGAGCCGCAGATCGCGGCATGGGCCGAGCGTTTCGCGCCCAAGTCCGATGCTTTGTTCCTCGGCCGCGGCCTGCATTACCCCATCGCGCTGGAAGGCGCGTTGAAGCTGAAGGAAATTTCCTACATCCATGCCGAGGCCTATCCGGCAGGCGAGTTGAAGCACGGCCCGTTGGCGCTGGTGGATGCGGACATGCCGGTGGTGGTGATCGCGCCCAACGACCGTCTGCTGGAGAAGGTGAAGTCCAACATGCAGGAAGTGCGCGCGCGCGGCGGCGAGCTGTTCGTGTTCACCGACCAGGACAGCCACTTCAACGAATCCGAGGGCGTGCACGTCATCCGCACGCCGCGCCATGTCGGCACGCTCAGCCCCATCGTCCACACCATCCCGGTGCAGTTGCTGGCCTACCACACTGCACTGGCCCGCGGCACCGACGTGGACAAGCCGCGCAATCTGGCCAAGTCGGTCACGGTGGAATAGCCATGTCTTCACGTGCCTGGGTCGCCAGCGCCATCCGCAAGATCGAGGCCGACTTCAACCGGTCGGCCGACACGCACCTGATCCCGTTGTCGCTGCCGGGCTACCCGGAGATCGACCTGTACTTCAAGGACGAGTCCAGCCACCCGACCGGCAGCCTGA
>CAZLSG010000112.1:0-3612 GCA_964562135.1 uncultured Pseudoxanthomonas sp. | reverse complement strand
AGCGCCTGCGCGGCGAAACCCTGAACTTCGACCTGGCCGATGGCGACAAGATCATCGTCGAGGCCGGCAAGCGCATCACCGCGCGCCACATCAAGCAGCTGGAGCAGTCCGGCATCGCCGCCCTGGCGGTACCCGATGACTACCTGCTGGGCCGGATCCTGTCGCACGACGTCATCGATGCGGCTACCGGCGAGCTGGTGGCCAGCGCCAACGACGAGATCACCGACGAGCACCTGCAGAAGTTCCGCAAGGCCGGCGTCGACGCGATCGGCACGCTGTGGGTCAACGACCTGGACCGCGGCCCTTACATCTCCAACACGCTGCGCATCGACCCGGCCCGCACCCAGCTGGAAGCGCTGGTCGAGATCTACCGCATGATGCGCCCCGGCGAGCCGCCGACCAAGGACGCCGCGCAGAACCTGTTCCACAACCTGTTCTTCACCTTCGAGCGCTACGACCTGTCCGGCGTGGGCCGGATGAAGTTCAACCGCCGCGTCGGCCGCAAGGAAGTCACCGGCGAGTCCGTGCTGTACGACCACAAGTACTTCAGCACGCGCAACGAGGAAGAATCCAAGCGCCTGGTCGCGACCAATGGCGACACCTCCGACATCCTGGACGTGATCAAGGTCCTGACCGAGATCCGCAACGGCCGTGGCACGGTGGACGACATCGACCACCTGGGCAACCGCCGCGTGCGTTCGGTGGGCGAGATGGCCGAGAACGTGTTCCGCGTGGGCCTGGTCCGCGTCGAGCGCGCGGTCAAGGAGCGCCTGTCGATGGCCGAAAGCGAAGGCCTGACTCCGCAGGAGCTGATCAACGCCAAGCCGGTGGCCGCCGCGATCAAGGAATTCTTTGGTTCCTCGCAGCTGTCGCAGTTCATGGACCAGAACAACCCGCTGTCGGAAGTCACCCACAAGCGCCGCGTCTCGGCGCTGGGCCCGGGTGGCCTGACCCGCGAGCGCGCCGGCTTCGAAGTGCGCGACGTGCACCCGACCCACTACGGCCGCGTCTGCACCATCGAGACCCCGGAAGGCCCCAACATCGGTCTGATCAACTCGCTGGCCGTGTACGCCCGCACCAACCAGTACGGCTTCCTGGAGACGCCGTACCGCAAGGTGGTGGACGGCGTGATCACCGACGACATCCAGTATCTCTCGGCCATCGAGGAGAACGACTTCGTCATCGCCCAGGCCAATGCGCTGCACGATGCCAAGAGCAGGCTCACCGAGCTGTTCGTGCCGTGCCGCTTCCAGGGCGAGTCGCTGCTGAAGCCGCCGAGCGAAGTGCACTTCATGGACGTGTCGCCGATGCAGACCGTGTCGGTGGCCGCGGCGCTGGTGCCGTTCCTGGAACACGATGACGCCAACCGTGCGCTGATGGGCGCCAACATGCAGCGCCAGGCCGTGCCCACGCTGCGTGCGCAGAAGCCGCTGGTCGGCACCGGCATCGAGCGTGCCGTGGCGCGCGACTCGGGCGTGACCGTGAACGCCCGTCGCGGCGGCGTGGTCGAGCAGATCGACGCCGGCCGCATCGTGGTCAAGGTCGTCGAGGAGGAAATCTCCGGCGAACACGATGCCGGCGTGGACATCTATTCGCTGATCAAGTACACCCGCTCCAACCAGAACACCTGCATCAACCAGCGTCCGCTGGTGAACGTGGGCGACGTGGTGGCGCGAGGCGACGTGCTCGCCGATGGCCCGTCCACCGACATCGGCGAACTGGCCCTGGGCCAGAACATGCTGATCGCGTTCATGCCGTGGAACGGCTACAACTTCGAAGACTCCATCCTGCTCTCCGAGCGCGTGGTGGAAGAGGATCGCTACACCACGATCCACATCGAAGAGCTGACCTGCGTGGCGCGCGACACCAAGCTGGGGCCGGAGGAAATCTCCGCCGACATCCCCAACGTGTCGGAAAACGCGCTGAACCGGCTGGACGAGTCCGGCGTGGTGTACATCGGCGCCGAAGTGCGCGCCGGCGACATCATGGTGGGCAAGGTCACGCCCAAGGGCGAAAGCCAGCTGACCCCGGAGGAGAAGCTGCTGCGCGCGATCTTCGGCGAGAAGGCCTCGGACGTGAAGGACAGCTCGCTGCGCGTGCCGCCGGGCATGGACGGCACCGTCATCGACGTGCAGGTGTTCACCCGCGACGGCATCGAGAAGGACAAGCGCGCGCGCCAGATCGAGGAAAACGAGATCAAGCGCGTCAAGAAGGACTTCGACGACCAGTTCCGCATCCTGGAAGGTGCCATCTACGCCCGCCTGCGCTCGCAGCTGGTGGGCAAGGTGGCCAACGGCGGCGCCGGCCTGAAGAAGGGTGACACCATCACCGACGCCTACCTGGACGGCCTGAAGAAGGCCGACTGGTTCGCCATCCGCATGAAGGACGACGACGCCTCCGACGCCATCGAGCGCGCGCAGAAGCAGATCCAGGCGCACGAGAAGGAATTCGCCCGCCGTTTCGACGACAAGCGCGGCAAGATCACCGCCGGCGACGACCTCGCCCCGGGCGTGCTGAAGATGGTCAAGGTCTACCTGGCCGTGAAGCGCCGCATCCAGCCGGGCGACAAGATGGCCGGCCGCCATGGCAACAAGGGCGTGGTCTCGACGATTGTTCCCGTCGAGGACATGCCGTACATGGCCAACGGCGAAACCGTGGACATCGTGCTGAATCCGCTGGGCGTGCCTTCGCGCATGAACATCGGCCAGGTGCTGGAAGTGCACCTGGGCTGGGCGGCCAAGGGCCTGGGCAGGAAGATCCAGGACATGCTGGAGGCCCAGACCAAGGTGGCCGACCTGCGCAAGTTCCTGGCGCAGATCTACAACCACGAGAAGAAGCTGGGCGAGGACCGCGTGGACCTGTCCCAGTTCAGCGACGATGAGCTGATTGCCCTGTCGAAGAACCTGACCGACGGCGTGCCGATGGCCACCCCGGTGTTCGATGGCGCGGCCGAGTCGGAGATCAAGCGCATGCTCGAACTCGCCGACCTGCCCACCAGCGGGCAGACCCAGCTGTACGACGGCCGCACCGGCGAAGCGTTCGACCGCAAGACCACGGTCGGCTACATGCACATGCTGAAGCTGAACCACCTGGTCGACGACAAGATGCACGCCCGTTCCACCGGCCCGTACTCGCTGGTCACCCAGCAGCCGCTGGGCGGCAAGGCGCAGTTCGGCGGCCAGCGTTTCGGCGAAATGGAAGTCTGGGCGTTGGAAGCCTACGGCGCGGCGCACACCCTGCAGGAAATGCTGACGGTCAAGTCGGACGACGTGCAGGGCCGCAACCAGATGTACAAGAACATCGTCGATGGCGAGTACGAGATGGTCGCGGGCATGCCGGAATCCTTCAACGTGCTGGTGAAGGAAATCCGCTCGCTGGCCATCAACATGGAACTGGAAGAGTAAGGCGGGGCAGGGAGCGGGTGGCCGGCGCATGGCGCGCTTCCCCCGTTCCCGAATCCTTCCGACCGTCCACTCGACCCGCCGATTTTCCTCCTTACCGGAGTTAAAGAAATGAAAGATCTGCTCAACCTCTTCAACCAGCAGCGCCAGCCGCTGGACTTCGACGCGATCAAGATCGCGCTGGCCTCGCCCGACCTGATCCGCTCGTGGT
>CAZLSG010000111.1:0-3961 GCA_964562135.1 uncultured Pseudoxanthomonas sp. | reverse complement strand
AGCGCCCTGCGCATCGGAGAAACCGCATGAGCCACCACGATTCCGCTTCCGACGTCCCCTGTAGCGCCGCCACTTCGGCGGTGCGCGCAGGCATCGACCGCGATACCGCGTATGGCGCGGTGACGCCGCCCATCGTGCTGTCGTCCAACTTCAGTTTCGACGGCTTCGGCAACAAGCGCGAGTACGACTACACGCGCAGCGGCAACCCCACCCGTGATCTGTTGGCCGAAGCGCTGGCCGAGCTGGAAGGTGGTGCAGGCGCGGTGGTCACTTCCACCGGCATGGGTGCGATCACGCTGGTGCTCCACGCGCTGTTGCAGCCGGGCGATCGGCTGGTGGTGCCGCATGATGCCTACGGCGGCAGCTGGCGCTTGTTCAACGCATTGGCGGCCAAGGGCCATTTCGAACTGATCACCGCCGACCTGACCGACCCGCGCTCGCTGGCCGATGCGCTGGCGCAGTCGCCGAAGCTGGTGTTGATCGAAACTCCGTCCAATCCGTTGCTGCGCATCACCGATCTGCGCTTCGTCATCGAAGCGGCGCACAAGGTCGGCGCCGTCACCGTGGTCGACAACACCTTCCTGTCGCCGGCGCTGCAGAAACCGTTCGAATTCGGCGCCGACTACGTGGTGCACTCCACCACCAAGTACATTAACGGCCATAGTGATGTGGTGGGTGGCACGGTGGTCGCGCGCACCAAGGAAAATCACGAACAACTGGTGTGGTGGGCCAATGCACTGGGCCTGACCGGCTCGCCGTTCGACAGCTTCCTGACCCTGCGCGGCCTGCGCACGCTGGATGCGCGGTTGCGCGTGCATCAGGAAAACGCAGACGCCATCGCGGCGCTGCTCGATCAGCATCCCGCCGTATCGAAGGTGTATTTCCCCGGCCTGGCCTCGCATCCGGGCCATGCGCTGGCCGCGCGCCAGCAGAAGGGTTTCGGGGCGATGATCTCGTTCGAACTGGAAGGTGGCGAGGACGAGGTCCGCGCGTTCGTTGACGGCTTGCGCTATTTCACCCTGGCAGAATCGCTCGGTGGCGTGGAAAGCCTGGTGGCGCATCCGGCCAGCATGACCCATGGTGCGATGACGCCCGAAGCGCGGGACAAGGCCGGTATTTCCGATGGCCTGCTGCGCCTGTCGGTCGGCATCGAAGCCGCCGAGGATCTGCTGGCCGATCTTTCAGCGGGCCTTGCGCGTGCCGAAGTGGTGGCCACCGAGTCCAAGCGCAAACTCGCCGACGCATGAACGCGGTCGTCCGCTTGGCCACGCCGCCGGCCACGGCGTCAGCGCGCATCGCCTTGCTGGGCACCGGCGTGGTGGGCAGTGCGTTCGTGGAGCGTTACCTCCGTTTGCGGAACCAGGGCGCGCGCCTGCCCGCATTCGCGTGGCTGGCCAATTCGCGCAGCGTCCGCGAGGTGGGCGGGAACGATGTCCGGCAGGCGTTGGAAGAAGCCCGGACAGCCCCGGCCCATGCCGGGGACATTCCGCCATGGACCGAGACCGAAGCCTTGCGCCGGGGCGACTTCATCGTCGATGCCACCGGCAGCGAGACCGTGGCGGACCGGCATGCGGAATGGCTGGCGCGCGGCATCCACGTGGTCACCGCCAACAAGTTGGGGCAGGGTGGCCCGCTGTGGCGCGCGCAGGCGGTTCGCAAGGCCATGGCGGAATCCGGCGCGCGCTATGGCGACAGCGCCACCGTGGGCGCCGGCCTGCCGCTGATCCGTTCCATCCGCGAACTGGTGCGCGGCGGCGACCGCATCCACTGCGTGGAAGGCGTGCTTTCCGGTTCGCTGGCCTGGCTGTTCAATCACTACGACGGCAGCCGCCCGTTTTCCGGATTCGTCCGCGAGGCGAAGCAGGCCGGCTATACCGAGCCTGATCCGCGCATCGACCTGTCCGGCGAGGACGTGCGCCGCAAGCTGCTGATCCTGGCGCGGGCCTCGGGCCAGGATCTCCAAGCCGAAGACGTGCAAGTGGCATCACTGGTGCCGCCGGCATTGGCGGGCCTGTCCATCGACAAGGTGGAGGCCGCGCTGGAGCAGTTGGATGCATTCGTGGGCGAACACTTCCTTGCCGCCGGACGCAACGGCCAGAGGCTGCGCTTCATCGGCCGGTTCGACGCATCCGGTGCCAGCGTCGGCCTGCAGGCATTGGCTCCCGATCATCCGCTATGCGGTGGCACCGGCACCGACAACAAGGTGGCCATCTCCAGCGACCGCTACAGCGCGCAGCCGCTGGTGATCCAGGGTCCGGGCGCCGGCGCGGAAGTGACCGCGGCGGCGTTGCTGGATGACGTGCTGGGAATCGTCGGATCGTAGGAGCGGCTCTTGGCCGCGATTGAGCTTTGCCGGAATGCAGTCGCGGCCAAGAGCCGCTCCTACAGAATGTTTAAAAACGCGACAATGCATTGTGCGCGGCGACTCCGGAGCCAGAGTCCTGTCGCCGTTAGTCATAACCCGTCTACGAAGCCTTGGATTTGTTCGGGCGAAACCAGTGAGATTTCGCCATCGGAGTTGGCAACGAATAGCCAGATTTCCATGCGCTCGAATACCGTGAAGTCACGGTGCTTGCGCAACAGTCGCTGGAAGTCGGCTGTCAGGGGGATGGCCAGGGCGAACCTGCGTCCCGGCTTGTGTTCCATCCGCGAGCAGATCTGGGCGATCCCTATGCGGAAGTTCATTTCGGCAGTGCCGAAGCCGCCCTTGTCTTCACCCTTGGCCTCGATGACCCATTCGCTGTCACTGCGATGCGCGACGACATCAATGATTCCGTTGCCTACGCGGACCCGCTTTTCCACGGAGTATCCCTGGGCTTCAAGCCAGGGTTGCAGGAGGTCTTCGACTTTGCCTTCGGTGAAGGGTTCTTTCCCTGGCGCAGGATGGCTCGGGGTCTTGGGTTCCGGCGCCTGCTTTCTGGTTGTTGCTTCAAGCGGCGATGGGGTTGGCGTTGCGCTGCCATGGGCTTGGTGTTCGGACTTGCAACAACTGCAACGACGCCACCGTTTTCCTTCGTCTCCACGCTGCTGGCATATCCAGCGTGTTGCCATATCCAGGTCATTGAAAAAGACTTTCTGGTATCGGGTATTCGATTTGCCCACGTGTGGGCAGCCGGCACGATGAAGAACGTTGCCGGATAGTCCCGATGCAACATTTCCCGAATAGTCGTTGTAGATGAAGCAGCTGTTTGAAGAGCGCCCGAGCAGATGCAGCCGCATCAACTCATCATCGTCCTTGATGAAATGTGGCAGTGGCATGGGGAACTCCGATGCGGCGTGACGCCATCAGCATTCAATCACATTCACCGCCAGTCCTCCGCGGCTGGTTTCTTTGTACTTGTCCTGCATGTCGCGGCCGGTGTCGCGCATGGTCTTGATGACCTTGTCCAGGCTGACCTTGTGCTTGCCGTCGCCGCGCAGGGCCATGCGGCTGGCGTTGATCGCCTTCACCGCGCCCATCGCGTTGCGCTCGATGCACGGGATCTGCACCAGCCCGCCGATCGGGTCGCAGGTCAGGCCCAGGTTGTGCTCCATGCCGATCTCGGCCGCATTCTCGATCTGGCCCGGGGTGCCGCCCAGGGCGGCGACCAGCCCGCCGGCGGCCATCGAACAGGCCACGCCCACCTCGCCCTGGCAGCCGACCTCGGCCCCGGAGATGCTGGCGTTCTCCTTGTACAGGATGCCGATGGCCGCGGCGGTGAGCAGGAAGTCGAACACGCCCTGCTCGCTGGCGCCGGGGCAGAAGCGGTCGTAGTAGTGCAGCACCGCGGGGATGATCCCGGCCGCGCCGTTGGTCGGGGCGGTGACCACGCGCCCGCCGGCGGCGTTCTCCTCGTTCACGGCCAGCGCGTACAGGTTGACCCAGTCCAGCACGGTCAGCGGGTCGCGCATGGCCGCCTCGGGCTTGGCGGACAGCTCGCGGTGCAGGGCCGGGGCCCGGCGCACCACGTGCAGGCCGCCG
>CAZLSG010000110.1:0-3969 GCA_964562135.1 uncultured Pseudoxanthomonas sp. | reverse complement strand
ACGTCGGAAGCGGAATCGTGGTGGCTCATGCGGTTTCTCCGATGCGCAGGGCGCTGGCGAGGATCGCGTCGATGCGATCGGTTTCCTTGAGGAAGGCGTCGTGTCCGTAGGGCGAGCGCAGCACGCGCAATGCACCATGCGTGCCCAGCCCTTCGACCAGTGCAACCGAGTCGGACAACGGCACCAGCCGGTCGCCCTCCACCGCCACCACCGTGGTCGACGTGCGGATGCCGGTGGCGTCGACGCGGTGCAGGTCGATGGATTCGGACAGACGGACATAGGCATTGACCGGCGTGCGCGCCACGTATTGCGCGCCCGCCGCGTCCAGATAGTCTTCCGCCGCGCAGCGGACGCGTCCGTTGATGATCTCGGGGGCGCTGTCGAAGCGCTCCTCGAACTCTTCCGGCGTGCGGTAGCTGAGCATGGCGAACTGCCGCGCCAGCGACAGCCCCTGCGCGTCGGCGCACTGCAACTGGCCCAGCAATACCGCCTTGCGCTGCAAGGCGCGCCAGGCCGCCGCGTACGGGTGTGGCCGGTGTGCGCCGCTGACCGCAACCAGCTTGCGCAACCGGCCCGGATGGCGCTGCGCCAATTGCAAGCCCACCAATGCACCGTACGAATAGCCGACGAAGGCCTGCAATTCGGTTACGCCCAGGGCATCCAGCAACAGCGCCACGGCATCGGCCTGGTCGGCAGTGTCGATGGGGGCGTCGATGCTGCCGTCCGCGCCGAGGTAATCGAAGGCGAGCAGGCGGTGGTGGGCCGGGTCCAGCGTGCGGCCGGCGCCCACCAGATCGTTCAGCCAGCCCTTTTCCGGGAAGGCATCGCTGGGGCAAAGATGGCGGTGGGCGGAAATGCCGCCAGCCACCAGCACCACGGGCGCTTCGGCCGGCCCCTGCAATTCGTAGCGCAGTCCAACCGTGCGGATGCCGGCATGGCGCATCGACAGCCTGACCGTGACTTCACCACGCTGGGAAGAACCCCCGGCATCAGCGGACGGCGCCTGGCTGCGGGAATCGGCAGCCGGGAAGGGGAGGATGGCGGCGGTGGCGAAGCTCATGGCGGTATCCGGGAAACTGGAGGGCCATCGAGCCTTCGCGGGGCTCGCGTTCGCCGTACGGGGGTACGGATCGAACCATCTTTCGGCGGACGCTGGGTCCCCGCAGGATTTGGCACCAGTACACGGCTTGAAGCTCCGCTGGTTGCCCCGGCATCAAAGGGCCTGTCCCTCCGCCGGTCTCGATGGTCGGGCCAGTCTGCCACCCGCCCCGCAGGCTGTCAATCGCTTTATTCGGATAAAGCGATGTATTGAAATGGCGCGCCGGACAACGGGCAATCATTCATAATTGCGCCATGACAAGAAATACCCTGCTCGGCGCCATGTGCGCAGTCCTTGTGGCTGCCTGCGCCAGCCCTCCGACCCCGCCCGCCGCTCCCCCGCCCCCCCTCGGAATCCAGCCACAAATCACGCCCGATGCCATCCTCGGCGAAGCATGGATATCGGCGCCCGTGGTTGACGATGAACTGGACTCTGTGGCCGCCTGGCCAACCGAAGAAGGCAATCTGTGGCTGATTGCCACCGCCAAGTCGAGCCATAGGCTGGTGGTCCATGATGGTGACAGCGGGCAACGGCTGCGCACCGTGGGCGGGCCGGGCGATGTACCGGGACAATTCAACCGGCCCAACGGGATCGCGGTGTTCGGCGACCTGTTGTTCGTGGTCGAGCGCGACAACCATCGCATCCAGATCTTCCACCTTCCCTCGTTCGCGCCCCTGCTCGCCTTCGGCAGCGATCACCTGAAATCGCCCTACGGGCTCTGGATCCACGAAACAGCGCCGAACGAGCTGGAGCTGCTGGTCACCGACAGTTTCATGGCCGACTTCCGCACCGGGGAATTGCCCCCGATGGCAGAACTGGACCAGCGCGTGAAGCGTTTCAGCATCCGCCTGGACGACGAAGGCCTCCCGCATGCACGCCATGAGGGCAACTTCGGGGACACCACCGAGGCAGGCGCCCTGCGCATGGTGGAATCCATTGCCGGCGATCCGGTCCACGACCGCCTGCTGATTGCCGAGGAAGACCGCCGCGTGGGCTCCACCCTGCGCGACTACCGGATGGATGGCCGCTACCGCGGCCACAGCCTGCCGACCTTCCACGCCGATGCCGAAGGCGTGATGCTGTGGGCCTGCACGGACACCGAGGGTTACTGGATTGCCGTGGACCAGACCCGGCCCACCCTGTTCCGCGTGTTCGACCGGCAGACATTGCAGCCACGAGGCGCTTTCTCGGGGCACGAGGTCGCCAACACCGATGGTGGCACCCTGCACGCCGCCGCCACTGCGCGCTTCCCCTCCGGTGCCTTGTTCGCGGTGCATGACGACCAGTCGCTGTCGGCCTTCGACCTGCGCGACATCGTCGGCGCACTGCACCTGAAGGAAAGCTGCCTGCGGTGAACGCCACGGTGCGCATCGCCGGTTCAATCATCGCCGGCATGCTGCTGGCAACCGGCATGGCGCCCGCCGAGGCGGGCCGCCAGTATCGCTGGAAGGAAGGCACGGGTTACCTCCGGCCAGCCGGGGGCTCGCCCGCGATACCTGCGCAACCGCTGCCCCCCGGCATCGACCAGACCCGTTCCTCCATTCCCGGCAGCCCAGCCGCACAGCTCCGGCTGCAACGGCGGGGAACGGATTACCAGGCCTGGATCGACAATCCGCTGCACGGCCCGGTGGAAGCGGTCCTGCGCTTCGAGCGGCGCAATGGCGCGGACAGCGACCCGCGACTGCCAGCGAAAGTCCGCATCCCGGCGCGCAGCAGCATGCCGGTCGCACGCATCACCCCCGGCCCATCGAATCCCGGCGACTTCCGCCTGCTGCTGGATGCCGTGCCCGGCCAGCCTGGCGCCATTGCCGAAGACCACCCCTATCACCTGCCGTTCCTGCACGACCGTATCCGCGTGGACCAGGGTCCGGGCGGCGAATTCAGCCACCGCGATCCGGAAAACCTGCATGCGGTGGATTTCGCATTGCCCGCAGGCACACCGGTCCTTGCCGCACGCGAGGGCGTGGTGATGCAGGCGGAAGACGGATTCGACACCGCCGGCACCGAACGCGCGGACCTTGCCGAGCGCACCAATTTCGTCCGCATCCTCCACCGCGACGGCAGCATGGCGGTCTATGCCCACCTCCGCCCCGGCGGCATCCTGGTCCATCCTGGACAGCAGGTAACCGCCGGGCAACGCATCGGGCTGTCCGGCAATACCGGCTTCAGCACGGCCCCGCACCTGCACTTCGTGCTGCAGGTCAACCGCGGCATGCGGTTGGAATCGGTCCCGTTCCGGATGTATGGCCCGCTGGGCGAACTGCGGTTCCCGCTGGCAGGCGAAGCCTTCCCGTAGGAGCGACCCTTGGCCGCGAAGGCTTTCATGCAAAGGCCTTCGCGGCCAAGGGCCGCTCCTGCATGTCCGGCGATTCGGCCGCGACCGGTATAATCACCGTCCCCATTTCTTCTATCCGGCGCCCGTGCGGGCGCGCCTTCCATGTCCGATGTTTCCACCGAAGCCGCGCGCCGCCGCACCTTCGCCATCATTTCGCACCCCGACGCCGGCAAGACCACGCTGACCGAAAAGCTCTTGCTGTTCGGGGGTGCGATCCAGATGGCCGGCTCGGTCAAAGGCCGCAAGGCCGCACGCCATGCCACCTCAGACTGGATGGCGCTGGAGAAGGAGCGCGGCATCTCGGTCACCAGCTCGGTGATGCAGTTCCCGTACGAGGGCCGCGTCGTCAACCTGCTCGACACCCCCGGCCACGCCGACTTCGGCGAGGACACCTATCGCGTGCTGACCGCGGTGGATTCGGCGCTGATGGTGATCGACGTGGCCAAGGGCGTGGAGGAGCGGACGATCAAGCTGATGGAGGTCTGCCGGCTGCGCGACACGCCCATCATGACCTTCATCAACAAGCTCGACCGCG
>CAZLSG010000109.1:0-4234 GCA_964562135.1 uncultured Pseudoxanthomonas sp. | reverse complement strand
GCGCCGACGCGCTCGGCCGCTGGGCCTACCACTGCCACCTGCTCTACCACATGGATGGCGGCATGATGCGTGAAGTGCGCGTGGAGGAAGGCGCATGAACACGCACGCCACGCTGATCCGCCTGTCATGCGCCGTCATGCTCGCAATGCCGGCCATGGCCCATGCCCAACATGCGGGACATGGGCAAAGCCAGGTCGCCTCCTGCATGCCCGAACATGCTGCCATGGGCCATTGCGCGATGCCGGCGGCCGACCACGATCACCACGCCACCTCCAAGGCGGACGATGCACCGTCCTGCACGCCCGACCACGCGGCAATGGGTCATTGCACGA
Source organism: uncultured Pseudoxanthomonas sp. (assembly GCA_964562135.1). Classification (GTDB taxonomy): domain Bacteria; phylum Pseudomonadota; class Gammaproteobacteria; order Xanthomonadales; family Xanthomonadaceae; genus Pseudoxanthomonas_A. Next base: position 3,902 of record CAZLSG010000109.1, on the reverse strand, counting down.
TGCCGGCGAAGGATCACGATGGACACGCATCCCATGCCGGGCCGAGTACGGATGGCACACCTTCCTGCACGCCCGAGCATGCCGCCATGGGACATTGCGAAATGCCCCCCACGGACCACGGGAAACATGCGCATAACGCTGCGCCGAAGACAGGCAATGCGTCGCCCTGCACGCCCGAACATGCCGCGATGGGCCACTGCACCCTGCCCGAAGACAACGATCCATGCCCCCCGGAACACGCGGCCATAGGACATTGCACGCAGGCAAGACGAGGAATGCAGGAACCCCGCGAACCCATCCCGCCTGTCACGGACGAAGACCGCGCCGCAGCTTTCCCGGTCCTCCGCCATCCGCACATGTCGCACGGACCGGCCTATTACACCCGCGTCCTGTTCAACCGTTTCGAGGCCTGGGGCGGCGACCACGGCAATGGCCAGGCCTGGGAAGGCAGCGCCTCCATCGGCGGCGACATCCATCGCCTGTGGCTGCTGAGCGAAGGTGGGCGCGAAGAAGGGCGTACCACGTCTTCCAGCCTGGAAGTGCTGTACGGGCGCGGCATGACGCCCTGGTGGGACGTGGTCGCCGGCATCCGGCATGATTTCCGTCCGGTTTCGTCGCAAACGCGTGCCGCCATCGGCATACAGGGCATGGCGCCCCATTTCTTCGAACTATCGGCCATGGCCTATCTGGGCGAATCCGGACGCCTGACCGCCGCCCTGGAAGTCGAATACGAACTGCTGCTGACCAACCGCCTGATCCTGCAACCACTGCTGGAACTGGAGTTCAACAGCAAGGACGATCCGCTGCGCCGCGTCGGCAGCGGACTGGGCAAGACGGAAACCGGCCTGCGCCTGCGCTACGAAGTGGACCGGCGGTTCGCCCCCTACATCGGCTTCGTCCACGAACGCAGCTTCGGCGCCACCGCCGATTTCCGCCACGGCAATGGCCAGCCAGCGCGCGACAACCGCTGGGTCGCCGGCATCCGCTTCTGGTTCTGATTCCGATGGATGAAAAGCCCGCCCGGACCCGCAGCGATAGACTGAGCATCGACACGCCCGCCTGCAACGGAACCACATGCCAGCCCGCGCCCGCGCGGCAGGCCAGACCCCATACCGAACGGAGACCCTCCCGATGACACCCAAGACCCTGCCTCTCTGCCTTGTCGGCCTGATCGCACTGGGCGTTTCCGCCTGCACGCGAGCCGGCGAACCGGGAACGCCCGCGGCTCCCATCGTGCCGGCGCAGGCCATGCTGCAAAGCCCGGCCGTCCCTTCTGCTTCAGGCTTGCCCGCCATCCTCGTGCACAAGCACGAAAGCTGCGGTTGCTGCGGCGTCTGGGTGGAACACATGCGCGAAGCCGGCTTCACCGTGGAAGTGAACGACGTGGAAGACATGGGCCCGGTCAAGTCGCGCCTGGGCATTCCCTACGGCATGGGCTCGTGCCACACCGCCGAAGTGGCCGGCTACTTCATCGAAGGCCATGTCCCGGCCGAAGACGTCAAGCGCCTGCTGGACGAGCGCCCTGATGCCAGGGGCCTGGCATTGCCGGGCATGCCGCTCGGCTCGCCCGGCATGGAGCACCCGGATGGCCTGCGCCAGCCCTATACCGTTTCGCTGATCGATCCGGAAGGCAAGGCCGAAGCCTTCAGCCGCCACAACCAGCCCTGACATGCATGCCACGCGGCTCACGCGGACATGGAACAGCCGGCAATGCGACGTCGGGGCGCCAGTGCACTAAAATAGCGGGCTGACGCTCAGCCACACGCCACAGCCAGATACCGCCATGCCCTTCGTCGTCACCGAAAACTGCATCAAGTGCAAGTACACCGATTGCGTGGAGGTGTGCCCGGTGGACTGTTTCCACGAAGGCCCCAACTTCCTGGTGATCGACCCGGACGAGTGCATCGACTGCACCCTGTGCGAGCCCGAATGCCCGGCCAACGCCATCTTCCCGGAAGACGACGTCCCCGCCGGGCAGGAGCTCTATGTCGCCCTGAACGCGGAGCTGTCCCGCGAATGGCCGGTGATCGCCACCCGCAAGGATCCGTTGCCGGACGCACAGGAATGGGACGGCAAGCCCGGCAAGCTGCCGCTGCTGGAACGTTGAGGGAAATCCGGACGGGCCGCCGGACCCGGCCAGCGGATGGCCCTGGCAAGGTTCCGGATAACGAAAAGGGCGCCATTGGCGCCCTTTTCGTCGAGCATCGCGGAGCCCGTCAACCGCCCAGCGCAGCCTGCAAGCTGGCCACCAGGGTCGCTGCGGCTTCACCGCCCGCCGGCAGGCCGCGCGGATCGACCGCGGAGACATGGACGCCGCCTTCCACCGTGGCCACGCGCACCAGGAAGTCGCTGCCGCGATAGCTGACGTCATAGACCCCCAGCAAGGGCGCGCGGCTGGCGATGGCAAGGCCATCGGTAGCCTCCAGCACCGTGCCCACCTGGGCAAACACCGCATCGCGCTCGCCGGCCACCACGAACGATGTCTCGGCAGCGGCAATGCCGGGCGGCGGCGCGGCGGGAGCCGGAGCCGGCGCGTCGGAGGTTCCGGCCTGCGGCAGATGCATGGCGCCCGCGGTATTCGGCAGGCTGAGGTCCGGCGGCACTTCGAGCGGGCGCGCTTCCGGGCTCAGCGCATAGTCGCCCTTGGCGCCTTTGCTGAACCAGCTGCAGCCGGAAACCCCGACAACGGACACGGCCAGCGCAGCAAGGACCAGCGGGCGCGAAACGGACGACGGAAAACGCATGGTGAATCTCCTGGGGTTCAGGTCGCGAATGCTTCGCGACCGGGCGGCAAACGGTATGGCAAGAGCAGCGATGCTGCCGGAAAGGGACACTGTCAACCCATCTCATCGGACGGAAAAGGTCCCCCACGCGGGAGCCTCATACCCGGCGATGTTACTTGCGGCGTGAAAGCCCGGGCAAGTATGCTGCATCCAGCACCGCACGCCAGCGGGGCCGCCATTCAGAATCGCCGCAATGCCGGAAGCCCCCTTGACCGACTCCACGCCCCGGCCTTCGCCGACCGAAAACCACCTCCTGATCAACGCCTATACGACGCATCCGGAGTCGCCGCTGTTGCCGGTGACACGGCGGATTACCGACAGCGGCTGCAACCTGGTCGACGCGCGCCTGGCCACCGTAGGGCGTGACGTCTCGGTCACCGCGCTGGCCACCGGGTCGTGGGACTCCGTCGCCAAGCTCGAAGCCATGCTGACCCGACTGGAACGCGAGGAAAACCTGCGCCTGGTCTGGTACCGCACCGGCGCCAAGGTGGTGCAGGCCAACCTGCTGCCTTACATAGTCGAGGTGGTGGCGGCGGACAAGCCCGGCATCCTGTTCCAACTGGCCGACTTCTTCGACCACCATGGCATCACCATCGAGAACCTGCAAAGTACCCGTTACCGGGCCATGCAGACCGGCGCGGAGATGTTCTCCGCGCAGGTGACCATCGGGGTGCCGGCCAACATGCATATCGCGGCGCTGCGCGACGACTTCCTGGAGTTCTGCGACCACCTGAACCTGGACGCGATCATGGACCCCATGAAATTCTGAACACGCGGCACGCAGGGAGCCCGATTCGGCAATGAGCAAAGACAGCCTCGCCAAAACCACCCTGAACCTCCCGCTGGCACTGTCGGGCGGAGAAAGCGCGAAACTCGCCGACTACGCCAGCCAATGGCTCGTGCTGTATTTCTATCCCAAGGACAGCACGCCGGGCTGCACCACCGAGGGCCTGGATTTCAACGCATTGTTGCCGGAGTTCGGGAAACTCGGCGCCAGCGTGCTGGGCGTGTCGCGCGATTCGGTGAAGTCGCACGACAACTTCTGCGCCAAACAGGGTTTCAAATTCCCGCTGGTCAGCGATGCGGACGAAAAACTCTGCAACGCCTTCGGCGTGATCA
>CAZLSG010000108.1:0-4332 GCA_964562135.1 uncultured Pseudoxanthomonas sp. | reverse complement strand
GCTCTTCGAAGCCGTGTGGTGACGCGGGAGGAGTCCATCTCATCATTCAAGCCGACGCCGCTTCGCGGCGCGGCTTAATTCAGGCGTTAGGGCCCACGGACATGTCTTCACTTGCCACCTTAATATTCTGCCTGGCAATGATCGTGGCACTGGTATTCTGGTTGCTGTTCTTCTTTGTTGTGAAAGTTCGCATCGCAGATAAAAGCCTGCTCGTAGCAGAATCTTCAAGATTCAGCTTTCTCATCACGCGCTGGCCTCATGAAGAAATGCGGGCACACCTAGGCAGTCTTAACGAGGATGAGAAGCGGCGACCTATTAACAGGTTTCTCAATAATGCTAATTTTATCTTCAGCTCTCTTTTGGTCACCTTCTTAATACTCGTGGTTGCTCTCATGGTTACAGGCACATGAGCGGTGAATTAACGCCCAGGTATACCGCCCCTGATGTCACGTTGAGTCATCAATGGAACCGTCATGAAACCGGAATTCTCGGAACTCTCCTTCGCTTTTGCGTACACAGCTGAGCTGGCCAAGAAGACCTCCGGAGCGCTTACTGTCGCTCCAAGTTTTCCAAGCACGGCCAAGGAAGGGAAAACCGGATACGGTTATGACCTCAAGCTCGGTTACGGGGGGATTCCGCTCTTCCTGCAATTCAAGCTCTCCCATTGCATGAGGCGAAAGGATGCTGCGGAGTTCACCAGTGGAAAGTTCATCCAGGGCTCACCGATCAATCCGGTTTATCGTTTCTATCTGATGGCGCTTGGGAAATCCCGTCAAACGTCATTGATGCTGAAACTCGAAAAGAAGCACGGACTGGTCTTTTATGTCGCACCAGGATTTTACAAAACAAAGGAACTGAACACTCACTTCTTCGCTGCAACCGTAGAGAAGAACAGCCGTCCAATTCGGCCATCGAAAATAAAGAAGATGCCCGACAAGAAGGAGCACTTCGTATCATTCCGGCTGTCCGGACCGTGCCACCGATTCTCGGAAAATCCAGAACTTGTCGAGGACAAGCCTGATAGCATTCTGGGCGCGATCGAGTCCACCGACTCCAAGCCAGTAGAAGCTGGCCACGTTCTGGAATCGCTTCTCCACATCCTTCGTGACGAGTGGGTTCTTTCAATTCCTCGATTGCCATTCTCCGGATCTCAAGCGGAATACAGCGACGCTGTCACGGCACAGTACGTTTCGCGTACCTTTTTCGGTTGCGAACTACTATTCCTTCAACATGAGACGGGATGAATCAACACCCCAAACGCGACACTCCCGGGATCTCTTGCAGGCGTTGGATCGGCGTCTGGCAGCCCTGTCGCTTCCTCGGACGGACGCTGCCGGAACAACCCATTGAAACTCCCGTTGCTCCCTACTCCACGGCCCCCACTTATGCGTCTCTGGTCGCTGCACCCGAAATACCTGGATCCCAAGGGCCTGGTGGCGCTATGGCGCGAAGCCCTGCTGGCGCAGGCAGTTCTGAGAGGACAGACGCACGGCTATACCAACCACCCGCAACTGGAACGATTCAAGACGCACCCCTCGCCGCGACTGGCGATCAACGCCTACCTCTCCGCGGTGCACGCCGAAGCCGTGGTCCGTGGATACCGCTTCGACCGCAGCAAGATCGGCCCGGTCCGTGCCGTCGAACCCATCCGCGTGACCCGGGGCCAGATCGACTACGAGTGGGAACACCTGCTCAACAAACTTGCGGTACGCAGCCCGCCCCTGCTCGAACAATGGCGACACGTGGACAAACCGCAACACCACCCCTTGTTCCGTGTGTCGCCCGGCCCCATGGCTTCATGGGAGCGAGCATAGCGCTGCATTGAAGCAACAAGAACGCACACCGCCGGCTCGTCTATCATCCCGTCTTGTCCTCCATGCCCAGGTGAGCCCCGCATGCCGCGCATCCTGTCCTTTTGCCTGTTGGCCGCCACGTTCATGGCGGGCACCGCCGCGGCCATCGAGCCTGTCGCCACTGTCCGCGTGGCATTCGACCGCGAAAACGTCACCGACGTCCGCACGCAGGGCCTGGCCGACGTGGCCGCCGGCCGCGCCGTCACCGCCGACGATCCGGTGCGGGTCGCCTCGGTATCCAAACTCGTGGTCGCCATCGGCGTGATGCGACTGGTGGAAGCCGGCACGCTGGACCTGGATGCGGATGTTTCCGAGTTGCTGGGCTGGCCCTTGCGCCACCCCGCCCATCCCGGTGAACCCATCACACTGCGCCTGCTGCTCTCACACCGCAGCAGCCTCACCGATGCCGCCGGCTACTACGCCGTTCCTCTGGACGGCCGCCTGCAGGATCTGCTGGACGATCCCCGCGCCTGGGATGCCGAACATGCGCCCGGCACCTACTTCCGCTACACCAACCTCAACTTCCCGCTGGTGGCCTCGATCATGGAACGGGCCACCGGCGAACGCTTCGACCGCCTGATGGATGCACTGGTGCTGCAACCGCTGGGCATCGAAGGTTGCTTCAACTGGGACGCCTGCGACGCCGACACCGCCAGCCGCGCGGTGGTGCTGTACAACGCCGCGGGCGAACCGGTGCGCGACGACCATCGCGGCGGCGAACCCGATGCCTGCCCGGTGGTCGCGGCCACGGACGGAAGCTGCGACCTTTCGCAATGGCAGCCGGGCATCAACGGCGCGCTGTTCTCGCCACAGGGTGGGCTGCGCGTTTCCGCCAACGGCCTGGCGCGGATAGGGCGAATGCTGCTGGGCAATGGCAGGGGGGATGGCGCGCAACTGCTCACCCCTGCCTCGGTGGAAACCCTGTTGCAACCGGCATGGACCTACGCGCCCGGCAATGGCGTCACCTTCGAGGAAGACGACAGCGGGCAATCCGGCGAACGCTTCTTCTGCCGCTACGGGCTGGCCGCGCAAACGCTGGCCACGCCGCTGGAAGGCTGCGGCGACGATCCGTTCGGCGACGGCATCGCCCGCACCGGCCACGCCGGCAGTGCCTACGGCCTGCTCTCGGGCCTGTGGGTGGACCGCACGTCCGGCACCGGCGTGGCCTACTTCGCCACCGGCGTGCCCGATGCGCCGCCCGGCAAGCACTCGGCATTTCGTGCCGTCGAGGAGAAACTGGCGCGCGGCGAGTAAACGCCGGCGCCCTTTCCCCGGATTTCCTCAGCCGCCGATATCGTTGCTCCGCCACGGCTCCGGCAGGGCCGATTGCGGGCAATGCTCGGCGGTGTATTCCCAGCCATATTCGTTGTGGACCACGCGGAACGCGGTGGGGCTGGCGATCGTGTAGGTCATCTCACTGGTGTCGCTGCCTCCACCCCTCAGGTCGCCGCATTCCTGGATGACGATGAAGGTGGTGTCGTCGCGTTGCTCGATGCGCTTGAACTCGCAACGGTCTTGCGAGCCGCCGATGCCGCCATCGATGTGCAGCAACAAGGTGGCGTTGGATGCCTCGCCGCAGGGCGTGCCGTCGCGGACGAAGAAGCCGGCTTGCAGCGGCAGCGCATCCACGATGGCAGCCGAGGATTCCTCAGCCGCCGCATCGGAAGCGGCAACAGCGGGCGCCTGCGCGCCGCAGGCGGTCAGGACGAGCGGGGACAGCAACAGCAGCCACGGTTTCATGGTCGTCTCCTGTCATGTGGAACCAGCGTTTCCGGCCGACTCTACCACCGCATCCAGGCCACTGGCGCAGGCCCATCCGTTCCCCGGGGATCGATGGCCACACCCCCCAATCCGTCATTCCGGGTCCGCGATCACCTCTTCCCCCCGGAATCAGGCTAGCCCTGAAACCCTCCCGGGCGCATACTCCGCATGCTCCAGGGAATACCGAACACACCGAGGCAGACGCCGCCGCCGCTTGGCAGCCGTCAGGGCCGTTGGAAGTTGCGACGGCCCGAATTGCGTTCATCCCCTCGTTCATCCGGTCCGCTGGAGAACATCCACATCTTTGGAGGGGTCATGCTGGAAAACATCGGGTTGCACCTGGCGCTGGTCTGCGCCGGGCTGGCAGTGTTGTACGGCGTCCTGTCGACGCGCTGGATCCTCAAGCAGAACGCGGGCAACGAACGCATGCAGCAGATCGCTGCCGCCATCCAGGAGGGCGCCAGCGCCTACCTGCGGCGCCAGTACATCACCATCGCCGTGGTCGGCGTGGTCCTGTTCCTGGTGATCGGCTTCATCCCGGCGCTGGGTTGGGCCACTGCGGTGGGCTTCGCCATCGGCGCCATCCTTTCCGGCGTGGCCGGCTTCATCGGCATGTTCGTCTCCGTGCGCGCCAACGTGCGTACCGCGCAGGCGGCCACCTACAGCCTCAACTCGGCGCTCAACGTCAGCTTCAAGGGCGGCGCGATCACCGGCATGC
>CAZLSG010000107.1:0-4373 GCA_964562135.1 uncultured Pseudoxanthomonas sp. | reverse complement strand
TCAAGACCACCCTGCCCAAGGCCAAGGAACTGCGCCGCGTCGCCGAGCCGCTGATCACCCTGGGCAAGATCGACAGCGTCGCCAACCGCCGTCTGGCCTTTGCGCGGCTGCGCGACAAGGAAGCGGTGGGCAACCTGTTCACCGTGCTGGGTCCGCGCTACCAGGCGCGCCCGGGCGGTTACCTGCGCATCCTGAAGTGCGGTTTCCGCGCCGGTGACAATGCGCCGATGGCCTATGTCGAACTGGTCGACCGCCCCGTCGCCATCGCGGAAGAAGTGGCTGAATAAGTCCTTCCACTCGCTTGCGTGTCCCAGGAAACCCCGGCCAGTCGCCGGGGTTTCCGGTTTTTGGAAGGTAGGGGCTGGCAAGGGCATCCACGTGATGGATGACGTGTCGGGCCCTATGCGCGGATAATGCGGAAGCGGCCCCATTCCCGGATCGATGATGAACCCATTTCGTTGGAGCTTCCGCGCCCAATTCCTCGCAGGCTTCGTGGCCTGCTTCGCCTTGTTGGCGTATGCGTTGTACACGCAATATTTCCAGGGCCTGATGCCGTGTCCGCTGTGCACGTTCCAGCGGGGGGCGTTCCTGTTGCTGGGATTGGTGTTCCTGCTGGGTGCGCTGCATTCGCCCAAGGGGCGTGCGGGCCGGGTGGCCTATGGTGCGCTCGCGCTGTTCCCTGTCGCCATGGGCGTGGTGGTGGCGGGCCGGCATGTCTGGCTGCAGAGCCTGCCACCCGACCAGGTGCCCGCATGCGGACCGGATCTTTCCTTCATGATGGAAGCCTTTCCGCTGACCGAAGTGATCCGCAAGGTATTCACCGGTTCGGGCGAGTGCGCGGAAGTGGACTGGAGCTTCCTGGGCCTGGCGATGCCGGCCTGGAGCCTGATCTGGTTCGTGCTTCTGGGCGCCTGGGCGCTTTGGGCGGCTTTCCGTAGCCGCAGGACTTCCATCTTTCGTTGATATGGGCCAGCGCAGTGGTTTTCTGCGTGGCCATCGAGGATCTGCAATGAACCCCACCGATCGAAACCTGCAGGCCGTGAGCTTGCCTGACGACTGGAGCCCGGACAGTTGGCGTGGCCGACCGGCCGTGCAGATGCCGGCGTATCCGGATGCCGAAAGCCTGGAGTCGGCGCTTGCCGAGCTTCGCCAACTTCCACCATTGGTGACGTCCTGGGAGATCCTTTCGCTCAAGCAGCAGCTTGCCGAAGCACAGGAAGGCAAGCGTTTCCTGTTGCAGGGTGGCGATTGCGCCGAGAACTTCGTCGATTGCACGTCCGAGGTCATTTCCAATCGGCTCAAGGTGCTGCTGCAGATGAGCCTGGTGCTGGTGCATGGCCTCCGCATCCCGGTGATCCGCGTGGGTCGTTTCGCAGGGCAGTATGCGAAGCCGCGCTCGGCCGATACCGAAACGCGCGGCGAGGTGACGTTGCCGAGCTACCGTGGCGACATCGTCAACAAGCCCGAGTTCACCCCCGAGGCACGTGTGCCGGATCCGCGGAGGATGGTGAAGGCGCATGCGCGTTCGGCGATGACGATGAATTTCGTGCGATCGCTGATCGACGGCGGCTTCGCCGATCTGCACCATCCCGAGTACTGGGGGCTGGGTTGGGTCAAGGATTCGCCGCTGGCCGAGGAGTACCAGAAGATGGTGTCCGGGCTTGGCGATGCCGTGCGTTTCATGGAGACCCTGGTCGGTTCGCAGATCCACGACCTCAAACGCGTCGATTTCTATACCTCGCACGAAGCCTTGCTGCTGCCTTACGAGGAAGCGCAGACGCGCCAGGTGCCGCGCCAGTGGGGCTGGTTCAACCTCAGCACGCACTTCCCGTGGGTGGGCATGCGCACGGCGGCGCTCGATGGCGCGCATGCCGAATACTTCCGCGGCATCCGCAACCCGGTCGCAGTGAAGGTGGGGCCATCGGTCACGCCGGACCAGCTGCTGAAGTTGATCGATGTGCTCAACCCGGACGACGAGCCCGGCCGCCTGGGGCTGATCCATCGCATGGGCGCATCGCAAATCGGGGACAAACTGCCGTCGTTGCTGGCGGCTGTGAAGCGCGAAGGGCGTCGCGTGCTGTGGATCTGCGATGCCATGCATGGCAATACCGAGTCGACCAGCAACGGTTACAAGACGCGCCGCTTCGACAACATCCGCAGCGAAATCGAGCAGGCCTTCGACATCCATGCCGCGGCAGGAACCCGCCTGGGTGGGGTGCACCTGGAGATGACCGGTGAGGACGTCACCGAATGCACCGGTGGCGCGCGTGAGTTGACGGATACGGATCTGGAGCGCGCCTATCGCTCCACCGTGGACCCGCGCCTCAACTATGAACAGTCACTGGAAATCGCCATGGCCATCGTGCGCAAGCAGAATCAGGCGACGGCACCAAGCTTGCGTTGAGAAACAGCTTTGCCTGTCAGGGTCCGGGAGGCCGGCCTTGCGCCATGGGCAGGGTGGGGCGGTATTCCGGCGGCTTGCGGGCGCGGGTGAGTTGTTCGTAGGCGTAGCCCAGTTCGATCAGGCGGGCTTCGCTCCAGGCCGGTCCCATGAAGACCAGACCCAGCGGCAATCCGTCGCTGCGCCCCATGGGAACGGTCAGGCTGGGGTAGCCGGCCACGGCGGCGGCGCTGTAGCCGGAGCCGGCGAAGTGATCGCCGGTGACCGGATCGGTCAGCCAGGCAGGGCCGGTGGCGGGCGCAATCAACGCATCCAGTTGCTGGGCCTTCAGGGCGGCATCGATGCCTTCCGGGCCGGCCAGCCGGCGCGCCCGTGAGCGGGCACTGATGTAGGCGGCTTCGCCCAGGCTGCCCTTGGCGTTGGACAGTTCAAGAAGCTCCTGGCCGAAGTAGGGCATTTCCGAATTGCGGTGTTGCTGGTTGTAGCCGATGACCTGGGAGAGTGTTTTCAGCGGCGCGTTGCCATGGCTGGACAAGTAGCGTTCGAGGCCATGCTTGAACTCGTAGAGCATCAATTCCAGTTCATCCTCGTTCCACTGCCCATCGGTGGGGATTTCCGCATCCACCACCGTGGCGCCGGCCTCGCGCATCACCGCGATGGCATCCTCCATCGCCGCGGCGGCATCCGGATGAATCGCCATCTTGCTGCGCAAGACGCCAATGCGCGCGCCTTTCAGCGCGTCGGGCTTGAGCCTGGACTGGAAGTCCAGGGCGGTGTTCCAGGCCACGCTGGCGGTGGCCGGATCGGCCGGGTCGCGGCCGGTCATTGCGAACAGGAGCGTGGCTGCATCGGCGACGCTGCGGGTGATCGGGCCGGGGCTGTCCTGGCTGAAGGAAATCGGGATGATGCCGTTGCGGCTGACCAGCCCGACGGTGGGTTTCAGTCCCACCACGCCGTTCATGGCCGCCGGGCAGATGATGCTGCCGTCGGTTTCCGTGCCGATGGCAGCGGCGGCCAGGTTGGCGGAGGCCGCCACCGCCGAGCCGGAGCTTGAGCCGCAGGGATTGCGGTCCAGCGCATAGGGATTGAGCGTCTGCCCGCCGCGCGCGCTCCAGCCGGAAACAGAGTGTGGCGAGCGGAAATTGGCCCACTCGCTCAGGTTGGTCTTGCCCAGGATCACCGCACCGGCATTGCGCAGCCGCTGGACCAGGAAGGCATCGGTCTTCGGCCTGAAATCCTGCAATGCCAGCGACCCGGCCGAGGTAGCCATGGGCGTGGCGTCGATATTGTCCTTGAGCAGGATCGGGATGCCGTGCAACGGGCCACGTACCCGGCCTTCGCTGCGCTCGGCATCGCGCAGAGCGGCTTCCGCTAATGCATCCGGATTGATCTCGATGACGGCATTGAGGCGTGGGCCTGCCTTGTCGACGGCGGCGATCCGGTCCAGATAGGCCTGGGTCAGCCATTGGCTGTCCAGTTCGCCCCTGCCCATCCGCGCCTGCAGGTCGGCGATGTCCACTTCGGCGAAGGCGAATTCGGCCGGGCTGGCGGTGGTTGCAGGGACGGCTTGATCCTGCCGGCAGCCCGTCACCAGGAGGGTTGCCACCAGCACGCTAGCGATCAGTCGCATGTAAGCCCCTCCGCCATCGTTCAATACGGTTCCCGGCTTCCAGACTACGGCAGCATCAATGGCCTGGGCAACGGTCGCGGCCGGTCCCTGTGAGGACGGTCACGCATGGGTGTCCACCGGGCAGCATTCCGGGTCCAGGAGGATCCGGAATGCGGGGTCAAGCGGCGCGGGAGGCCCGCTTGCGGTCGCTCTCGGTCAGGAACTTCTTGCGCAGGCGGATTTCCTTCGGCGTGATCTCGACCAGTTCGTCATCGTCGATGAAGTCCAATGCCTGTTCCAGCGAGAATTTGGTGGCCGGGGTCAACTGGATGGCATCGTCCTTGCCGGAGGCGCGCATGTTGG
>CAZLSG010000106.1:0-4546 GCA_964562135.1 uncultured Pseudoxanthomonas sp. | reverse complement strand
ATCAGCGGCTCGGCGACGCGGCGCAGTTCCTTGGCCTTGGGCAGGGTGGTCTTGATCAGTTCTTGCTTGAACAGCGAGGCGGCCATGTTCTTGAACATCGCTTCGCGGTGGGCACTGGTGCGGCTGAACTTGCGGCCGGCTTTCTGGTGGCGCATGGTCGTGTTTCCTTATCGAATGTCGTGGCTGTTGTGGTTCGCTGTCGCCATCGTGGCGTTGAAGCAGTGGACTGCGCTGGTCCGAACCGGCGTTCCCTTGCCGGGGAGTCGCCGCGGGCCTTCTGGCCCGTCGGCGCTTTGCCATGCCCACGTCGCGTTGGATGCGGGAACGGTGTTGCGGTGTTTCCGGTTGAACGCCCGCACATGGATGTGCGGGCCATTCATTGCGAGGATCCGAAGCGGATCGTCAGCCGAGCATGCCGTGGGCGGCAACGCCGACCGGCGGCCAGTTCTCCAGCTTCATGCCGAGGGAAAGGCCGCGCTGTGCGAGGACTTCCTTGATCTCGGTGAGCGACTTCTTGCCGAGGTTCGGGGTCTTGAGCAGTTCCACTTCGGTCTTCTGGATCAGATCACCGATGTAGTAGATGCTTTCGGCCTTCAGGCAGTTGGCCGAACGCACGGTCAGCTCAAGATCGTCGATCGGACGCAGCAGCAGCGGGTCGATGCCGCTGGCGGCAGGCTTGGCGGCGCCGCGGTCGCGGTGCGTGAAGTCGCCGAACACCGACAGCTGATCGGTCAGGATGTCGGCGGCGGTGCGCACGGCTTCCTCGGCATCGATGGTGCCGTTGGTCTCGATGTCCAGCACCAGCTTGTCCAGGTCGGTACGCTGCTCGACGCGCGCCGCTTCCACGGCATAGGCGACGCGGCGCACCGGCGAGAACGAAGCGTCCAGCATCAGGCGGCCGATGGCGCGGGTTTCTTCGTCCGGACGGCGACGGGCCGAAGCCGGCTGGTAGCCGAAACCGCGCTCGATCTTCAGGCGCATGTTCAACGCTGCGTCCTTGGTCAGGTTGCAGATGACCAGGTCCGGATTGAGGATTTCGACGTTGTGGTCGGTCTTGATGTCGCCGGCGGTGACGATGCCGGGACCCTGCTTGGCCAAGGTCAGCACGGAGGAGTCGCCGGTGTGGATGCGAATGGCGACATCCTTCAGGTTGAGCAGGACTTCAAGCACGTCTTCCTGCAGGCCTTCGATGGTGCTGTATTCGTGCAGCACGCCATCGATCTCGACTTCGGTGATCGCGAAGCCGGGGATCGACGACAGCAGCACGCGGCGCAACGCGTTGCCCAAGGTGTGCCCGTAACCGCGCTCCAGCGGCTCGATCACGACTTTGGCGCGATTGCCGGCGAGGCGTTCGATTTGCGGGCCGCGGGGGCGCAGCACCTGCTGTGTGGTTACCGTCATGTTGCGGGTCTCCTGCAAACCCCCGGGTGCCGGGGGTCCGTGATGGGATTACTTCGAGTACAACTCGATGATCAGCGCTTCGTTGATGTCCGAAGGCAGGTCGGCGCGGTCCGGAACGGACTTGAACACGCCGCTGAACTTCTTGGCATCCACTTCGATCCAGGAGGGGCTGCTGTCGAGCTGCTCGGCCAACGTGAGCGATTCCTGCACGCACAACTGCTTCTGCGCACGCTCGGACAGCGTGATCGCATCGCCCGCCTTGACCTGGTAGGAAGGCAGGTTCACCGACTTGCCGTTGACCAGCACGCCGCGGTGGGAAACCAGCTGGCGGGCCGCCGGGCGAGTAACCGCGAAACCCATGCGGTAGACCACGTTGTCCAGACGGGTTTCCAGCAATTGCAGCAGGTTCTCGCCGGTGTTGCCCTTCTTGTTGGAGGCCTTCTTGTAGTAGTTGCGGAACTGGCGTTCCAGCAGGCCGTAGATACGCTTGACCTTCTGCTTTTCACGCAGCTGGGTGGCGTAGTCGGACAGCTTGCCCTTGCGGGCGGCACCGTGCTGGCCGGGCTTCTGCTCCAGCTTGCACTTGGAATCCAGCGCGCGCGCCGGGCTCTTGAGGGAAAGGTCGGCGCCTTCACGGCGCGCGAGCTTGCAGGTGGGACCAATATAACGAGCCATTTCTCTTCAGCTCCTCAGACGCGACGCTTTTTGGGCGGACGGCAGCCGTTGTGCGGGATCGGGGTGACGTCGATGATGTTGGTGATCTTGTAGCCAACATTGTTGAGCGAACGCACGGCCGACTCGCGGCCCGGGCCAGGGCCCTTGATGCGGACTTCAAGCGACTTCACACCGTAGTCCAGCGCGGCGCGACCGGCCTTTTCGGCGGCGACCTGTGCGGCGAACGGGGTGGACTTGCGCGAACCACGGAAACCCGCGCCGCCCGATGTGGCCCACGACAATGCGTTGCCCTGACGGTCGGTGATGGTGACGATGGTGTTGTTGAACGAAGCGTGGACGTGGGCGACGCCATCGGTGATGACGCGCTTGATCTTCTTCTTCGTCTTTGCTGCTGCTGGCTTGGCCATGTTGTCTGTCCCTTACTTCCTGATCGCCTTGCGCGGTCCCTTGCGGGTGCGGGCGTTGGTGCGGGTGCGCTGACCGCGCAACGGCAGGCCGCGACGATGGCGCAGGCCGCGGTAGCAGCCCAGGTCCATCAGGCGCTTGATGGCAATGCCCACTTCACGGCGAAGGTCGCCTTCCACGATGTACTTGCCGACCTCGGCGCGCAGGCGCTCGATTTCCGGCTCGGACAGATCACGGATCTTGGTGGTCGAGGTCACGCCCGCGGATTCGCAGACCTTCTTCGACCGGGTACGGCCAATGCCGTAAATGCTTTGCAACCCGACCCAGACATGCTTCTGGGCAGGCAGGTTGACACCTGCAATACGCGCCATGACGCGGCTCTCCAACTGGTTGGGTGGCTCGTTTTGCCCGCGCCCACGAAGTGAACGCGCACAGACGAACGGAGTGAACTGGAAATTGTAACGGGATCTCGGGTTTTTGGGAAGCCCGGACACCCGGAAACCGGATGCCCGAACCCGGCATGGGGAGTGTGCCCATGCTCCGGCGCCGGAACCGCCTGGTCCTCCCCTTCCGGCTTGCGCCTTGGGGGCTGGCCGCCCGGGCTACTCTGGCCCGGGGCTGGCAGGCTCTCACCCGCGCGCGAGATCGCCGCGCAGGCCGCCCATCATGCCGACCCCGAAGATACGGAACCGGCGGTTGTATATTCCTGCGGCCAATCCATGGCCGGGTTCGCCAAAGCAGCGCGACAGTGTCGCCTCAACGCGCCCTGGTTCCGCCCTTCAAGTTTGCTTTCTTCAACAGGCCTTCGTATTGGTGCGACATCAGGTGCGCCTGGATCTGCGCGATGAAGTCCATCACCACCACCACCACGATCAGCAACGAGGTGCCGCCGAAGTAGAACGAGGCGTTCAACTGGGTGCGCATGATGTCGGGCAGCAGGCAGACGATCACCAGGTACATCGAGCCGACTGCCGTCAACCGGGTCAATACGCCGTCGACATAGTCGGCGGTCGCCTTGCCCGGACGGATGCCCGGGATGAGCGCGCCGGACTTCTTCAGGTTCTCGGCGGTCTCCTGCGAATTGAACACCAGCGCGGTGTAGAAGAACGCGAAGCCGGCGATCATCGCGGCGAACACGATCATGTACAGCGGCTCGCCCGGCGCCAGCGCCTGCGCCACGCGCTGCAGCCACAGCGTCTGGCTGGACTGGCCCGACCACATCGCTACCGTCGCCGGGAACGCCAGCAGGCTGGACGCGAAGATCGGCGGGATCACGCCGGCCATGTTGAGCTTCAGCGGCAGGAACGAGGTCTGGTTCATGTATGCGTTGCGTCCGCCCTGGCGGCGCGCATAGTTCACCGTGATCCGGCGTTGGCCGCGTTCGACGAACACCACGATGAAGGTGAACGCCACCACGATCAGCGCGATCATGATCAGCGCGATGGCGCTGACCGTGCCGTTCTGGAAGCCGCTGACGGTCTGGATCACCGCGCCGGGAAGGCCGGCCACGATGCCCGCGAAGATGATCAGCGAGATGCCGTTGCCGACGCCGCGCTCGGTCACCTGCTCACCCAGCCACATCAGGAAGATGGTGCCGGCGGTCAGCGCCACGATGGCGGTCAGCACGAAGCCCAGGCCCGGTGCGTACACCACCGGCATGCCGCCGGGCGCCATCTGGTTCTGCAACGCGGTCGCGATGCTGCCGGCCTGCACCACCGCCAGCGCCACGGCGCCGATGCGCGAGTACTGGGTGATCTTGCGGCGGCCGGATTCGCCTTCCTTCTGGATGGCCTTGAGCGTCGGGAAGATGTGCACCGCCAACTGCATCACGATGGACGCGGAGATGTACGGCATCACGTTCAGCGCGAAGATGCTGAAACGGTGCAGCGCGCCGCCCGAGAACATATTGAACATGTCCACGATGCCGCCGCCCTGGGCCCGCATCATGGCCATCATGGCATCGGGATTGACGCCCGGCACCGGGATGAAGCAGCCGATCCGGTAGACGACCAGCGCGCCCAGCACGAACAGCAGGCGCTGGCGAAGTTCGGTGAACTTGCCCGCG
>CAZLSG010000105.1:0-4762 GCA_964562135.1 uncultured Pseudoxanthomonas sp. | reverse complement strand
GTCGCCGTAGGCATCGATGCGGCGGTCGCGCAGGAAGGGCCAGATGCGGCGCACGTCTTCGCTTCGGCCCAGGTCCACTTCACAGAGCAGCAGGGTGGGTTCCGTGCCGGCCTCGGCGATGAATTCGCCCTGCGGCCCGAGTACGTGGCTGTTGCCCCAGAAGTCGATGCCCGAAGCGCCCAGCGGAGAGGCTTCGTGGCCGACGCGGTTGCAACTGAGGACCGGCAGGCCGTTGGCCACGGCATGGCCACGATGGCTCAGCACCCAAGCATCGCGCTGGCGATCCTTTTCGTCCTGCGCATCGTCCGGATCCCAGCCGATGGCGGTGGGGTAGAGCAGCAGTTCGGCACCGGCCAGCGCCATCAGGCGCGCGGCTTCCGGATACCACTGGTCCCAGCACACCAGCACGCCAAGGCGCCCCACCGAGGTGTCGATGGGACGGAAGCCGATGTCGCCCGGCGTGAAATAGAATTTCTCGTAGAAGCCGGGGTCATCCGGGATGTGCATCTTGCGGTATCTGCCGGCGATGCTCCCGTCCTTCTCGAAAACCACGGCGGTGTTGTGGTACAGGCCTGCGGCGCGGCGCTCGAACAGCGAGCTGACCAGCACCACGCCATGGGCCTTGGCCAGGGCGCCCAGGCGTTCGGTGGAGGGTCCGGGAATCGGCTCGGCCAGGCCGAATTCGGCCGTGGATTCGTGCTGGCAGAAGTACGCGCCGTTGTGCAGTTCCTGCAGCAGCACCAGTCGCGCGCCTTGGCGGGCGGCTTCGGCCACGCGCTGCCCGATGACGGCCAGGTTGGCATCGGCGTCGCCATGGTTGCGTTCCTGGATCAGGGCAACGGGAAGGGTCCTGCGGATCATGGAATGGGCCGGCGTTGTAAAGCGCGCATGTTACCGCGGATGGGACATGACGGGCTGCGGCGCGGCGGGCGCACAGCCGTGCATGCCTGATGGCCCATGCGGAATCTACGCCCTGTATGGCAGGATCGGTTTGCCGTTGCCCGGCAGGGCACGGCCACGGCCGATGCCGTGAGTTGCTTGCCTGCCTTTCTCCACCGGGATATGACTGCCGTGAAGGAAGTACTGCAAAAAGTATTCAACGTGCGTCGCGAGGAGCTGGCGCCGGTGCTGGTGGCAACCCTGTTCTTCTTTTTCGTGCTCAGCGCGCTGATGGTGGTCAGGCCGGCACGGGATGCGCTGGGCATGCAGCGCGGGATAGAGAGCGTGCGCTGGCTGTTCATGGGCACCGCCGTGGTGACCTTGCTGGTCAATCCGGTCTTCGCCTGGCTGGTGAGCCGTTACCGGCGCCTGCAATTCATCAGTGCCACGTATGCGTTCTTCGCGTTCGGCCTGCTGGGATTCTGGGCGGTGCTGGTGTTCGCGCCGGAGGCGGTGGGAGTTGCCAGCGGGCAGGTGTTCTATGTCTGGTTCAGCGTATTCAACCTGTTCGCCACCATGGTGTTCTGGGCGCTGCTGGCCGACCGCTTCACCCTGGAGCAGAGCAAGCGTTTCTTCGCGTTGATCGCGGCCGGCGGCACCCTGGGCGCGATTTTCGGGCCATGGTTGGCATGGCGGCTGGCAGAACCCCTCGGGACGCCCTTCCTGCTGCTGCTGTCCGCTTTTTTCCTGTTCCTGTCCATCGGCATGGCATGGGTGTTGGCCCGCAGTGAAACCGTGCTAGCCGATGCCGCCGCCCTGCTGCCGGACAAGAACAGCGAAGCCGGCATCATTGGCGGCAATGCATGGGGCGGTTTCAAGTCAGTGTTCCGTTCGCGCTACCTGCTGGGCATTGCCGGCTACGTGGTGATCCTGTCCGTGGTGCTCACCTTCATTTATTTCACCCGCCTGCAATTGGTGGCGGCCACCGGCGATGAACTCGATGCGCGCACCGCATTGCTGGGCAGCATCGACATGTGGACCCAGATCGCGGTGCTCGTGCTGCAGTTGAGCCTGACCGGCCACCTGATGAAACGGTTGGGCGTGCACGTGGCCCTGGCGCTGCTGCCGCTGACGGCGGCCATCGGCTTCATTGGCCTGGCCGTGTACGGCTCACTGGTGGTATTGATCCTGCTGGAAGCGGCGGTTCGCGCGGTGCAGCGCGCGATTACCCGGCCGGCCAGGGAGACCCTCTACACCGTGGTCAACCGGGAGGACAAATACAAGGCGAAGGCTTTCATCGACACCTTCGTCTATCGCGGCGGCGACGTGGCGGGGGCGCAGACCGAGGGGTTGCTGGGACGCCTGGGCATGGGCCTGGCAGCCCTGGCTTCGGTGGTGCTGCCGCTGGCCCTGGCCTGGGCGGCGCTGGGCATCTGGCTGGGCCGGGAGCAGCAGCGGAGGGCGGCCGGCATGGCTTCGGCCAGCCGGCAGGAAGAATGAAACAGGCAGGTCAGTCTTCGGGTGTCAACAGCAGGCCGTCGGGCAGCTGCATGGTGATGCAGTGCAGGCTGCCGTTTTGCCAGATCAGCGAGCGGCAGGGCACCGGGATGATTTCGCGACCGGGGAAGGCTTCGGCCAATACAGCGGCAGCGCGCTGGTCGGCCTCGTCACCGTAGGAAGGCACGAGGACGGCGCCGTTGATGATCAGGAAGTTGGCATAGGAAGCCGCCAGGCGCCGACCGCCGTCAATGACCGGTTTGGCCCAGGGCAGCGGGAACAAACGGTAGGGCTGCCCTTCGCGGGTCCGCAAGCCGGCGATTTCGCCGGCCATCGCCTGGAGTTCGGCATGATGCGAGTCCGCGGGATCGTCGCAGGCCTGGAACACGATGGCATCGTCCGGCGCGAAACGGGCGAGGGTGTCGATGTGGGCGTCGGTATCGTCGCCTTCCAGGTATCCGTGGTCCAGCCACAGGATGCGTTCCTGCCTGAGCCAGCCGGCCAGTTGCGTGGTCAGGGTCTCGCGGCTGGCGTCCGGATGGCGCTCATGCAGGCATTGCCAGGTTGTCAGCAGCGAGCCGTTGCCATCGGTGTCGATGGCGCCGCCTTCCAGGGCGAAATCGATGCTCTGCACGAAGTAGTTCCGGAAGACCTGCAGTCCCGACAATTCGCCGACCAAACGGTCGTCGCGGCTGGCTTCGAACTTGCCGCCCCAGCCGGTGAAGCGGAAGTCCAGCAGTTTGAAGCGGTCCTCGGTGCTGAGCGTGATTGGCCCGGAATCCCTCAGCCAGGTGTCGTCGTATTCGGCTGCCACGAAGCGGACACGCTCCATCGGGACCCGGGCCGAGCGCAACCGGGCTTCGGCATAGATCTGCAGGTCGTCATCGGCCACGCAGACAACCGCCGTCTGGAAGCGCGTGATGGCCGCAACCAGCGACACGTAGGTTTCTTCCACTTCGCCGAGCCGTTCGGCCCAGTCGGTCTCGGCATGCGGCCATGCAATCAGGATCGCGGACTGGGGCTCCCATTCCGCGGGCAAGCGAAAAGCTTCGGTCATTTCAGGCAGGTCTTTTGCGCGTTTCGTGGGGGAAGGCTCGCGTCATTTTATCGCGGGCTTCGGTCCGATTTCCTGGGGGCCGGCACTGTTGGCGACCACGTCGATCACCCGGTCGCGTTCGAAGTAGACCGTGTAGGCCGGATAGACCCAGCGATGGATCACCGGCCATTGGCGCTTTTGTCCGCCACGGGGTTCCAGCTTCTGTCCGGGAGCGCCGAAACGGGCTTCGATCTGTGCCTTGCTCTGGCCGCGCAGGGCATCGGCGCCAGGGGTCCTTTCCTGTACGCGCTCGACCAGGAGGGTCTCGGCGGGGGCGTTGGCGGCGGCGCCGAGCAGGACAAGCAGGGGCAGGGCATACAGGCGACGGTTCATGGCAAGGACTCCCCGGAAGACCTGCCATTTATATAGCAAAAGCAGGGGACATAGAAACCGTCGTGCCCGACGGCCCATTGCCGGTCCGGAGGAGGGCGCGCCGCTGCATGGCCGGAGGCGGGCAAGCGGGGGCGGAAACGAAAAAACCGCCAGAAGGCGGTTTTCCCGGTGCGTCGCGGCTGGCGGCGCTTCAGCGCTGGCGGGCCTTGAAACGCGGGTTGGATTTGCAGATCACGAAGACCTTGCCGCGGCGGCGGACCACCTTGCAGTCGCGGTGACGGGCCTTCGCCGACTTCAGGGAGGACAGGACCTTCATTGGGATAACCTCGGCGTAATTTGGATATGAGACGAACTAAGCCGCCTATTGTAGCGGCTTTTCCGTAAAGGTTTCAAGCGGTTGCATGGCTGGCGGGGAATCGGGCCGGCGGGCCTTGCGATGGCGGCATAATGCGGACCCCGCAAAGGCAGGAACCGCCATGCCCGAATCCGCTCCCGTGTTGACCATCGATGGCCCTTCCGGGGCCGGCAAGGGGACCGTCAGTCGCCTGGTCGCCAGCCGCCTGGGGTGGCATTACCTCGATTCGGGCGCCTTGTACCGTGCGGTGGGCGTGGCCGCCAGCTGGGCCAACCTGGACCTTTCCGATCCTGCTTCCCTGGTGCGTTGCACGTTCGATACCCGGATCGACTTCCGGGAGTCGGACAGGGGCTTGAGGGTGCTCATCAACGATGTCGACGCCACGGACGAACTGCGCCTGGAAACCACCGGTGCCGTGGCCTCGGCCATTGCGGCGATTCCCGAAGTCCGTTCCGCGCTCAAGGAGCGGCAGCGGGCTTTCCGGCGCCTTCCGGGGCTGGTGGCGGACGGCCGCGACATGGGGACGGTGATCTTCCCCGATGCTCCGTACAAGGTGTTCCTGACCGCCAGCGCGGAGGAAAGGGCGGAAAGGCGGTATAAGC
>CAZLSG010000104.1:0-4843 GCA_964562135.1 uncultured Pseudoxanthomonas sp. | reverse complement strand
GCATGCCGTACTCGGCGGTCACCCAGCCTTCGCCCTTGCCGCGCAGGAACGCCGGCACCTTGTTGTCCACGCTGGCGGTGCACAGCACGCGGGTCTGGCCGAAGCTGACCAGCACCGAGCCTTCGGCATGGCGGGTGTAGCCGCGTTCGATGCGGACTTCGCGCATCTGTTCGGGAGGGCGGCCACTGGGGCGGGCGACGGACATGCGTGAACACCGGAAAGCGGAGGTGCGCTAGGGTACCATTCGCCTCCCGCAGCCACGGCCATCACGATGATCCGCAGCATGACCGCATTCGCCGCCGCCGAGCGCGTCACCGACGCCGGCACGCTTGTCTGCGAGTTGCGCTCGGTCAACCACCGCTTCCTGGAGCTGGGCTTGCGCATGCCCGACGAACTGCGGGCGCTTGAGCCGCTGCTGCGTGAACGCATCTGCGCGCGCGTTTCGCGCGGCAAGCTGGACTTCAGCCTGCGCTTGCGCGGGCCGGAGGGCGAGGGCTCGTTGCAGCTGAATCCGGCCATGCTGTCGCAACTGTCGGAACTGGCACTGGACCTGTCCGCGCGGTTCCCCGGATTGCAGGCCGGGCTGACCGATTTGTTGCAGTTCCCCGGCGTCTTGCAGGGCCGGGCAGTGGACGCGGCGGCCTTGCAGGCGGCGGTCCTGGCATTGCTGGATGCGTTGCTGGACCAGTTCCTGGCCACGCGCGAGCGTGAAGGCGAGAAGCTGGCCGCCGCGATCCTGGAGCGCGTGGACGGCATCGCCGCGTGCGCGGCCGAGGCCAGGACATTGATCCCGGACATCCGCGCCGGCCAGCGCCAGAAACTGGAAGCGCGCCTGGCCGACCTGCCCGTGCCGGCCGATCCGGGCCGGGTGGAGCAGGAACTGGTGCTATGGCTGCAGAAGCTCGACGTGGACGAGGAACTGGACCGGCTGGACAGCCATGTCGGCGAGATCCGCCGCGTGCTGAAGCAGGCCGAACCGGTGGGGCGCCGGCTGGATTTCCTGTTGCAGGAATTCAACCGCGAGGCCAACACGCTGGGGTCCAAGTCGGTGGACATCCGCACCACCAACATCGCGGTGGAACTTAAGGTGCTGATCGACCAGATCCGCGAACAGAGCCAGAACATCGAGTAGGAAAGCGGGCGAATGAGCAGACGCGGCACCCTCTACATCGTGGCGGCGCCTTCGGGCGCGGGCAAGAGCAGCATCGTCAACGCCGTGCTGGCGTGCGACCCGCAGATTGCGTTGTCCATTTCGTTCACTTCGCGCGCGCCGCGTCCGGGCGAGCGCCATGCCCAGCACTACAACTTCGTCAGCGCGGACGAGTTCAAGGGCATGATCCGCGCCGGCGACTTCTTCGAATACGCCCAGGTGCATGGCGATTGGAAGGGGACCGCCCGGCAGTCGGTGGAGCCGCAGCTGTGCGCCGGCAAGGACGTGCTGCTGGAGATCGACTGGCAGGGCGCCCGGCAGGTGCGCGAGAAGGTACCCGATGCGGTCAGCGTGTTCATCCTGCCGCCCTCGCGGGCGGCATTGGAAGAGCGGATGCGCAAGCGCGGCCAGGACAGCGAGGAGGTCATCCGCCAGCGGCTGGCGGCCGCCCGCGAGGAAATGTCCCACTACGACGAATTCGATTACGTGATCGTCAACGAAGTCTTCGATACCGCCGTGGACGAAATGTGCGCCATCTTCGCCGCCAGCCGGTTGCGCCGGGAAGCGCAGGCGGCGCGGCATGACGGCCTGATTGCCGCCCTGCTGGCCGGGGAGTGAAACGTCCTGCCCATGACAACCTGCCCTGTAGGAGCGGCCTTGGCCGCGAGCTTTTGCCCCTCGTCGCACCGGCAAAAGCAAAAGCTCGCGGCCAAGGCCGCTCCTACAGGGCAGGGTGTGGCTTCTAAGTTATTGATCGACATGGGTGATTTGGTCGATTCGATTGCGTTTCCAGCATGCGCCCCCTACAATCCTTCCCCCCTTAATCCAATCCGTCATTGCGGCCGGCAACGGTCGCAGGGAGCCCGCATGGCCCGCATCACCGTTGAAGATTGCCTGGAAGTCGTCGATAACCGCTTTGAACTGGTCACCATGGCGGCCCGCCGCGCGCGCCAGTTGGCCAACGGCGTGGAGTCCGCGCTGGAGAACGACAGCGACGACAAGCCGACCGTGCTGGCCCTGCGCGAAATCGCCGCCCGCCGCATCGACAACGACCTGATCGACCGCGTCGAGAAGTCCGAGCGCGAGCGCATCGAGCGCGAGGCGCTGGAGTGGGCCGCCGCCGAAGTGGTGGCCGACGACGATCTGTCCAAGAACGACGACTGATCTCCGGCAGCTCCGCGAATATGCCGAACGGCCCGTCCATGACGGGCCGTTCCTTTTTGTGAGTTTGCCGTTAACCCATGGCTGGCTTAGGCTGGCGTCATGAACCCAGGTCGTACCGCCCAGGCAGTCCCTTCCGCGCCGCCCGCAACCGGTGACGCAGTGCCCGAGTACGTCCGGAAATTCGAACAGGCGGCCAGTTACCTGCCCCGCGAGCAACTGCCCCTGTTGCGTCGCGCCTGGGAAGTGGGCGCAGCCGCGCATGCCGGCCAGACCCGCAAGTCGGGCGAACCGTACATCACCCATCCGGTGGCGGTGGCGGGTGTGCTGGCGGAGCTGGGGCTGGATGCCGAAGCGTTGATCGCGGCCATCCTGCACGACACCATCGAGGACACCCCGCTGACGCGCGAGGACATCGCCGCCGAGTTCGGCGAAGCGGTCGCCGAACTGGTGGACGGCGTCACCAAGCTGGACAAGCTGCGCTTCCGCGACCGCCAGGAAGCGGCGGCAGAAAGCTTCCGCAAGATGCTGCTGGCGATGTCGCGCGACCTGCGCGTGATCATGATCAAGCTGGCCGACCGCCTGCACAACATGCGCACGCTGGGCGCGCAAACCTCCGAGGCGCGCGCGCGCATCGCCCGCGAAACGCTGGACATCTACGCGCCCATCGCCCAGCGCCTGGGCATGAGCCTGGTCAAGTCCGAACTGCAGGACCTGAGCTTCCGCGCGATGTATCCGTGGCGGCACGCGATCATCGAGAAGCACATCCGCGGCCAGCCGGTGGTGCGCCGCGAGTCGATGGCGCAGATAGAAGCGCACCTGTCGCAGCGGCTGACCCGGGAAGGACTGGAGCACCGGCTGGTCAGCCGGATCAAGACGCCCTGGAGCATCTACAACAAGATGCGCGAGGAAGACAAAAGCTTCGATCAGCTGATGGACGTGTTCGGCTTCCGGGTAGTGGTGAAATCGGTGCCGGACTGCTACCACGCGCTGGGTGCGGTGCACGGCCAGTACAAGCCGCTGGACGGCCGTTTCCGCGATTTCATCGCCATTCCCAAGGCCAATGGCTACCAGTCGCTGCACACGGTGCTGTTCGGCCCGTACGGCTCGCCCATCGAGGTGCAGATCCGCACCGAGGAGATGGACCTGATCGCCGAACGCGGCATCGCCGCGCACTGGACCTACAAGCTGGGTTCGGACATGCCCAACAGCGCGCAGAGCCGTGCGCATGCGTGGATCGTGGAACTGATCGAGAACCAGCGCGCGGCCGGCTCGTCGCTGGAGTTCCTGGACAACGTCAAGGTGGACCTGTTCCCCGACGAGGTCTACCTGTTCACGCCCAAGGGCAAGATTTTGGCATTGCCGCGCAATTCCACCGCGCTGGATTTCGCCTACGCGGTGCACACCGACGTGGGCAACCAGGCGGTCGCCTCGCGCGTGGACAGGAAGCTGGTGCCGCTGCGCACCGTGCTGAGCAGCGGGCAGAGCGTGGAGATCATCACCGCCAAGTCGGCCGCGCCCAAGCCGCAGTGGCTGGAATTCGTGGTCAGCAGCAAGGCGCGCACCGCCATCCGCCACCAGCTCAAGCAACTGGAGCACGAGGACGCGGTGCAGCTGGGGCACCGCATGCTGGATCGCGCGCTGGAAGCGCTGGACAGCTCCCTGGAGCGCCTGCCGCAGCAGCGCCTGGAGGCATTCCTGGCCGAACACCGTTACCCGCGCCTGGAAGCGCTGCTGGCCGACGTGGCCCTGGGCAACTGGATGCCGGCGCAGGCCGCGCAGGCGTTGACCGCCTATGCGGAATTGCGCGGCGGCGGGCATTCCCGGCACTCGCAGGAAAAGATCCTGATCAACGGCACCGAGCGCGGCGTGGTCAGTTTCGCCAATTGCTGCCAGCCCATCCCGGGCGACGAGATCATGGGTTACCACACCGCCGGCAAGGGCGTGGTGGTGCACCGCCTGGATTGCGCCAACGTGGCCGAGTTCGCCAAGTCGCCGGAGCGCTGGGTGCCCATTGGCTGGGATTCCAGCGTGACCGGGGATTACGACGCATCCCTGCTGATCGACGTGGACAACCGTACCGGCGTATTGGCGCAGGTGGCCTCGGCCGTGGCCAAGAGCCAGTCGAACATCGATCGGGTGGAATACCTGGAGCGTGACATCAACGTGGCGGTGTTGCGCTTTTCCATCCAAGTGCGCGACCGCAACCACCTGGCCGAAGTGATGCGCCGCCTGCGCCGCCTGAACGTGGTCAACGGCGTCCGCAGGCAGTAGGAGCGGCCTTGGCCTCGATGGGCTTTGGCAAATCATTCGCGGCCAAGGCCGCTCCCACAGGCGTGAGGTTTGTAGGAGCGGGCTTGCCCGCGAAAAGGCGTGCCCGGGAAAAGGCATTCGCGGCCAAGGCCGCTCCTGCAGGCAAGCCGCCCTCGCGGGAGCGGGCTAGAATTACCGGATATCCATCCAAGGAGTCGCCATGACCCGCCAGATCATCCAGACCGACCACGCTCCCGCCGCCATCGGCCCGTATTCGCA
>CAZLSG010000103.1:0-5329 GCA_964562135.1 uncultured Pseudoxanthomonas sp. | reverse complement strand
GGCCGTCCGTCCGCCCGAGTCCGCCCATGCGTCTGCTGGCCATTCCCGCCTTCGAAGACAACTACATCTGGGCGCTGGCCGATGACGACGGCGACGCCCTGATCGTGGATCCCGGCGATGCGGCCCCGGTCATCGCCGCCACCGGCATGGGCCTGTGGCCGGCGGCCGTGCTGGTCACCCACCACCATGCGGACCATCGCGGCGGCGTGGCCACGTTGCGCGAGCGCTGGCCCACCCTGCCGGTGTTCGCTCCGGAGGACCCGCGCATCCCGGAGGCCACCGAACGGGTCGGCGAAGGCTCCCGCATTGCCCTGAAGAACTGGAAGTTGTCGGTACTCGCGGTTCCCGGCCACACGTCCACCCATATCGCCTTCCATGGCGGCGGCCAGGACCAGCCGCACCTCTTCTGCGGGGATACCCTGTTCAGCCTGGGCTGTGGGCGCATGTTCGAAGGTACGCCGCCGCAGATGCTGGCGTCGCTGGACCGCTTGGCGGCCCTGCCCGGCGAGACGACCGTCTGCTGCGGCCACGAATACACGCTGTCCAACGCCGCGTTCGCGCGCAGCGTGGACCCGACCAACCCCGCATTGCTGCAGCTCATCCAGGAAGCCCAGGCCATGCTTCAGTCCGGACGCCCCACGCTGCCCTCCACGCTGGCCCGGGAAACCGCCGCCAATCCGTTCCTTCGCACCGGCAGTCCCGCCATCCAGGCGGCAGTGGCCCGTCGCCTGGGCCGCCCGCCCGCGGATCGTGTGGAAACCTTCGCCGAACTGCGCCGCTGGAAGGACGAGTTCCGCGGATGAGCCGGCGCGGCTTTCCCTCGTGGTTGTGGCTGTGGCTGGCGATCTGCACGCCGGCATTCGCACAACCCGGCATGCCTGATTCCGCCCAGCCCGATGCACCGGACATTGCTTCGTCGGCCCCGGCCGAAGGCACCACGCCGGCTGATGCAACATTTCCCCAGCCCGCTCCCGGCACCCACCCGGATAGGGAGGCCGGCATTCTGCCTGTCATTGAACCGTTCCTCCCCCTGACGGTGCTGGAACGAACCGTCCCGGAGCCATCTTCGCAGGACCACCTGGTCAACGGACTGGACATCTACCAGCGCTTCCGCGACGGTCTGGCCGACCCGGAATGTGACACTGCCGCCACCAACGGGCGCTGGAAACAGCACTTCGGCCATGCTCCCGGCCAGTTGGCCAGGCCCGACGACGACCTGCTGCCATTGTTCGGGTACGTGGTGGACAGCCTGGTCGAAGCCGGCCTGCCTACCGAATTCGCCCTGATTCCCTTCGTCGAAAGCGGCTACAAGCCCGGCGCGCGCAGCCCGAGCGGCCCCGCCGGACTATGGCAATTCATCGGCAGCACCGCGCGCAACCACGGCATCCCGATCCGCGAGGGCTACGATGGCCGCTATTCGCCAGTGGATTCCACGCGGGCCGCCATCAGCTACCTGCGCACCCTGGATCGCATGTTCGGTGGCGACTGGCGCTTGGCGGTCATGGGCTACAACGCCGGCGAATACCGGGTGCTGCAATCCATGCGCAAGGCCGGCGTGAACGCACGCACGGCCAAGCCCGCCGAACTGCCGGGCCTGTCCCGCATCACATACGCTTATGTGGAAAAGCTGCATGCGCTGGCCTGCATCCTGCAGCAGGCCGAGAACCGCGATGAATGGCTGGAACGCCTGGACCGCCCCGTCACGCGACTGGCGGTGCACAAGTTGCCGCAGGGGGCAACCAACCTGGACCGCTGGGCAACGGAAAACAGCCACGATCTGGCGCGGGTGCGCCGCCTGAACCCTGCGCTCACCAGCAAGTTCAGCCCCGGTCCCAGGCCAATGCGGGTACTCGCCCCCGTCTCCGGCGGCACTTCCGGAGTGGCTCCCACGCCCCCCGGGCCGGTGGCCGCACCAGCGGTAACCACGGCAGGAATCCGGGAACCCGTCGCCGGACAAGGTTCACACACCGTACGCAAGGGCGAATCCGCCTGGACCATCGCCCGCCGCTACGGCCTCAAGCCCCAACGCCTGCTGGCCCTCAATGGCCTGAAGCCGGACAGCGTGCTGCAACCGGGCATGGTGTTGCGGCTGGACGAGACCCAGCCCTGAACCACGAGCGACCTGCATGCACTACGTGGCAAAATAGAGCGATTACTCAACCAGCGAGAAGACCATGGGATTCCTGCAAGGCAAGCGCGCCCTGATCACCGGCATCGCCAGCGAACGCTCCATCGCCTCCGGCATCGCCGAGGCCATGCACCGCGAAGGCGCCGAACTGGCATTCACCTATTTGAACGAAAAACTCAAGCCGCGGGTGGAGAAGGCCGCCGCCGAATACGGCAGCGACATCGTGCTGCCGCTCGACGTGACCGACGACGCCCAGATCGCCGCCTGCTTCGACACCCTGGGCCAGCGCTGGGACGGGATCGACATCGTGGTGCACGCCATCGCCTTCGCCCCGCGCGAAGCCCTCACCGGCGGCTTCCTGGACGGCCTGACCCGCGAGAACTTCGCCCAGGCCCACGACGTCTCCGCCTATTCGCTGGCCGCCCTGGCCAAGGCCGCGCGTCCGCTGATGCAGGGCCGCAACGGCGCCCTGTTGACGCTGAGCTACCTCGGTGCCGAACGCGCCCTGCAGAACTACAACGTGATGGGCGTGGCCAAGGCCAGCCTGGAAGCCACCGTGCGTTACCTGGCACTGAACCTGGGCCCGGAAGGGATCCGCGTCAATGCGGTCTCCGCCGGTCCCATCAAGACGCTGTCGGCGGCCGGCATCGGCAATTTCCGCAAGATCCTGGGGCATGTGGAGGAATACGCGCCGCTGCGCCGCACCATCACCATCGAGGAAGTCGGCAACGTCGCCGCCTTCCTGTGCTCGGACCTGGCCTCCGGCGTCACCGGCGAAGTGACCTATGTCGATTCCGGTTACAACATCCTGGGCATGACCGGCATCAGCGGTCTCGACTGACCCTCCGCACTGGCGGTTGCGATGCGGAAACGAAACAGGCCCGGCATCGCCGGGCCTGTTTTTCCTGCGGATTACGCAACCGTTGTCGCTTACAGCTGGTCTTCCCTGATGGTGACCTTGTACTTCTTGCGCACCGAGTCGATGTAGCGCTGCGCGGCGGCGGCGGCGCCGAGCTGCTGCAACTGCGCCTTGACCTGCGCTTGCTGCTCCGGCGGAAGCTCTGCCAGATCGCCACTGACCACGTTGTCGACCGCGAACAATACGTAGCGCCCATCCTCCATGCCGACCTTCCCGACCGAGGGCTTGCCATCCGCGGGGCGCTGCGCCACGAAGACCGCTTCGTTGATTTCCTCGGTCGGCATCGGCGCGCCGCGCGGGACGCCCGGCAGGTCCATCACCTGCAGCTGTTCGGCGGCAGCGACCGATTCAAGGGTTTCGCCGCCCTCGACGATGCGCGCCAGCAGGGCATCCGCGGCGGCGGCGGCGGCCTCCTCCTGCCGGTCGGCCCGCACGGCCGCAACCACTTCGTCACGCACGTCCTCCAGCGGACGCGCCAGTTCCGGAGTGTGCTCCAGCACGCGGATCAGGACACTGTTGCCCGGACCGATTTCGATGGGATCACTGACCACGCGATCCTGCAGCAACATGTCGGAAAACGCGGCGCGCAGCACCGCCGGATTCACCGCAATCCCGGAGGGATTGGCGCGCGAAACCGGTCCCGTCCGCTGCACCTGCAGGTTCAGCGCGTTGGCGGCGGCCGCCAACGACGTCGGATTCTTCAACACTTCATTGACCAGTTGTCCGAGCAGATCATTGAAGGCGCGATCGTGGTCGGCCTCGGCCTGTTCGCGCGCCAGCTCATCGCGCACCTGCTCGAACGGCACCTGGTTGCCCGCCTTGATCTCCCGCAATTGCAGCACGTGGTAACCGAACTGCGTGCGCACGGGCTCGCTGACCTCGCCTGGCTGCATGGCGAAAAGCGCATCTTCGAAGGGCTTTACCATGATGCCCTTCTCGACCCAGCCCAAGTCGCCGCCCATCTCCCCTGAACCCGGGTCCTGCGAATGCTCGCGCGCAAGCGCGGCAAAATCGGCCCCCGGCTGGCGCGCCTGCCCGGCCAGGTCCTTGATCCTGCGCTCGGCTTCCGCCCACGCGGCATCGCCCGCATCGGCATCGACGCTGATCAGGATGTGCGAGGCCAGGCGCTGTTCGGCCTCGGCGAATCTTGCCAGTTCCTGCTCATAGCGCAGGCGAAGCGTCTCCTCGTCCGCTTCGGCCACCGCCGGCAGCACGCCGGCATCGACTTCCACGTACTCCAGCACCACCGATTCCGGCTGGCGGAAATCCGCCGTGTTGGCTTCATACCAGGCCCGGACGTCTTCGTCGGCAACTTCGGCCTGGTCCGCCGCCACTTCCGGAAGCAGGGCCAGCCGGACATCACGGGTCTCGGCGAGCAGGCTGTACAAGCGCTGCGCTTCGCCATCGGTGACGAAATCGGATGCGGCGATTTCCGTCAGGATGAGCGTCATCTTGAGCCTGTCCCGCTCTCGCCTCTCGAATTCGGCGATGGAGACCGGCGGGATCTGGGAACTCAGCAGCATCTGGTAGCGCGACGGGTCGAACCTGCCATCGACCTGGAAAGCCTCCGTCTCCGCGATCGAGCGCGCCAGCGCCTCGTTGCCGATCACGATGCCGGCTTCCTCCGCGCTGAGCTCCAGCGCCTTCTGGCTGATCAGCTGCTCGAGCACCAGGAGCTTGTTCTCGACGGATTCGAATTCGCGCGGGTCGAAACGGTCGCCCAGTTCCTCGCGTTGCTGCTGGCGGGCCTGCTCGAAACGGTCGCGGAACTCCTGCTGGGTGATTTCGCGCTGCTGCCAGAAACGGGACACGGGCCACCAGGACGGAGCCGACTTCCACCAGGACGGCGGCGCTTCCACCTTGGCCACCGCGGAGGCGCTGCCGCCTCCGGCGTACTCGTTCACCCCGACGAAGACGAAGGGGATGATCAGCAGCCCCAGAATGATCGTGGCGGCCCAACCAGTGCTCTTTTCGCGGAGTTTCTGCAACATAGGGTACGAATCCGGGAATACGAGCCGGCCAGTCTAGCGTGCCGGCGATGTGGAGGCATACAGCAGAAAGCCCGCATCGAAGCGGGCTTTCCGGGACAAGTGGCGGAGTGGACGGGACTCGAACCCGCGACCTCCGGCGTGACAGGCCAGCATTCTAACCGACTGAACTACCACTCCGCTTTGTAGACGCTTGCCTTGGTGCTTGTGGTGGGTGCTGAGGGTTTCGAACCCCCGACCCTCTCCGTGTAAAGGAGACGCTCTACCGCTGAGCTAAGCACCCCGGCGAGTTGA
>CAZLSG010000102.1:0-5760 GCA_964562135.1 uncultured Pseudoxanthomonas sp. | reverse complement strand
CGACCGGGAAGCCGGCCAGCGGACCGCTGGTGATGGTTTCGCGCATGCCCTTTTCGACCGAGGGGATGTATTCCTTCGGGATCACGCCGCCGGTGATCTCGTTGATGAACAGGAAGTCGTCCTTGATGTCGTCGGCATGCTTCACGCGGTCTTCGGCAGTCAGCGGCGACAGCTCGATCACGACGTGGCCGTACTGGCCCTTGCCGCCGGATTGCTTGGCGTGCTTGTAGTCCGACTTGACGTCGCTCGAACGGATCGTCTCGCGGTAGGCCACCTGCGGCTTGCCGACGTTGGCCTCGACGTTGAACTCGCGCTTCATGCGGTCGACGATGATGTCCAGGTGCAGTTCGCCCATGCCCGAGATGATGGTCTGGCCGGACTCCTCGTCGGTCTTGACGCGGAACGAGGGATCTTCCTGCGCCAGGCGACCCAGGGCCAGGCCCATCTTTTCCTGGTCCGACTTGGTCTTCGGCTCGACCGCCATCGAGATCACCGGCTCCGGGAAGCTCATGCGCTCGAGCACGATCGGGTCGTCCTGCGAGCACAGGGTGTCGCCGGTGGTGACGTCCTTCAGGCCCACGGCCGCGGCGATGTCGCCGGCCAGCACTTCCTTGATCTCTTCGCGGTTGTTGGAGTGCATCTGCAACAGGCGGCCGATGCGCTCCTTCTTGCCCTTGACCGAGTTCAGCACCTGGTCGCCTGCGTTGAGCGTGCCCGAATAGACGCGGAAGAACGTCAGCGAGCCCACGAACGGGTCGGTCATGATCTTGAACGCCAGCGCGGAGAACGGGGCCTTGTCGCTGGATTCGCGGGTCAGCTCCTTGCTCTCGTCGTCGACATCCACGCCACGAACGGCGGGCACGTCGACCGGCGACGGCAGCAGGTTGATCACGCCGTCCAGCATGGCCTGCACGCCCTTGTTCTTGAACGCGGAGCCGCAGTACATCGGCACGATTTCGGTTTTCAGCGTGCGCTCGCGCAGGCCATTGACGATCTCTTCCTCGGAAAGCTCGCCGCCCTCGAGGTACTTGTCCATCAGCTCTTCGCTGGCTTCGGCCGCGGACTCGACCATGAAGGCGCGCGCCTCTTCGGCCTGGGACTGCAATTCGGCCGGGATGTCGCGGTATTCGAAGTTCAGGCCCTGCGAGGCGACATCCCAGTGGATCGCCTTCATCTTCAGCAGGTCGACCACGCCCTCGAAGCCGTCCTCGGCGCCGACCGGCACCTGCATCGGCACCGGCACGGCGCCCAGGCGGGCCTTGAGCTGGTCGCGGACCTTGTAGAAATTCGCGCCGGTGCGGTCCATCTTGTTGACGAACGCGATGCGCGGAACCTGGTACTTGTTGGCCTGGCGCCACACGGTCTCGGACTGCGGCTGCACGCCACCCACGGCGCACAGCACGAACACCGCGCCATCGAGCACGCGCAGCGAGCGCTCCACTTCGATGGTGAAGTCGACGTGCCCGGGGGTGTCGATGATGTTGAAGCGGTGTTCCGGCAGGGACTTGTCCATGCCCTTCCAGAACGCGGTGGTTGCCGCGGACTGGATGGTGATGCCGCGCTCCTGCTCCTGCTCCATCCAGTCCATGGTGGCGGCGCCATCATGCACTTCACCGATCTTGTGGCTCTTGCCGGTGTAGAACAGGATGCGCTCGGACGTGGTGGTCTTGCCGGCGTCGATGTGCGCCATGATGCCGAAGTTGCGGTAACGCTCGATGGGAGTGGTGCGAGCCACGACAGTCTCTCTTTTGATCTGATATGGAAGACCCGCGAACGACACGAGCCACTTGCAGGAACTACGGTTCCGTTGATGGCCGAACGCCGCCATGCGGCGGCTTTCGGAGGCCCGCGCGCCAAGGGCGGCACAGGCCGGCAGGATTCAGCCCCTGGAAACCAGGGAGCGGAACAATCACCAGCGGTAGTGGGCGAAGGCCTTGTTGGCTTCCGCCATGCGATGGGTTTCTTCGCGCTTCTTGATTGCGCCACCGCGGTTTTCGGAAGCATCCAGCAGTTCGGCCGCCAGCTTGCGCGGCATGGAGTTTTCACCGCGCTTGCGTGCGGATTCGATCAGCCAGCGCATCGCCAGCGCCATGCGGCGGGACGAACGCACCTCGACCGGCACCTGGTAAGTAGCGCCACCGACACGGCGGGACTTTACCTCGACGGTGGGAGAAACGTTGTCCAGCGCCTTTTCGACCAGCTCAAGGGCGTTGGGATTCTTCTCGCCGATGACGTCCATGGCACCGTAGACGATCTTCTCGGCGACCGACTTCTTGCCGCTGAGCATGATCATGTTGATGAAGCGCGCGATGGTCTGGCTGCCGTGCTTGGGATCGGGCAGGACGGTGCGCTGGGGGGCGGAACCTTTACGTGACATGGTCTATTCCTCAAGCCTTCGGGCGCTTGGCGCCATACTTGGAGCGGCCCTGGCGGCGCTTGGCCACCCCGGATGCGTCAAGCGCGCCGCGAACCGTGTGGTAGCGCACGCCCGGAAGGTCCTTCACGCGTCCACCGCGCACCAGTACAACCGAGTGCTCCTGCAGGTTGTGGCCTTCGCCACCGATGTAGCTGATGACCTCTTCCTGATTGGTCAGGCGCACCTTGGCCACCTTGCGGAGCGCCGAGTTCGGCTTCTTCGGCGTGGTGGTGTAGACGCGCGTGCAGACGCCACGGCGCTGCGGGCATTTTTCCAGCGCCGGCGAGGCACTCTTGTAGGTGGCCGCTTGCCGCGGCTTGCGGACCAACTGATTGATCGTTGCCATCTTCGTTATGACTTCTTGATATTGAGGCCAGGCCGGCGGCCTTGGCGCGTGAATAACAACGGCAGGCCAGAACGGCCCACCGAGACAGAAAAGTATAGCGGGTCTGTTGCAAGCACGTCAACCGACGTCCTTGCCTGCCCGGCCATCCAGGACCTGCGCTTCAAAACGGCGGGAACTTCCTGTTCCCGCCCCATGCCCCTTCGGCCGAAGCCTGAAAGGGACCAATGCCGCCCTTGTTACTCGCCTGCCGGCTCGGCCGGGGATTCGGCCACCGCAGGCTCCGGTGCCGGCGCATCGCCGGTGCCGGAAAGCGCCTGGATTTCCGATTCCGTCAAGCCCGAGGCGTTGCGGCGGCGCTGGTTGTGGTAGGCCAACCCGGTACCCGCCGGGATCAGGCGGCCGACGATGACGTTTTCCTTCAGGCCACGCAGGTTGTCGCGGGTACCGCGCACGGCAGCCTCGGTCAGCACCCGGGTGGTCTCCTGGAAGGAGGCCGCCGAGATGAACGACTCGGTCGCCAGCGACGCCTTGGTGATGCCCAGCAGGACCGGCTCGGACCGGGCCGGCAGTTCGTTGCGGGCCAACACCTTGGCGTTTTCGTCCAGCATGCGCTGCTTTTCGACCTGCTCGCCCGCCAGGAAGCGGGAATTGCCTGCGTCGGTGATCTCGACCTTGCGCAGCATCTGGCGGGTGATGACCTCGATGTGCTTGTCGTTGATCTTCACGCCCTGCAGGCGATAGACGTCCTGGATTTCCTTGACCAGGTAGGCCGCCAGCGGTTCCACGCCCAGCAGGCGCAGGATGTCCTGCGGACTCGGCTCGCCGTCCACGATGGTTTCGCCCTTGGCCACGTGCTCGCCTTCGAACACGATGATCTGGCGGAACTTGGGAATCAGCTCCTCGTGCTCGGACCCGTCGGTGTCCTTGATGATCAGGCGCTGCTTGCCCTTGGTGTCCTTGCCGAAGCTGATGATGCCCGAGCGCTCGGCCAGGATCGCCGGATCCTTGGGCTTGCGGGCCTCGAACAGATCGGCCACGCGCGGCAGACCGCCGGTGATGTCGCGGGTCTTGGACGCTTCCTGCGGGATCTTGGCGACCACGTCACCCACGCCCACCGGGGCGCCGTCCTGGAGGTTGACGATCGAGCGTGGCGGCAGCAGGTACTGTGCGGGCAGGTCGGTGCCCGGGATGTTCAGATCCTTGCCACTCTTGTCGACGATGCGCACGACCGGACGCAGGTCCTTGCCGGCCGAACCGCGGCGCTTGGGATCGGTGATCTCGCGCGAGGCCAGGCCGGTCAGCTCGTCGGTCTTCTCGATCACGGTGATGCCGTCGACGAAGTCGACGAAGCGCACGAAGCCGGCCACTTCCGACACGATCGGGTGATTGTGCGGATCCCAGCTGGCGACGGTCTGGCCCGCGGTGACGGCATCACCGTCCTTGGCATTGATGGTCGCACCGTAGGTCAGCTTGTAGCGCTCGCGCTCGCGGCCATGGCCATCCAGCACGGACAGTTCGCCCGAGCGGGAAACCGCCACCAGGTGACCGCCGGCATGTTCCACGAACTTGAGGTTGTTGAACTTGACCGAACCGGTGGTCTTGACCGTGATGTTGTCCACCGCCGCCGCACGCGAAGCCGCGCCGCCGATGTGGAAGGTACGCATGGTCAGCTGGGTGCCGGGCTCGCCGATCGACTGCGCGGCGATGACACCCACCGCTTCACCGATGTTGACGGTATGCCCGCGCGCCAGATCGCGGCCGTAGCACAGCGAGCAAACGCCGAATTCGGATTCGCAGGTGATGGTGGAGCGCACCTTGATCGACTGCACGCCCGCATCTTCCAGCTTCTGCACCCAGGCTTCGTCCAGCAGGGTATTGCGGGTGACGATGGGATCCTCGTCGTTGCCCGGCAGGAACACGTCCTCGGCCACGATGCGGCCCAGAACGCGCTCGCGCAGCGGCTCGACCACGTCGCCGCCCTCGACGATCGGGGTCATGGTCAGGCCGTGGGCGGTATCGCAATCGATCTCGGTGATCACCACGTCCTGCGCCACGTCGACCAGGCGACGGGTCAGGTAACCCGAGTTCGCCGTCTTCAACGCGGTATCGGCCAGGCCCTTGCGCGCGCCGTGGGTGGAGTTGAAGTACTCCTGCACGTTCAGGCCTTCGCGGAAGTTGGCCTTGATGGGCGTTTCGATGATCGAGCCGTCCGGACGCGCCATCAGGCCGCGCATGCCGGCCAGCTGGCGGATCTGCGCCTGCGAACCACGTGCGCCGGAGTCGGCCATGATGTACAGCGAGTTCATCGACTTCTCGTCGATGGTCTCGCCCTTGGCATTGACCACCTTCTCGGTGCCGATGGTGTCCATCATCGCCTTGGCGATGCGTTCGTTGGTGCGCGACCAGATGTCGACCACCTTGTTGTAGCGCTCGCCGGCGGTGACCAGGCCGCTCTGGTACTGCTCCTGGATTTCCAGCACCTCGGCCTCGGCCTCGGTCAGGATGCCCTTCTTCTCGTCCGGGATCAGCATGTCGTCGATGCCGATCGACACGCCGGCGCGAGTCGCGTAGGCGAAGCCGGTGTACATCAGCTTGTCGGCGAACACCACCGTATCCTTCAGGCCGAGCTGGCGGTAGCAGGAGTTGATCAGGCGGCTGATGGCCTTCTTGTTGAGCTCGGTGTTGACCAGCGCGAACGGCAGGCCTTCCGGCAGGATCTCGGCCAGCAGGGCACGGCCCACGGTGGTCTCGACGATCCCGGTCTGGCGCTGCCTGTCGCCGTCCTCGGCGATCACGGTCTCGCTGATGCGCACCTTGACCTTGGCGTGCAGCTGCACCGCGCGGTTGTCGTAGGCACGCTTCACTTCGGCGATGTTGGCGAACACCATGCCCTCGCCCGCCTTGTTCTCCAGCGCGCGGGTCATGTAGTACAGGCCCAGCACCACGTCCTGCGACGGCACGATGATCGGCTCGCCGTTGGCCGGCGACAGGATGTTGT
>CAZLSG010000101.1:0-5821 GCA_964562135.1 uncultured Pseudoxanthomonas sp. | reverse complement strand
TCTGCACCTGCTCCGGGTTCACTTCGCTGACCACCAGCGGCACGTCGTCGTCGTAGCGGAAGGCCGAGGAATTGTCGATCACCACAGCGCCGGCAGCGGCAAACTTAGGCGCGTACTCCTTGGATACACCGCCACCGGCGGAGAAAAGCGCGATGTCCACGCCCGACGGATCGAAGGTGGCCAGGTCCAGCACGGTGACGTCCCTGCCCCTGAACTGCACGTCGCCACCAGCGGAACGCTCGGAGGCCAGCGGATAGAGGGCGCCGATCGGGAAGTCGCGCTCGGCCAGGATGGCCAGCATGGTTTCGCCCACGGCGCCGGTGGCGCCCACGATGGCGACGTTGAACTTGCGGTTTTCGTTGCTCATAGTTCGGTTCTTCTGCTCGATTCTGGATGTAGGGATGCGAACGGGAACTGCGGACCGGGTTCGGGGAACCTCCGGGGCTTGACCGCGGGGTTCCCTAGCGTTTGCGCGCGATGGTTTTGGCGCCCATGCCGGCGATGCCAACGGCATTGACCGGCGTCGGCGGATTGCCGGCATCCGGACCATGGCCCAACGCGGCGACCAGGTTGTCGACCGCCCGTGTCGCCATCGCCCGCCGCGTGGCCAGGCTGGCGCTGCCGACGTGCGGCGTGAGCACCACGTTGCGCAGTGCCAGCAGCCTCGGATTGATGGCAGGCTCGCCTTCGAACACGTCCAGCCCGGCGGAGAACAGCCTTCCTGCGGCCAGCGCGTCCGCCAGCGCCTCCTCGTCGACCAGGCCGCCGCGTCCGATATTGACGAGCGTTGCGGTGGACTTCATTTTCACGAGGGCAGCGGCGTCGATGATGTGGCGGGTGGCGGGCGAATACGGCAGCACCAGCACCAGATGGTCCGCCTCGGCCAGCAGTGTAGCGAAGTCGACATGCCGGGCACGACAGTTGCGTTCGATACTTTCGGGCAGGCGGCTGCGGTTGTGGTACAGCACGCGCATGCCGAACCCGCGCGCGCCACGTTGCGCGATACCCTGCCCGATCCGGCCCATGCCCAGGATGCCCAGCGTGCTGCCGTGCACGTCCACGCCCAGCAGGGCGTCGAACGACCATTGCGTCCAGCGGCCTTCGCGCAGCCAGCGCTC
The DNA here is from genome assembly GCA_964562135.1 of uncultured Pseudoxanthomonas sp. Taxonomy (GTDB): domain Bacteria; phylum Pseudomonadota; class Gammaproteobacteria; order Xanthomonadales; family Xanthomonadaceae; genus Pseudoxanthomonas_A. The sequence goes on along the minus strand of CAZLSG010000101.1, from coordinate 4,703 downwards.
GCCTTCGGTGACGCGCCGCGCCGCCGCCATCAGTAACGCGAACGCCATGTCGGCGGTGGTTTCGGTCAACACGTCCGGGGTGTTGGTGGCGACGATGCCGCGCGCCGTGAGCGCTTGAATGTCCAGGTTGTTGTAGCCGACGCCGACATTGGCGATGGCGCGCAGGCGGGCAGCGCCCGTGGTCTCCTGTTCGCCGATGCGTTCGTTGAGGGTCACCACCGCACCATCGGCCTCGCGCAGCGCCGACGCTACCTGCTCCGGCGACCACGCCGTGACTTCGCGCGTGGCGATGACTTCGAAATATTCCTCCAGCCGCGCGACGATGTCGTCGAACAGCGGCTGCGACACCCAGACCCGGGGCCGCGGCTCAGCCATCGACGGACGGCGGGATGCGCGGCGACACGTCGCCCACGTCGCCGCATTGCGCGCGGTGGCGCAGCGCCTGGTCCATCAAAACCAATGCCAGCATCGCCTCGCAGATCGGCGTGGCGCGGATACCCACGCAGGGGTCGTGACGGCCGGTGGTGACGATATCCGCCACGTTGCCGTCCACGTCCACGCCTTCCACCGGCAGGCGCAGGCTGGAGGTCGGCTTGAATGCCACCGACACCGCCACCTGCTGCCCGGTGCTGATGCCACCGAGCACCCCGCCGGCATGGTTGGACAGGAAGCCGGCCGGCGTCATCACGTCGCGGTGTCCGGTGCCTTTCTGCGCCACCGAGGCGAAACCGTCGCCGATCTCCACGCCCTTCACCGCGTTGATCGACATCATGGCCGCGGCGAGTTCGCCGTCGAGCTTGCCGTAGATCGGCTCGCCCCAGCCCGGCGGCACGCCGTCGGCCACGGCGACGACCTTCGCGCCCACCGAATCGCCGGACTTGCGCAGCGCGTCCATGTAGCTTTCCAGTTCCGGCACCTGCACCGCATCCGGCCAGAAGAACGGGTTGTCTTCCACCACGCTCCAGTCATGCGCGCGCGGCACGATGTCGCCGATCTGCGCCAGGTGGCCGCGCACGCTCACGCCGAAACGCCCGGCCAGCCACTTCTTGGCGATCACCGCCGCGGCCACGCGCATGGTGGTCTCGCGCGCGGAAGAACGCCCGCCACCGCGCGGGTCGCGGATGCCGTACTTCTGCCAGTAGGCATAGTCGGCATGGCCGGGACGGAACTGCGCGGCGATGTTGGTGTAGTCCTTGCTGCGCTGGTCGGTGTTGCGGATCAACAATGCGATGGGCGTGCCGGTGGTACGGCCTTCGTAGACGCCACTGAGGATTTCGACCTCGTCGGCCTCGCGGCGTGCGGAGGTATGCCGGGACTTGCCGGTGGCCCGGCGCTCCAGGTCGTGGCGGAATTCTTCCGGCGCGATCTCCAGCCCGGGCGGGCAGCCGTCGATCACGCAGCCGATGGCCGGCCCGTGCGATTCGCCGAAGGTGGTGACGCGGAACAGATGGCCGAATGTATTCACGGTGTGCCCTGGCTGTGGTCGCTCATCCGCGCGCGTCGGCCAGTTCGCGGATGCGCGCGTTGTGCGCGATCAGTTCGGCGCACTCCGCCGCGAAGATGCCCATCTGCCCCACCTTGAACTCGATCCAGGCGAATTCCACGTCCGGCAGCAGCTTCACCAGCGCGCGTTCCGATTCGCCCACTTCGCAGATCAGCAGGCCGTCTCGGCTCAGGTGCAGCGGGGCATCGCGCAGGATCTTCAGCACCAGGTCCAGGCCATCGTCGCCCGCGCGCAGGCCCAGTTCCGGCTCGTGCGAATACTCCTTCGGCAGCGCATCGGTTTCGTCGTTGGTGACGTAGGGCGGATTGGTGACGATCAGGTCGTAATGGCGGCCCGACAGTCCGCTGAACAGGTCCGACTTGACCAGGTCCACGTTGGAGGCGTGCAGGCGCTCCTTGTTCTCTGTCGCCAGCGCCAGCGCATCGTCGCTGATGTCCACGCCGTCCACCTGCCAGTCGGGGTTGTAATGGCCCATGGCGATGGCGATGCAACCGGAACCCGTGCACAGGTCCAGCGCGTGATTGACCTCGCGACCGCCCAGCCACGGCTCGAAACCGGCCTCGATCAGTTCCGCAATGGGCGAGCGCGGCACCAGCGCGCGCGCGTCGCTCTTGAAACTCAGGCCGGCGAACCAGGCCTCGCCGGTCAGGTAGGCAATGGGCAGGCGCTCGTCGATGCGGCGCTGGATCAGGGCCAGCACTTCGCCCTTTTCCCGCGCGGTCACCCGCGCCTGCCCGTAGGCCGGGCCGATGTCGTGCGGCAGGTGCAGCGTGTGCAGGACCAGGAAGGTCGCTTCGTCCACCGCATTGTCGTAGCTGTGGCCGAAGGTCAGGCCCGCCGCGTTGAAGCGGCTGGCGCCATAGCGGATCAGGTCGATGATGGTGAGCAGTTCGTCGGCCGTTTCGGCAGTCATGGCAAGGCTTTGGGGCGGGTTGTGCGGCGATTATAGGGGCATGGCCGCGGCGACGCCGGTATCATGGCGACTCGTCGTCGGGAAGCTTCGCATGTTCAACAGGAAAATCGGCCTCATCCTGATCATCGCGGTCGCCGCGGGTCTGGGCCTGCTGGCGGCGCAGAAAGTCTTTGGCCCCGCCACGCCGGCAGCCAGTCCATGGCCGGCGATGCAGACCGTGACGATGTTCCCGCAACCCCGCGAATTGCCGCCCTTCTCGCTGCGCCAGTCCGACGGCACCCCGCTGGCCTCCGGCGAGCTCAACGGCCACTGGAGCCTGGTCTTCCTGGGCTTCACCTTCTGCCCGGACATCTGCCCCACCACGCTGGCGGAACTGGCCATGGCGCAGAAGACCTGGGACGACCTGCCCGAATCGCTGCGTCCGCGCGTGCTGTTCGTTTCGGTGGACCCGGAACGCGATGCGCCCGCCCGCATCGGCGAATACGCCCACGCCTTCCATCCGGACACGCTGGCCGCCACCGCCGACGAAGCGACGCTGGAAAACTTCGCCAAATCGCTGGGCTTCGTGTTCATGAAGGTGCCGGGCCGGGGATACGGGGAAAACCCGAACGACTACAGCATGGACCACTCCTCGGCCATCGCCGTGCTGGACCCGCAGGGGCGGATGGCCGGGCTGATCCGGCCGCCCTTCGATCCCGCCGCCATCGCCGCGGACCTGCGCGCGCTGACCGAGGCGTCCGCGCCATGAGCCTGCTCACTTCGCTGACCTACGTGCTGCCGCACCGCTTGCTGTCCTCGCTGGCACGGCGACTGGCCTACTCGCCGCGCCCATGGCTGAAGCAGCGGCTGATCGACACGGTGGTCAGGAAGTTCGACGTGGACCTGTCCGAGGCCGCCGAACCCGACCCCACTGCCTATCCCACGTTCAATGCCTTCTTCACCCGCGCCCTGAAACCCGGCGCACGGGAGACCGACCCCGATCCGCGAGCATTGCTGATGCCGGCCGACGGGCATATCAGCCAATGCGGCGACATCCAGGACGGCCGCATCTTCCAGGCCAAGGGGCAGTCGTTCACCGCCGCCGAACTGCTGGGAGACGGCATCGCGGCCAAGCCGTTCACCAACGGCCTGTTCGCCACCGTGTACCTCTCGCCGCGCGACTACCACCGCGTCCACATGCCCTGGCGCGGAACCTTGCTGGAAACCGTGCATATCCCGGGCCGGTTGTTCAGCGTGGGCACCGATGCGGTGGCCAACGTGCCACGCCTGTTCGCCCGCAACGAAAGGCTGGTCTGCCATTTCGACACGGAGTTCGGCCCGATGGTCTCGGTAATGGTCGGCGCCCTGCTGGTTTCCGGCGTGGAAACGGTGTGGAGCGGCGTGGAAATCCCCCGCTATGCCGGCACGATCACCCGGAAGAATTACCGGGGCGAGGGCATCGTGCTGGACCGGTTCGAGGAGATGGCGAGATTCAACTACGGCTCCACCGTCATCGTCCTGCTGCCTCCCGGCGTGGCCGAAATGGCACCGAAGCTGCGCGCCGAATCGCCGGTACGGCTTGGACAAAGGCTCGCCACGCTTCTGTAGGAGCGGCTCTTGGCCGCGATTGCTTTCCGCGGTAAAGCCTCGTCGCGGCCAAGAGCCGCTCCTACATGATCATGCGGGCACCGGGCAGGCCGCCAAACCTCGAATTCAATCCGCTGCAGGGTGCCTGCGAGCTCACTTGCAGCCTGTCAGTCTGATCGACTGCCCCTGGCGTACCGCATAGGCCGGGCCGCGGATGTTGTTGGCGCGCGCCAGTTGCTGCAGGTTGCATTGGTGGCGCTGCGCGATCCTTCCAAGCGTATCGCCCTTGGCTACGCGATAAGTGCGCGCGGGCGCCGGCCTGGGCACGGCGGCGGGGGCCGGCACTTGCAGCGGCGTGGCATCGCCCACCGACACCACGCCGGATGCCCGCACGATGGCCTGGCTGACATCCGCGTTGACCAGCGTGCGCGCCAGGTCGGCGCGCGGTCCCTGCACGCAATGGCGGCTGTAAAGATTCGCGATCTTTGCATTCGCCTTGAGCACGGTGCCGGCCGGGATCCAGGCGTCGGCCTGGTAGCGCGGATTGAGGTTGCGCAGCGCGCGCATGAAGCCCTCGCGGGTGCCGCCGTTGCCCAGGCAGATGGTCAGCTCGTAGATGCTGGTCTCCTTGGCCAATCGCAATTGCGCGGGTTTCGCGTCCACCCTGGGGAACTCCAGCCCGTACTGCGTGGGATGCAGGAACAGCCACGCCGCCGCGAT
>CAZLSG010000100.1:0-5927 GCA_964562135.1 uncultured Pseudoxanthomonas sp. | reverse complement strand
CCGGCTTGACCTGGATGCGGACGTTGAAGTCCACCACGCGCTTGTAGGCGACGAGTATCTTCATTCTGCGGGAGTTCCTTGGGGCTGCTGGGGGCGTGCCCGCCAATAGGGCGGAATACCCCGCGATTTTAGCCTGAGGTGCCAATCTGTGCGAGCCAAGGCTCGGTTATAGTTCTGGCCTGTTTGAAGCCTGGACTTCAGGATGCCGTTCAGGGTACCCGGTGCTGGCAAAGGTTTAGGAGAGCAGGCGTGCCAACATGGCTGGTTACCGGCGGAGCCGGGTTCATAGGCGGGAATTTCGTGCTGGACGCTGTGTCGCGCGGCATCCGCGTGGTCAACCTGGACGCGCTGACCTATGCGGGCAATCTGGATACATTGTCGTCCCTGGAGGGCAATCCGGATCATGTTTTCGTGCATGGGGACATTGGCGATAGGGCGCTGGTCACCCGTTTGCTGGCTGAGCACCGGCCGGATGCAGTGGTCAATTTCGCTGCGGAAAGCCATGTGGACCGTTCGATAGATGGACCGTCCGCCTTCATCCAGACCAACGTGGTCGGCACCCTGGCGTTGCTGGAGGCTGCGCGCGACTACTGGAAGGGCCTGCGCCACGAGGTGCGCGAGGCTTTTCGCTTCCTTCATGTGTCCACCGATGAGGTCTACGGCGCGTTGGGCGAAACCGGCAGGTTCACCGAGACCACCCCTTACGCACCCAACTCGCCATATTCGGCATCGAAGGCGGCCTCCGATCACTTGGTGCGTGCCTTCCACCACACCTATGGCCTGCCGACGCTGACCACCAATTGCTCGAACAACTACGGGCCCTACCATTTTCCGGAAAAACTCATTCCGCTGGTGATTGCCAAGGCGCTTGCGGGTGAACCGTTGCCTGTCTATGGCGATGGCCGGCAGGTGCGCGACTGGTTGTATGTCCGCGATCATTGCGCGGCCATTGGCGCGGTGCTCGGGCGTGGCCGCGTGGGTGAAACCTACAATGTTGGCGGCGATTCGGAAAAGCGGAACATCGACGTGGTGAAAGCCATTTGCCGGCTGCTGGACGAACGCCGCCCGCGCGGGGATGCGCAGTCACGGGAAAGCCAGATCACGTTCGTCGCCGACCGTCCCGGCCATGACCGGCGCTACGCGATCGATGCCTCCAAACTGAAGAGCGAACTTGGCTGGATGCCGGAATACACGTTCGAACGGGGCATCACCGAAACGGTGGACTGGTATCTGGGAAACCAGGCCTGGGTCAGGCGCGTGCTTGACGGCAGCTATCGCCTGGAAAGAATCGGAACCGTCGCATGAGGTGGACAGGAACGACATGACGACACGCAAAGGCATCATTCTGGCCGGTGGATCCGGTACGCGCCTGTATCCGATCACGCGCAGCATCAGCAAGCAGCTGCTGCCGGTCTACGACAAGCCCATGATCTATTACCCGCTCAGCGTGCTGATGCTGGCGGGCATGCGCGAAGTGCTGGTGATCAACACGCCGCATGAGCAGGCGCTCTTCCAGGCCCTGCTTGGCGATGGCTCGCAATGGGGCATGCGCATCGAGTATGCGGTGCAGCCCAGCCCGGATGGCCTGGCGCAGGCGTATGTGATCGGGCGCGATTTCGTCGATGACGGACCGAGTTGCCTGGTCCTGGGGGACAACATTTTTTATGGCCATGGCCTGACAGACAGGCTCAAGCGTGCCGATGGGTGTGACCAGGGTGCCACCGTGTTCGGTTATTGGGTCAACGATCCCGAACGCTACGGCGTGGCCGAATTCGATCCGCAGGGCAAGGTGGTTGGCCTGGACGAGAAACCGGCGTTGCCCAAATCCAACTATGCGGTGACCGGCCTGTATTTCTACGACGGGCGCGCCAGCGAGTATGCCGCGGCGTTGAAGCCGTCGGCGCGTGGAGAACTTGAAATCACCGATCTCAACAAGCGCTACCTGCAAGACGGGGCGTTGCGGCTCGAACGCCTGGGCCGAGGTTTCGCATGGCTCGATACCGGCACCCATCAATCGTTGCTGGAAGCTTCCAACTTCATCGAGACCATTGAGGCACGACAGGGCTTGAAGGTGGCCTGCCCCGAGGAAATCGCCTACGGCAACGGCTGGATAGATGCGGCCCAGGTGGAGCGCCTTGCGGCCCCGTTGGCCAAGAACAATTATGGGCAGTACCTGCTGACGCTGCTCAGGCGGGGCGTGGTGAAATGAAGGTCGTCGAAACGGAATTGCCCGGTTGCGTGGTCATAGAGCCGGTGGTTCACGGCGACGGGCGCGGTTTCTTCTTCGAGAATTGGAATGCGCAGCGTTACGGTGGTCTCGGTCTTCCTGCGAAGTTCGTGCAGAGCAATGTGTCTTCGTCATCGAGGGGCGTATTGCGTGGCCTGCATTACCAGTGGCCCAGGCCGCAGGGCAAGCTGGTCAGCGTGCTGGAAGGCGAAGTCTATGACGTGGTTGTCGATATCCGCCGTGGTTCGCCGCATTTCGGGCGCTGGACGGCGGTAGTGCTTGGCGCGGAAAACAGGCGCCAGCTCTGGATCCCGGAAGGGTTTGCCCATGGCTTTGCCGTGCTGTCCGAGCGCGCGCTGTTCAGCTATCTGTGCACCGATGTCTACTGCCGGGAGCATGACGCCAATGTGCGCTGGGACGATGCCGATATCGGCATCGATTGGCCGGTCAGCGAGCCGTTGTTGTCGGACAGGGATGCGAAGGCGCCGTTTCTTTCCGACGTGGACCCGGAGCGGTTGCCGGTTTTTGCCGAATGAAAATCCTGCTGTTCGGCGCGAATGGCCAGGTGGGCCACGAAGCGAGGCGCAGCCTGGCTGCATTGGGCAAGGTGACATGCGCCACGCGCAACGGCAGGCTGGAGGACGGCACGGGGTGCGAAAGCGCCGATTTCGGCCATCCGGCTTCGCTGCCGGGATTGGTCGAGCGCATTGCGCCGGATGTGATTGTCAATGCCGCGGCCTACACGGCGGTGGACAATGCCGAGGACGATGTCGAGGCCGCATTTTGCGCCAATGCCCTGGCGCCGGCTGAACTCGCAGGAGCCTGTGCCCGGCATGGCATCCTGCTGGTGCATTATTCGACGGACTATGTCTTCGATGGCAGAGGCGCGCGCCCGTACCGCGAGGATGATCCGACCGCTCCGCTGGGTATCTATGGCGCCAGCAAGCTGGCCGGCGAGGAAGCGATCCGCGCTTCTGGTTGCCGGCACCTGATCCTGCGTACCGCATGGGTGTATGCCTCGCATGGCAGGAACTTCCTGCGCACGATGCTGAGGCTGGGAGCAGAGCGCGATGAATTGAAAGTCGTGTCCGACCAGATCGGCACGCCGACGGCGGCGGCACTGATCGCGGATGTCACGGCGGAGATCCTGCGGCAGCTTGGGGAACGTTCCGGCACCTGGCATTTGACGGCATCAGGGCAAACCAGTTGGTACGGTTTCGCCGAAGCCATCTTCGAGGAAGCGCAGGCAAGCGGCCTGATCGAACGGCACCCGCGGGTAGTGCCGATTCCGACGTCCGAATATGCGACCCGCGCCAAACGGCCGGCCAGTTCGCGATTGGACGTGACGCGCCTGCAGTCCGAATTCGGCATCATGTTGCCGGATTGGCGGCAGGGATTGGCGCGCGTGATGGGTGAGCTTGCAGCGCCGAAGGGTTGAGCACGATCTTCCTGGCGCAACCGCGTGCGGTCCTCCGGGTGCTGGTCAGGCGTATTCCCTGCGGGCAGGGGCAGCAGCCTCCGTCAACCACGTGGCCAGCACCGAGGCGAAACGGTCGGCGGCTTCCGGCGCATGCCGCAGGAACAGGGACGGTTCCGTCAGCTCCAGTTCCAGCAAGCGCGGCGCCCCACTCTGGTCCGGGATCAGGTCGATGCGGGCATAGGGCAGCGGGCGGTCGAGTTTGAACAGGCGCGCAGTGGCGGCCAGTGCCTGTTCGGCCACCTTGCGCTGGGCGTCGGTGGCCTCCCGGGTTGAAATGTCGCCGGTGGCGAACGGGGCCTTGCTGGCTGCTTCGCCCGGCCTCAACAGGGCTGCCTTGCGGATCGCGTGGCTGAATTGGCCATCGAAGTAGATCAGCGCGGTTTCGCCTTCCGTGTCGACATTTGGCAGGTAGGGCTGCAATAGCACCTGGCGGTACTCGTCCAGCAGGCGCGCCAGATGGTTGCCTGCGGCGAATTCCTGGTCGCGTGTGTAGCGCTGGACATCGCGCGCGCCGGCGCCGACCACAGGTTTCACCACGAATTCCGCCGCCACGTGTTGCGCAAGGAAATCCTGCAGGGCTTCCATCGGCTCGGTGTCGGGGGCAATGAACGTGCATGGGATGACGGGTACGCCCGCACCGGCCAGGTCGGCCAGGTAGCGTTTGTCGGTATTCCAGCGGATGACCGGCAATGGATTCAGCAGGGTCGTCGTCCTGTCCGCGCGTTCGCACCATGCGAGGAATTCCAGCAGCCGCTCGGCATAGTCCCAGGGTGAACGCAGCAGCACGGCGCCAAAACGGCCCCAGCCCACGGAAGGGTCGTCCCAGGCGAGCGAGCGGACATCGATCCCGGCGCGATGGCAGGCGTCCAGCAAGGGGGCCTGGTCTTCATCGTGGCTGCTGGCCGCGATGGCGGTGACGAGTGCGAGCGGTTTCATGGCCCCTAGTTTAGGGTCTCCGGGCACGACGTGGACAAATCCATGCTTGCGGGCATGCCGATGTTTCCATTGTCCTAAAGTACCTGTTGCCGGCCGATGCGGAGGGTAAAATGTCCGCCACCCCCTGAAACGGATACCGTCATGGCCGAAACAGTCGTCTCCGCTTCGCCTCCCGCGGGCAAGAACAAACTGTTCCCCAGCGCAGAAGCCGCGCTGGAGGGCATCGTGGCCGATGGCCAGACCCTTGCGGTAGGCGGGTTTGGCTTGTGCGGCATCCCCGAGGCGCTGATCGCCGCCTTGCGCGACAGCGGCGTGACCGGGCTGACCGCCATCTCCAACAATGCCGGGGTGGATGGCTTCGGACTGGGGCAATTGCTGGAAACCCGGCAGATCCGCAAGATGATTTCGTCCTACGTGGGCGAGAACAAGGAGTTCGAACGCCAGTATCTTTCCGGCGAACTGGAACTGGAGTTCAATCCGCAGGGCACCCTGGCCGAGCGCCTGCGCGCGGGTGGCGCGGGCATTCCCGCCTTCTTCACCGCCACCGGTTACGGCACCATCGTGGCCGAAGGCAAGGAAACGCGTGAGTTCGACGGCAAGCACTACGTGCTGGAAACCGCGCTGAAGGCGGACGTGTCGCTGGTCAAGGCATGGAAGGCGGACAAGGCCGGCAACCTGGTGTTCCGCAAGACGGCACGCAACTTCAATCCGGCGGCGGCCATGGCCGGCAAGGTCTGCGTGGTGGAAGTGGAGGAAGTGCTGGAAATCGGCGCGCTCGATCCTGATCAGGTCCATCTGCCCGGCATTTACGTGGACCGCATCGTCCATAACCCCGATCCCGAGAAACGCATCGAGAACCGCACGGTGAGTGCGGCCGGCAATGGAGGAGCACGCTGATGGCCTGGACCCGCGATGAAATGGCACAGCGCGCCGCCCGCGAACTGACCGACGGCGCCTACGTGAACCTGGGCATCGGCCTGCCGACGCTGGTGGCCAACCATATCCCGGAAGGTTTCGATGTCTGGCTGCAGTCAGAGAACGGCCTGCTGGGCATCGGCCCGTTTCCGGCCGAGGACGAAGTGGATGCCGACCTGATCAATGCCGGCAAGCAGACGGTGACCGCGCGGCCGGGTGCCAGCTATTTCGGCAGCCACGACTCGTTCGCCATGATCCGCGGCGGGCACATCGACCTGGCCGTGCTGGGCGCCATGCAGGTCACCGACAAGGGCGACCTGGCCAACTGGATGGTGCCCGGCAAGATGGTCAAGGGCATGGGCGGGGCAA
>CAZLSG010000099.1:0-5942 GCA_964562135.1 uncultured Pseudoxanthomonas sp. | reverse complement strand
TGGCCAAGCTTGACGTCGAGGGTTTCCTGTTCGACATCGAAGGCGCGCTGCCGGCCATCCTGCCGGAGATTCCCGGCGCCAGCTTGCGTGCCGCCGACAGCCACACGCTGGACCTCGACATGCCCAGGGCGATGGATCTCAACCGCGTGTTCGCCGCGCTCGATGCCGCCGGCATCCGCGTGCGTTCGATGCGCACCAAGAGCAACCGGCTGGAGGAGCTGTTCGTGCGCATGACCGGCAATGGCCAGAAGGTGGAGGCGGCATGAGCGCGCAACCGCACGAAACCGGCTACAGCAACCTGGTCGCGCTGGGCACCATTGTCCGTCGCGAGGTGATGCGCATCCTGCGCATCTGGAGCCAGACCCTGGTGCCGCCGGCCATCACCATGGTGCTGTACTTCCTGATCTTCGGCAGCCTGATCGGTTCGCGCATCGGCGACATGGGCGGCTTCAGCTACATGGAATTCATCGTCCCCGGGTTGGTGATGATGAGCGTGATCCAGAACAGCTACGGCAACATTTCGTCCAGTTTCTTCGGTGCCAAGTTCGGCCGCCATGTCGAGGAGCTGCTGGTCAGCCCGATGCCGAGCTGGGTGATCCTGGGCGGCTATGTCGCCGGCGCGGTGCTGCGCGGGGTGATGGTGGGCGTGATCGTGCTGTGCATCGCCATGCTGTTCACCACCGTACGCATCCCGCACCCGCTGGTCACCCTGACCACCGTGCTGCTTGGGGCGACGATCTTCTCGCTGGCCGGCTTCGTCAACGCGGTGTATGCCAAGAAGTTCGACGACATCGCCATCGTGCCGACCTTCATCCTTACCCCGCTGACCTATCTTGGCGGCGTGTTCTATTCGGTGGCGTTGTTGCCGGGCTGGGCGCAGGTGGCCACCCATGCCAATCCGATCTTCTACATGGTCAACGCGTTCCGCTTTGGCCTGCTGGGCACCAGCGACGTGCCGCTGTGGATCGCCTATGCGCTGATGCTGTTCTTCGTGGCGGCGCTGGGCGCGCTGGGGCTGTGGCTGCTGAAGAAGGGCGTGGGATTGCGCAGCTGAGGCTGCACAGGGCCGACGCGCGTGATGGCGGCGCAGCGTCGGCGGCGTGGCCCCGGCCTACGGTGGGGCCGGCGGAAGCCGGAAGAATGCGGATGCGGTTGCGGTTGAGGCGGCGGCAGCCGTCGCTGCATCGACGCCGCGGTCGCGCGCCAGTTCCTCGACGATGTGCGGCAGGAACGCCGGCTCGTTGCGGCGATCCTTCGGCATCGGCTTGAGCGTGCGCGGCAGCAGGTAGGGCGCGTCGGTTTCCACCATCAGCCGGTCGGCGGGGATGTTCTTCACGATCTCGCGCAGGTGCGCGCCGCGGCGCTCGTCGCAGAGCCAGCCGGTGATGCCGACGTGCCAGTCCTGGTCGAGGTAGTCGAACAGTTCTTCCCGCGTGCCGGTGAAGCAGTGCACCACCGCCGGGCCGAGCCGACCGTCGAAGTCTTTCATGATCGCCATGAAGTCGGCATGCGCGTCGCGTTGGTGCAGGAACAGCGGCTTGCCGGTGTCGGCGCCGATCTGCAACTGGCGCTCGAAGGCCTTGCGCTGTGCCGGGCGCGGCGAGAAATCGCGGAAATAGTCCAGCCCGGTTTCGCCCACGGCGACGACTTCCGGGCGCGCATGCAGGGCGCGCATCTCGGCATCGCATTCGTCGGTGTATTCGACCGCGTGGTGCGGGTGCACGCCAGCGGTCGCGAACAGCATCCCGGGATGCGCCTGCGCAAGTTCCAGCGCCTTCGGCGAATGCTCGCGGCTGGCGCCGGTGACGATCATCCGCGTCACGCCGGCGTCGCGCGCGCGTTGCAGCACCGCATCGCGGTCGCGGTCGAAGCTGTCGTGGGTGAGGTTGGCGCCGATATCGATCAATTCCATGCGCATAGCTTAAAGGCGCGGCCCGCGTCGTAGGAGCGGCTCTTGGCCGCGATGGGGCTTTACCGTGAAAAGCGATCGCGGCCAAGAGCCGCTCCTACAGGGTTGGCTTTATCCTTGTGGGGATGTCATTGCCGGTCTTCCCCATCGCGCCACTGTTGCCTGCCATCCGGGCCAGGCTTGCCGCGCACCCGCGCCTGGTGCTGGAAGCGCCGCCGGGCGCGGGCAAGACCACGCAGGTGCCGCTGGCGTTGCTGGATGAGGCATGGCTGGACGGCAGGAAGATCGTGATGCTGGAACCGCGCCGGGTGGCCGCTCGCAGCGCGGCGATGTTCATGGCGCGGCAGCTGGGCGAGGAGGTGGGCGGAACGGTCGGCTATCGCATCCGCTTCGACAACAGAACTTCCGCGCGTACCCGCATCGAGGTGGTTACCGAAGGCATCCTGACCCGGATGATCCAGGACGATCCCTTGCTGGAAGGCGTGGGTGCGCTGCTGTTCGACGAATTCCATGAGCGTCATCTGGCTGGCGATCTGGGGTTGGCGCTGGCGCTGGACGTGCAGTCGCAGTTGCGCGAAGACCTGCGGATCGTGGTGATGTCGGCCACGCTGGATGGCGAGCGGCTGGCGCAGTTCCTCGATGCGCCGCGCCTGTCCAGCGAGGGACGCGGATTCGCGGTCGAAATCGCCCACTTCCCGGCGCGTCGCGAGGAAACCCCGGAAACACAGGCGCGCCGGGCCGTCGAGCAGGCATTGCAGCAGCATCCCGGCGACGTGCTGGTGTTCCTGCCGGGGCAGCGCGAAATCGCGCGCATGACAGCCGTGCTGGAGACGGTCCTGCCGCCCGGGGTTCGCGTGCTGGCCCTGCACGGTGAGTTGCCGGTGGAGCGACAGGCCGAGGTGTTGCAGCCGGATGCGCGGGGACAGCGCCGCGTGATCCTGGCCACCAACGTGGCCGAGTCTTCCGTCACCCTGCCCGGAGTGCGCGTGGTCATCGACAGCGGCCTCGCCCGCGAACCGCGCTACGACCCCAACAGCGGCTTTTCCCGGCTGGAAACCGTAGCCATTTCGCAGGCTTCGGCCGACCAGCGCGCAGGCCGTGCGGGCCGTGTGGCCGAAGGTTGGGCGTATCGGTTGTGGCCGCAGTCGCAGCGGCTGGAAACGCAGCGCCGGCCGGAGATCGCGCAAGTTGAACTGGCCGGGCTGGTGCTGGAATTGGCGGCCTGGGGCAGCGCTTCGCTGCGCTTCGTCGATCCGCCGCCCACGGGCGCGCTGGCCTCGGCCCGCGACCTGTTGCAGCGGTTGGGCGCATTGGAAAGCGGGGGCGGTATCACCGCCTTGGGCCGACGCATGCTGGCGCTGGGGACGCATCCCCGCCTGGCCGCCATGTTGCTGTCCGCACCGGAAGGCCAGGAACGCGCCCTGGCCTGCGATCTGGCGGCGCTGGTCGAGGCCCGCGATCCGCTGCGGCAGGGGGGCGATGCGCTGGCCGCGCGCTGGCGCGCCCTGGCCGCCTTCCGCCACGCGCGGATGCCGGCGGAGGCCAGTCGCAGCGCCTTGGCCGTCATTGATGCGGCGGCGAAACAATGGCGTCGTCGCCTGCGTTGCGACGCAGCGCCACCGGAAGACGTGGAGGCCCATCGCCTTGGCGACCTGCTTTCGCACGCCTTCCCCGACCGCATCGCCACCCGCCATGCTTCCGATCCGCACCGCTACACCTTGGCCAACGGCAGGACGGCGCGCCTGTTCAACGACAGCGGACTGTTCGGCGAACCCTGGCTGGTGGCCAGCGAATTGCGCCATGAAGCCCGCGATGCCCTGATCCAGCGCGCCGCACCGGTGGACGAAGCTTTCCTGCGGCGCGAATTCCCGCAGCGATTCGCCAGCGAGAACGTGGTGCGATGGGATGCGGCCCGCCGCGCCCTGGTGGCCTTGAAGGAAAGCCGCTTCGACCGGATCGTGCTGGAGTCCCGCCCTGCGGGCCGGGTGGATCCGGCGCAGGCCGCGGCGGCGTTGGCCGAAGCGGTGCGCGAATTGGGCCTGGATGCCTTGCCGTGGAGCGAGTCGCTGCGGCAATGGCGCGAACGGGCCCGTTGCCTGCGCGAATGGATGCCGGAACTGGGCCTGCCCGACCTGTCCGATGAAGCCTTGCTGCAAGGCCTGGACGATTGGCTGCGGCCTGCCTTCGCGGGCAAGACCCGGCTGGACGCCTTGCAGGAGAACGAACTTGCCGAGGCCTTGAAGTCGCCGCTGGACTGGTCGCTGCGGCAACGCATCGACCAACTGGCGCCGCTTCGCATCGCCGTGCCGTCGGGTCTTGAGCGCGGCATCGAATACGCCCACGGGCAGCCGCCGGTACTGGCGGTGAAACTGCAGGAACTGTTCGGACTGGCGCAAACCCCGCGCATCGCCGACGGCCGGGTGCCGCTGACCTTGCACCTGTTGTCGCCGGGTGGGCGGCCCCTGCAGGTGACCCGGGACCTGCACGGTTTCTGGGAGCGCACCTATCCGGAAGTGAAGAAGGAAATGAAGGGACGGTATCCCCGGCATCCATGGCCCGACGACCCATGGAGCGCAACCGCTACCCACCGGGCGAAACCGCGCGGAACCTGAGCGTGTTCATGGCTGACAGGCACCCGGCCCCGTGGCGACGGTGATGGGCCGCAGGCAGCGGAAGGCCCGATGCGGCGCGGGGCGAGACACGGTTTGTCGAGCATCCGCGAATCCGTTCAGTCGGGGGACGGCTGCTGCATGCAATCGGCGCTAACATGCATGTCGTTGGCGCGTGTCTGCGGACACCGCGCGCATCCCCCTCCCGCGACCGGACACCGCCATGAGCAGACTCACCATCATCACCGACCGCGCCCTGGAGCTGGCCAGCCAGGCCGGCGCCAGCTTCAAGAATGTCGTGCCCAGCGCCGAAACCCTGCTCAAGACCGGTGCCGCACTCGGAACGGTGAAAGCCGGGGCGAGGGTGACGGGTGGCTTCGTCCGCCGCCACCCCGTGGCCACGGCCGCGGCGGCGGCCGGGGTGGGACTGATTGCCTACGCCTGGTATCGCAAGCGCAAGCAGGCGGCACAGGCCGCGCCGATCGAGGGCCAGGCCCGCCGCATCGAAGCGCGCAAGGCGGATGGCGCCGGCAAGAGCGCGGCCACGCGTGTGCGCAAACCGAAGATCAACACGCCCTCGGCTTCCGTAGACGAATGATCGGCTGAAGCCGCGTCAGGGCGGCACCACGCGCCAGGCGCCGGGGACCAGATCATCCAGCCGGACCGCGCCCATTGCCACGCGCACCAGGCGCAGGGTCGGCAATCCCGCCGCCGCGGTCATCCGCCGTACCTGGCGGTTACGGCCTTCGCGGATGACCAGCTCCAGCCATGCATCGGGGACCGTCTTCCGGTAACGCACCGGCGGATCGCGCGGCCACAGGGCGGGCGGGGATTCCAGTTCCCGCGCCTGTGCCGGCAGGGTGACGCCGTCGTTCAATGCCACGCCTTCGCGCAGGCTTTGCAGTTGCCCGGCATCCGGGTTGCCCTCCACCTGCACCCAGTAGGTCTTCGGCTGCTTGTGGCGCGGGTCGGTCAGCCGGTGGGCCAGGTCGCCGTCATCGGTGAGCAGCAGCAAGCCTTCGCTGTCGAAGTCCAGCCGGCCAGCCGGGTATACACCGGCCGGCAGGCCGAATTCCGCCAGTGTCCGTCGCGGCGGTTCACTGCGATCGGTGAACTGGCACAGCACGCCATAGGGCTTGTTGAAGGCGATCAGCATCAGGGCGGGTGCGGGGAAAGCAAAAGCATGGTGGCGTCGAAAGCCCAGGCCGTGGCGCCGGCGCCGGGCATCCACCATGCTTCATTTCATTCCTGGTGCGGTTTGACGAACCGCAGGGTCATCCGGTCGCTTTCGCCGATGGCGCGGTACTTCGCCGCGTCGGCTTCGTCGTGGCGGTTGCTGGGCGGCAGCATCCACACGCCATTGGGGTGGTCCTTGGTGTCCAGCGGGTTGGCGTTGATCTCGCTGCTGGCATCCAGCACGAAGC
>CAZLSG010000098.1:0-6360 GCA_964562135.1 uncultured Pseudoxanthomonas sp. | reverse complement strand
CTTGGCCGCGATGGGGCCTTACCGGCAAACCCGTCGCGACTCATGTCGCTCCTACCCCCCCAGGGTCAACAGGAGAGCAGCCGCGAAACGACCGGAGCAACCTGCGTTTCGCGGCCCAGCGCCGCGCCCACGCGCGTCAGCGCCTGCGCTAGCGTCGCAGCATCGTCGGCACGCAAAGTCGCATGGCCCACCTTGCGGCCCGCGCGCGGCAGCTTGCCGTAGTCGTGCCAATGACCGGAAGCTTCGGCCAACACTGCCGCCGCATCGGGCATCTCGCCTATCCAGTTGAGCATGCAGGCATGGCCCAACATGGTGGTATCGCCCAACGGCAGGCCCAGCACGGCGCGCAAGTGGTTCTGGAACTGCGAGGTTTCCGCGCCTTCAATGGTCCAGTGGCCCGAGTTGTGCACGCGCGGTGCTATCTCGTTGGCCAGCCACTGGCCATCGTGATGGAACAACTCCAGCGCGAGCACGCCGACGTAATCCAGCGCTTCCGCCAACCTGCGTGCATGCGCGCGCGCCGCCTCGGCCAGTGCCCCGTCGATGGTGGCAGGCGCCAGGCTGGCCGACAGCACGCCGTCAACGTGCCAGTTCTCGGTCAGCGGCCACGCGCGGAACTCGCCATCGCGGCTGCGCACGGCCACCACGGAAAGTTCGCGCTCGAACGGAATGAAGGCTTCGACGATCAAACCCACCGTCGTCGCCTGCGCGCCCAGCGCCTCCCATGCCGCGTCCAGGTCCGCAGGGCTCTTGATGCGGAACTGGCCCTTGCCGTCGTAGCCCAGGCGGCGCGTCTTGAGGATGCAGGCACCCCGCATGCGCGCGGCTGCGGCTTCAAGCTCCCCGCGCGACGATACCGGGGCGAAATCGCCCACCGGGATGCCGAGTTCGCGGAACAACGTCTTCTCGACCAGCCGGTCCTGCGCCATGCCCAGTGCGCGCGGGTTCGGGAACACCGGCACGCGCGCGCTCAGCCACTCCGCGCTTTCGGCCGGCACGTTCTCGAAGTCGAACGTCGCTACATCCACCTTCGAGGCAAACTCCGCCAGTGCGCCTTCGTCGCGATAGTCGCCCACCACCATCGGCGCGAACTGCCCCGCGCAGGCGTCGGCGACCGTATCAAGCACCAGAAAGCGCAAGCCCAGCGGCGCGCCGGAAAGCGCCAGCATGCGGGCCAGTTGCCCGCCACCCAGGATGCCGACAGTCGTCATCGCATGCGACTCACTTGCGCGGGTCGTCGTTGGCCATGACGTCGTCGGTCTGGCGCGCGCGGAACGCCGTCAATGCCTCCGCGACCTGCGGATGGTCGTGGGCCAGCAGGGCCGCCGCAAACAGCGCCGCGTTGGCCGCGCCGGCATTGCCGATGGCGAACGTGGCCACCGGCACGCCGGCCGGCATCTGCACGATGGAGAGCAGCGAATCCAGCCCGTTGAGCGCCTTCGATTGCACCGGCACGCCCAATACAGGCACCGGCGTCTTGGCCGCCAGCATGCCCGGCAGGTGCGCCGCGCCGCCCGCGCCGGCAATGATCGCGCGCAGGCCCCGCGCACCCGCCGATTCGGCATAGGCGAACAGCACGTCCGGCGTGCGGTGCGCCGACACCACCTTCACCTCATGCGGAATCCCCAGCGCCTCCAGCTTCTGCGCCGCGTGCTGCATGGTTTCCCAGTCCGAGCGGGAACCCATCACGATCCCCACCACGGGGCTGGACGAATTGGCGGTCATGGCCGTCCTCGGTGCTAAAAACGTATTCTATCCCCCTTGCCACCCGACGTTGGACCCATGGACCGCAAACTGCTGGACATCCTGTGCTGCCCCGTTACCCGCCAGCCGCTTTCACTGCTGGAGGCCCGCGGGCTGGAAAGCCTGAACCTGGCCATCGCCTCGGCCGGCGCGCATCGCGCGGACGGCTCGGCCCAGACCGACGCCCTGCGCGAGGCACTGGTCACCCGCGACCGCAAGATCGTCTACCGCGTGGACGACGGCATTCCGGTGCTGCTGGCAGAGGAAGGCATTCCGACCGCCCAACTCACGGATTTCCCGGAACGATGATCCGCGACCTGTCAGCGCCCCCGCCCGACATCGTCGTCGGCGATGTCCGCCGGGCATTGGCCGAAGACGTGCGCGGTGGCGACGTCACCGCCGCGTTGTTGCCGGACATCGCGGATATCGCTTACCTGCTGTGCAAGGAAGATGCCGTGATCGCCGGGCGGCCCTGGTTCGATGCCACCCATCGCATGCTCGACCCCGGCGTCTCGATCCAGTGGCGCATCGACGAAGGCGATTTCGTGGCCAGCGGAACGGTGCTGGCCACCCTGGCCGGCCGTGCCCGCGCCCTGGTCACCGCGGAACGCACTGCCCTGAATTTCCTGCAAACCCTGTCCGGAACCGCCACCGCCACGGCAGCCTACGTGCAGGCAGTGCGCGGGACCGGCGCCCGCATACTCGACACCCGCAAGACCCTGCCCGGCCTGCGCCTGGCCCAGAAATACGCCGTGCGCTGCGGGGGCGGGCACAACCACCGGATCGGCTTGTTCGATGCCGTGATGCTGAAGGAAAACCACATCCGCGCCGCCGGTTCGTTGACCGGCGCCATCCAGGCTGCCCGGTCCGCGCAACCGATGCTGCCCTTGATCGTGGAAGTGGAAACGCTGGCCCAACTCGATGAAGCCCTTGCCGCCGGATGCGAGCGGATACTGATCGATGATTTTTCCGCCGACATGCGCCGCGAGGCGGTACGGCGCGCGAAAGGACTGATTCCGCTCGAAGTCTCCGGCGGCGTCGACCTTGCCAGCGTGCGCGGCGTGGCCGAGGATGGCGTGGACTGCATCTCCATCGGCGCCCTGACCAAGCACGTGCGCGCCATCGACCTGTCGATGAAACTGGGCCCCCCGCCGGCGATGTGATCCGCCCGAGCGGATTGGGACTTCCAACGCCCATCCTACCGAGCAAGTCGCAACAAGCTCCCCATCGCCCTCCTTCAATCGCGGCCGACGTAGCTCCCTCAGCCCTGAAGTCTCTCTCTTCCGCGCCCCTCCGCGCCATGCGCGGGCCGGACCGATGCAAGCCGGCCAGACCGGGGATTCACTTGCATTGCGCGCCATGCACCGCCACATTGGCCGCATGCCTACCCTCATCCTGCTCATGATCGCCGGCGCCGCCGCGTTCGCCTACTGGAATGCGGCGCGCGGCGCGGCCGAACACGCGGAGAAACTGGGCCGCAATGCCTGCACTGCGGCGGGGGTGATCTGGCTCGACCAGACGGTCCATGCCAGCGGGCTGCGCATGCGCCGCAACGAGGACGGCCGGCTGGGCTTCGAGCGCACGTTCCGTTTCGAATATTCCCATGACGGGATCGACCGGCACACCGGCAAGCTGGTTCTGCACGGCGAAAGGCTGGTGTCCTTCATCGGCCCGGTCAAGCCGTCGGTCACGTCCTTCGACCCGCAACGCCCCCTGTAGGAGCGGCCTTGGCCGCGATTGGGCTTACCGTGAAAGGCATTCGCGGCCAAGGCCGCTCCTACAGGGGGTCTGGGATCTATTTCACCACGCGCAAATGCGAGCGTTTGCCCTTCTCGTCACCATCCCCCGGCGCTGGCGACGGCGGAGTGGGCGGCTCATCGCCATCATCGTCCGGCGACAACGTGGGCCCGGCATCTTCGGGCAAGGCCATGCCCTGGCCGGTTTCGCGCGCGTAGATGGCCAGCACTGCCGGAATCGGCACCACCACCGGATAACTGACACCGCCGAAGCGCGCGCTGAAACTGACCGCCTCGTTGTCGATCAACAGCCCGGCCACGGCGCGCTGGGCGATGTTCAGCACCACCCTGCCTTCCTTGACCGCACTGGGCGGCACCTGCACGCCGGCCAGGGTGGCGTCGACAAGCAGATGCGGCGTCATGCCGTTGTCGGCAATCCACTCGGCCAATGCCCGCAACAGATACGGGCGATGGCTGGTCATGCGGGTTGCTGCTTCGTCAACCATTTCGTCCGGCAGGTGCGTGTTGCGTGAGTGGAATGGAATGCCAGCGCGAGGATGGCGCTTCCGGCATCACGCCGGCAATTCGCGCAGTTTCTTTTCCTGATCGGTCAGGCTGCGCAGGAAACCCGGATTGCGGAAGATGCGGTTGCCGTAATCCTCGATGGCCTTGCCGTCCTTCGGCAGCGGCACGTCCAGCGCCTGCAGGCGCCAGATGATGGGCGCCATGGCGCAGTCGGCCAGGCTCATTTCGGGATTGAGGAAGAACTTGCTGGCCTTGAACAACGGGACGGACGCGGTCAGCAACTCCTTCAGCCGCTTGCGGCCCGCGTCGACCTGCTGCTTGTTGCCCAACTGGATGGCCTGCACCTGCGGCACCCAGTCGTGCTCGATGCGCAGCATCGCCAGGCGCAGCCGCGCCCGCGACAGCGGATCCACCGGCATCAGCGGCGGGTGCGGGTAACGTTCGTCCAGGTACTCGCTGACCACCGAAGCGGCGTACAGCACCAGATCGCGCTCGACCAGGGTCGGCACCGAATGATAGGGATTCAGGTCGATCAGGTCTTCGGGCGGATTCTGCGGATCCACCGGCACCAGGTCGTAATTGACGCCCTTGGCGGCCAGCACCAGGCGGACGCGATGGCACAACACATCATCGGTGGACGAAAACAGCGTCAAGGTATTGCGCATACATGCACCCGCAGCCGTCAGGCTTTCCGACGACCGGAATCCGCCGGTCGCATCGACGCCGCCAGCCCCTTGCTGACAGTCGTCACGGCCCCGAGCATCCTCCCCTGGACGAGGGAAGCGGTGGACCGTGCCTTCCCCGTATGCCCGCGCATGAAGGCGCGGACTCCCGCGAGGAACCGCCTTAGTGCACGTCCTTCCAGTACTCCTGCTTGAGCAGGTAGGCCAGGAATGTCAGCAGCACCAGAAACAGCAGCACCCATACGCCCAGGTCCTGGCGCTTGAGCGCAGCCGGCTCACCGACGTACTCGAGGAAATTGGTAATGTCGCGCACCGCCTGGTCGAAATCGGCGGCGCTGAGATTGCCCCCATGCACCACCTTCAACGCCTCCACCGGGCGCTCGCCGGTGGCCGCATCCGGCGCGCCGAACTCGGCGTGCTGGATGCCTTGCAGCTCCCACAACGGGTTGGGCATGGACACGTTGGGGAACAACTGGTTGTTCCAGCCCAGGGGGCGCGTCTGGTCCAGGTAGAACGACTTCAGGTAGGTGTAGATCCAGTTGCTGCCGCGCACCCGCGAAATCAGGCTCAGGTCGGGCGGCGCCTGGCCGAACCACTCGGCGCCATCGGCATTGCGCATGGTGACCTGGATATGCTCGCCGAATTTGGCATCCGTGAAGTTGAGGTTCTCCATCACCTCTTCTTCGGTCAGGCCCAGGTCTTCGGCCATGCGCGAGTAACGCATGAACTTCAGCGAATGGCAGCTGGAGCAGTAGTTCATGTACAACTGCGCGCCGCGTTGCAGCGAGGCCTGGTCGCGCAGGCTGTTGCCGGCCTGCAACAGATCACCGCCGCCACCGGCAGCCAGGGCCGAGAACGAAAGCAGCAACCCGCTGGCGAACATGGCGATGCGGGCGGTCAATGTCTTAGTCATGCGTGGTCACCCGTTCCGGCACCGGCTTGGTCTTGTCCAGCTTGGTCCACAGCGGCATGGTCAGGAAGAAAAGGAAGTAGTACGCGGTCAGGAAGCGGCCGACGATGGTCTCGACCGGGTCGGTGCCCGGGCCGGCGCCGATCTTGCCCAGCCAGAAGAAGCTGACCGCGAACAGGCCCAGCAGCACCTTCGACAGCAGGCCGCGGTAACGGTAGGACTTGACCTTGGCGCGGTCCAGCCACGGCAACAGGAACAGGATGGCGATGGCACCGAACATCACCAGCACGCCGCCCAGCTTGTTGGGCACCACCCGCAACATCGCGTAGAACGGGGTGTAGTACCACACCGGCTTGATGTGCTCCGGCGTCACCAGGCGGTTGGCCTCGGTGAAGTTGTCGTGTTCCAGGAACCAGCCGCCCATGGCCGGCGCGTAGAAGATGATGAAGGAGGCGATGATCAGCAGGAAGCAGACGTAGAAGAAGTCCTTCACCGTGTAGTACGGATGGAAGGGAACGCCGTCGGCCGGCGCGGTCGGCGACCAGCGGTTGCCCTTCGGGCCCTTCTTGATCTCCACGCCATCCGGGTTGCTGGAACCCACTTCGTGCAGCGCCCCCAGGTGCAGCACCACCAGCAGCAGCAGCACCAGCGGCAGCGCGATCACGTGCAACGCGAAGAAGCGGCCCAGGGTGGCGTCGCTGGGCAGGTAGTCGCCCATGATCCACTCGGTCAGGCCGTTGCCGATCACCGGGATCGCGCCGAA
>CAZLSG010000097.1:0-6780 GCA_964562135.1 uncultured Pseudoxanthomonas sp. | reverse complement strand
ACCTTGCGCTGGTCGTTGTTGACGTCGTCGAACTCCAGCAGGTTCTTGCGGATGTCGAAGTTGTGCGCTTCCACCTTGCGCTGCGCCTTCTCGATCTGGCGGCTGACCAGCTTGTCCTCGATGACGTCGTCTTCCTTCATGCCCATCAGCTTCATGGCCTTCTGCACCCAGTCGGAGGCGAAGATGCGCATGAGGTTGTCTTCCAGCGACAGGTAGAAGCGGGACGAGCCCGGGTCGCCCTGGCGGCCGGAACGGCCGCGCAGCTGGTTGTCGATGCGGCGGGATTCGTGGCGTTCGGTGCCGATGATGTGCAGGCCGCCGGCGGCCACCACTTCGTCGTGGCGCTGCTGCCAGGCCGCGCGCGCGGCGACGCGGTCGGCGTCGCCGGCGTCCTCGCCCAGCTCGGCCAGCGCCGCCTCCAGCGAACCGCCCAGCACGATGTCGGTGCCGCGGCCGGCCATGTTGGTGGCGATGGTGACCGCGCCCGGCATGCCGGCGTTGGCCACGATGTGCGCTTCGCGCTCGTGCTGCTTGGCGTTGAGCACTTCATGCTTCACGCCGGCCTTGCGCAGGTGCTCGGACAGCAGTTCGGAGGTCTCGATGGAGGTGGTGCCCACCAGCACCGGCTGGCCGCGCTGGTGGCAATCCTCGATGTCGGCCAGCACCGCCTTGAACTTGCCGCCGCGGTTGAGGAACACCTGGTCCGGGGTGTCCTTGCGGACCATCGGCCGGTTGGTGGGGATGACCACCACTTCCAGGCCGTAGATGCTCTGGAATTCGTAGGCTTCGGTATCGGCCGTGCCGGTCATGCCGGCCAGCTTGGCGTACATGCGGAACAGGTTCTGGAAGGTGATGGACGCCAGCGTCTGATTCTCGCGCTGCACCGGCACGCCCTCCTTCGCCTCCACCGCCTGGTGCAGGCCGTCGGACCAGCGGCGGCCCGGCAGGGTACGACCGGTGAATTCGTCGACGATCACCACTTCGCCGTCGCGGACGATGTAGTCCACGTCGCGCTGGTAGATGGCATGGGCGCGCAGGGCGGCGTTGAGGTGGTGGACCACGCTCAGGTTGGCCGGCCCGTACAGGCTGTCGTCCTCGGCGATGATGCCGGCTTCGCGCAGCAGTTCCTCGGCATGCTGCATGCCCGCCTCGGACAGGTGGGCCTGCTTGCCCTTCTCATCCACCCAGTAGTCGCCCTCGCCGTCCTCGGCTTCCTGCCTGGCCAGCCTGGGAACGACCCGGTTGACGCGGATGTACAGTTCCGGCGACTCGTCGGCCGGGCCGGAGATGATCAGCGGGGTGCGCGCCTCGTCGATCAGGATGGAGTCCACTTCGTCGACGATGGCGTAGTTCAGTCCGCGCTGGTGGCGGTCCTGCTTCGACATGGCCATGTTGTCGCGCAGGTAGTCGAAGCCGAATTCGTTGTTGGTGCCGTAGGTGATGTCGGCCTCGTAGGCGGCGCGCTTGTCGCCGTGCGGCATGCCCGGGTAGACCACGCCCACGCTGAGGCCCAGCCAGTTGTACAGCCTGCCCATCTGCGCGGCGTCGCGGCGCGCCAGGTAATCGTTGACGGTGACCACGTGCACGCCCTTGCCTTCCAGCGCGTTGAGGTACACCGGCAGGGTGCCGACCAGGGTCTTGCCTTCGCCGGTACGCATTTCGGCGATCTTGCCCAGGTGCAGGACCATGCCGCCGATCAGCTGTACATCGTAGTGGCGCATGCCCAGCACGCGGATGGAGGCTTCGCGGCAGACGGCGAAAGCCTCCGGCAGCAGCTTGTCCAGTGTCTCGCCGTTGGCGACGCGCTCCCTGAACTCCGCGGTCTTGGCTTTCAGCTCGTCGTCGCCGAGCTTCTGCAGGTCCGCTTCCAGGGCGTTGATCTTGCCCACGCTGCGCTGCAACTGTTTCAACAGGCGTTCGTTGCGGCTGCCGAAGACACGGGTAAGAAAACTGTTGATCATGGAAGGAACCGGTTTGGAAGGGACGTCACTACGGGACCGCGGATGGCTCCGCGGTCGCCGCAAACGAAACAGGGCGCAATGCGCCCCGTGGCAACTGTCTATTGTAGCTTGGGGCGGATGGCGGGGAATCAAGTCGCCGATCGCCGCACCCTGCTGTTGGTCGCCGGTCGCCGCATCCCGCTGTTGTAGGAGCGGGCTTGCCCGCGATGGAGCTGTACCGCGAAAAGCGGTCGCGGCCAAGAGCCGCTCCTGCAAAACAAAGAAGCCGGTTCAGCCTCGCCGGGGCTGGGTCACCGGGCTGGGGCCTTCGCCGAGGAACTTGCGCGGGTTGACCGAACGGCCGTTTTCCCAGACCTCGAAATGCACGTGCGCGCCGGTGGAACGGCCGCTGGAGCCGGCCTTGGCCACTTGCTGGCCGGCACGGACCAGGTCGCCTTCCTTCACCAGCAGGCGCGAGTTGTGCGCATAGCGGGTGACATAGCCATTGCCGTGGTCCACGTCCACCATGTTGCCGTAGCCGCCCTTGGTCCCGGCGAAGCTGACCACGCCGTCGGCCACGGACAGCACCGGGTCGCCCACGTTGGCCTTGAAATCGATGCCGCGGTGGTACTGGCCGCCGCCACCGAAGGGATCGGCACGGCCGCCGAAGCCCGAGGTGATGTAGCTGTCCACCACCGGCATGCGCGAAGGCGTGGCGTTGCGGTCCAGTTCGCGGTTGAACAACAGGGTTTCCAGCACCGACAACTGCTGGCCGGAGGTTTCGAACTGCTGACTCAGTTGGTCGACCCCGTCGGTCAGCTCGCGCGGCGCCATGTCGTACACGGCCTCGTCGCTGCCGCCGATGCCGACCGGCCCGGCGAAGTCGAATTCGCCATCCTGCAACTGGCCCAGGCGGGTCAGGCGCTCGCCCAGGGCATTGAGCCGGTTGGCCTGCGCCTGCAGCTCGCCGAGGCGCGCGGCCAGCGCGTTGACTTCCTGCTGGGCGCCGCGGCGGACCTGCTCCAGCTCTTTCTGTTGCTGTTCGGTCTGGGCCTGGAGCAGGGACACCCGGGCCGTTCCGACCGCCTGGCTGGCGCCGACGCCCAGGACCAGGCCGGTGCCCAGCAACCAGCCGGCGGCGGCCAGCGGACGCGTCGCCGCGAATCCGTGCGCCCGCCAGCCCAAGGCATGCATCAGGTTGCCCAAGCGGGCCCGTGTATTGTTTACGATGGTCTTGAAGGTCATATTTCCGATGTCTGATTCGAAGTCCCCGCCACGCCGCGCCAGCACTGCCCAACCGGCCCTCGAGGCCGCGATGACCGATGCCGCCGCCGACCCGGTGCGCCGCGCCCTGTGGCTCGACTCGCTGGAACAGTTGCTGCGTCCACGCCTGCCGCCTGCCCTGTCCCCCCATTGCCGGCTGGGCAATGTCGTGGGCAAACGACTGGTCTTCATCGTCGATTCCCCGATCTGGCATACCAGACTGCGCCTGGCGGCCCCGGAGCTCGTCGATGCGGCCCGTTCCATCGGACTCGATGTCACCGAAGTGACGGTTAAAACGACGACCGCACCACTCCATCCGGCCACGCCGGCACAAGCTGCGGTCAAGGTGAAACCCATGTCGGAAGCCGCGCGACAGGCGCTGCAGGCTGCCCTGGCATCCCTGGACGACTCCGGCTCCGCGAAGTCCGCTACCACTTCCGATGGTTCGCACGATCCGGAAAAATGAAAACCCTCCGTTCGCGGAACCGGGACATGGTAACGGCACGGGAGGTCCCGTTCGTTACCGGGGCGTTAACCCGGACCCGTCGATCCGGGCACCATATGCGACGTACGTCACAATTACGCATCCCGCCCGATGGGGGATGGACGCCCGGAACGGGCAGGTCCCTGCCTCCGTAGGAGCGGCCCTTGGCCGCGATTGCCTTCCAGGGTGACACCCAATCGCGGGCGAGCCCGCTCCTACAAAAGCTCATGCCTTGTAGGAGCGGCCCTTGGCCGCGAAGCTTTCCAGGCGACGCCCAATCGCGGGCGAGCCCGCTCCTACACAAAAGAAAAGCCCAGGCGGCCCTTGGCCGCGAGGCCCCGAAGGGGTCAGTGCGCCGTGGCAGTGGCGCCGTAGGCCACAGGGGGGGCGCTCGTGGCGCCGGCATCGAAGCTGACCATTTCCCAGGCCGAAGTTTCCGTCAGCAGGGCGCGCACCAGCTTGTTGTTGAGCGCGTGGCCGGACTTGAAGCCTTCGTAGGCGCCGAGGATGGGGTATCCGGCCAGGTACAGGTCGCCCACCGCGTCCAGGATCTTGTGGCGCACGAATTCGTCGCTGTAGCGCAGGCCGTCTTCGTTCAGCACGCGGAATTCGTCCAGCACGATGGCATTGTCCATGGAGCCGCCGAGGCCCAGGTTGCGCTCGCGCATGTATTCCAGGTCGCGCATGAAGCCGAAGGTGCGCGCGCGCGCGACTTCGTCGATGTAGGACTCGGTGGAGAACTCGACCGTGGCGCTGGATTCCTTGGCGGGAATCATCGGATGGTCGAACTGGACCGTGAAGCCGAGCCTGAAGCCGCCGTCATAAGGCAGGAAACGGGCGATCTTGTCGCCGTCGCGCGCTTCCACCGGCTTGAGGATGCGGATGAAGCGCTTGGGCGCGTCCTGTTCCACGATGCCCGCCGACTGCAGCAGGAACACGAACGGGCCGGCGGAGCCGTCCATGATCGGCAGTTCCGCCGAAGACAGTTCCACGTAGATGTTGTCCACGCCCAGTCCGGCCAATGCCGACATCAGGTGTTCGACCGTGAGCACCTTGGCTTCGCCGCAGGTCAGTCCGGTGCACAGGGTGGTTTCGGTCACCATGTCCGCGCTCGCGCGGAACTCGACCACCGGTTCCAGATCGACCCGCCGGAACACCACGCCGGTATCCACCGGCGCCGGGCGCAACGTCATGTGGACCTTTTCCCCGCTGTGCAGGCCCACGCCGGTGGCGCGGATGACGTTTTTGAGGGTGCGCTGCTGGGTCATGAGAAGGCGGAGAAGGGGCAAGACGGGCGCCAGAAGAATGGCGCGGTGAGAATAACACGCGTTTAACTGAATCCTGCCGGAAGGGAAAAGCATCGCGTGCATGGGCACCGGCCCCTGCAGGAGCGGGCTTGCCCGCGAATGGGCTTTGCCATGGCGCTCTTCGCGGGCAAGCCCGCTCCTACGGACGGCGGACAACTGTGTGAGCCCTGACCCCATCGCCATGGTTCCGACAGGCGCCCTGGCAACGAGAGGAATGAAAAGGCTGCCGGACCCGGCAGGTCCGGCAGCAATGAAGGACAACGGTCTTGCAGGGCGCCCACGGACGCCCTTCATCCATTCACGGCCGCACCCGGTTCCCCGGG
Source organism: uncultured Pseudoxanthomonas sp. (assembly GCA_964562135.1). GTDB lineage: Bacteria > Pseudomonadota > Gammaproteobacteria > Xanthomonadales > Xanthomonadaceae > Pseudoxanthomonas_A. The sequence continues at coordinate 1,463 of CAZLSG010000097.1, read as the reverse complement.
TGCCGCCACCGGTCAGTCGGCCTGGCGGCGCAGGAACGCCGGGATATCCAGGTAATCGCCCGGCAGTTCCGCCACGGCGGCAGGCGCGGGTGCGGGTGCGGCTGCCGTTTCCGCGCCGCCACGGCGCAGGCCCAGTCCATGGGTCGCGTTGGCGATGGGATCCATGGAGAAACCGTCGTCGATCGGCAGGCCGGTGGTGCCGTCCAGCTTGGCGGTGCTGACCAGCTTGATCGTGCCGCGCTCCTGGGTGCGCTGCGCCTGGCGGGCGGTGGCGCGGTTCAGGCCGGTGGCCACCACGGTCACGCGGACTTCGTCCTTCATGTCCGGATCCAGCACGGTGCCGACCACCACGGTGGCGTCCTCGGAGGCGAAGCCTTCGACAGTGCGGCCGACTTCGTCGAACTCGGCCATGGTGAAATCGGGGCCGGCAGTGATGTTGACCAGGATGCCGTTGGCGCCGGCCAGGTTGACGTCGTCGAGCAGCGGGTTCTGGATCGCCGACTCGGCCGCGGCCTGCGCGCGGTCGTCGCCCTTGGCATGGCCGGTGCCCATCATGGCCAGGCCCATTTCGCTCATCACGGTGCGCACGTCGGCGAAGTCGACGTTGATCAGGCCCGGACGCACGATCAGGTCGGCAATGCCTTGCACCGCGCCCAGCAGCACGTCGTTGGCCGCGCGAAACGCCTGGATCATGGTGGCGTTGCGGCCCAGCACGGTGATCAGCTTTTCGTTGGGGATGGTGATCAGCGAGTCGCAGTGCGTGGAGAGTTCCTCGATGCCCTTCAGCGCGACCTGCATGCGGCGACGGCCTTCGAACGGGAAAGGCTTGGTCACCACGGCCACGGTCAGGATGCCCATTTCCTTGGCGATCTGCGCCACCACGGGCGCCGCGCCGGTGCCGGTGCCGCCGCCCATGCCGGCGGTGATGAACACCATGTCCGAGCCCTGCAATGCGTCCATGATGCGTTCGCGGTCTTCCAGCGCGGCCTGGCGGCCGACCTCCGGATTGGCGCCCGCGCCCAGGCCCTTGGTGACGTTGCTGCCCAGTTGCAGCTGCATCTTCGCGCCGCAGTTCTTGATGGCCTGCGAGTCGGTGTTGGCGGTGATGAATTCCACGCCGTCCACACTGCTGTTGACCATGTGCGCCACGGCGTTGCCGCCGCCGCCACCCACGCCGACGACCTTGATCACCGCATTGGGAGCCATCTTTTCAACCATTTCAAAATGTGCCATGTCCGTTGTCCTCGTCGATTTAGTTATATGTATTGCCGTGTGGATCGGGTGTTGCGTTGTTGCGCTTGTTGCGGACTGCCCCGCGACGCCTAGAACTCGCCGCGGAACCAGTTCTGCAATTTCTTGAACAGGCTGCCGGCCTTGCCTGCGGGCAACGACGGCCGCCTGGGGTGTTCTATCTGGCTGCCCATCAGCAGCAGGCCCACGCCGGTGGCATGCACCGGGTTGGC
>CAZLSG010000096.1:0-6785 GCA_964562135.1 uncultured Pseudoxanthomonas sp. | reverse complement strand
GCCGATGCGGTCAAGAAGATCGAGGAGTGGCTGGCATGAACAACGAAAAAATCTTCAGCGTGCTCCGTGCGCCGCGCGTGTCCGAAAAGACCGCACGCCTGCAGGAAGTATCCAATCAATACGTCTTCGAAGTCTCGAACGATGCCACCAAGGCCGATGTGAAGGCCGCCGTGGAGAAGTTGTTCGACGTCAAGGTCGAGGCGGTCAATGTGGTCAACGTGAAGGGCAAGAACAAGTCCTTCCGCAACCGCACCGGCCGTCGCGGCGACTGGCGCAAGGCGTACGTGCGTCTGGTCGAAGGCCAGAGCATCGACGTGTCGGCCAAGGCCTGAGGAACATCCCATGCCATTGATGAAATTCAAACCCACCTCTGCCGGCCGCCGTTCCGCGGTCCGCGTGGTGACGCCCGACCTGCACAAGGGTGCTCCGCACGCCGGGCTGGTCGAAAAGCAGAGCAAGTCCGGTGGCCGCAACCATCACGGTCGCATCACCACCCGCCACATCGGCGGCGGACACAAGCAGCATTACCGCATCATCGACTTCAAGCGCAACAAGGAAGGCATCCCGGCGCGCGTGGAGCGGATCGAATACGATCCCAACCGCACCGCGCACATCGCGCTGCTGTGCTACGTCGATGGCGAGCGCCGCTACATCATCGCCCCAAAGGGCCTGAAGGCGGGTGACCAGGTCATCGCCGGCAGCGATGCGCCGATCAAGGTCGGCAACACGCTGCCGCTGCGCAACATCCCGGTCGGTACCACCGTGCACGGCATCGAGCTGAAGCCCGGCAAGGGCGCGCAGATCGCCCGCGCCGCCGGCGCCGCCGTGCAACTGGTCGCGCGCGAGCAGGGCTTCGCCACGCTGCGTTTGCGTTCGGGCGAAATGCGCAAGGTGCAGGTCGAATGCCGTGCCACCATTGGTGAAGTGGGCAACGACGAGCACAGCCTGGAGAAACTGGGCAAGGCCGGCGCCAAGCGTTGGCGCGGCGTCAAGCCGACCGTCCGCGGTGCGGCCATGAACCCGGTCGACCACCCGCACGGTGGCGGCGAGGCCAAGGCCGGCCAGGGCAACCCGCATCCGGTCACCCCGTGGGGCGTGCCGACCAAGGGTTACAAGACGCGCAAGAACAAGCGTACTCAGCAATTCATCGTCCGCGATCGTAGGGGCTAATCGACCATGGCACGTTCACTCAAGAAAGGCCCGTTCGTCGATCATCACCTCATCAAGAAGGTGGAGGCCGCGGGCGGCAGCAAGCGTCCGATCAAGACCTGGTCGCGTCGTTCGATGGTCCTGCCGGAAATGGTCGGCTTCACCATCGCCATCCACAATGGCAAGAACCATGTCCCGGTGTTGATCAACGAGAACATGGTCGGCCACAAGCTCGGCGAATTTGCCGTCACCCGGACCTTCAAGGGCCACGGTGGCGACAAGAAAGCCGGCGGCAAGAAGTAAGGAGAGATGACCATGGAAGCGAAAGCCATCCTGCGCACCGCGCGCATCTCCCCGCAGAAGGCCCGCCTGGTCGCCGACCAGGTGCGTGGCCTGCCGGCGGAACGCGCCGTCAACCTGTTGAAGTTCTCGGACAAGAAGGCCGCCCACCTGATCAAGAAGGTGGTCGAATCAGCCATTGCCAATGCCGAGAACAACCAGGGCGCCGACATCGACGAACTGAAGGTCACCACCATCATGGTCGACGAAGGTCCGACGCTGAAGCGTTTCATGGCCCGTGCCAAGGGCCGCGGTACCCGCATTCTTAAGCGCACCAGCCACATCACCGTGGTCGTGGGCGAGGGCAAATAAGTATGGGTCACAAAGTTCATCCGACCGGAATCCGCCTGGGCATCTCCAAGGACTGGAATTCCAAGTGGTACGCCAACAAGCGCGAATACGCCGGCTACCTGGCTGCCGACCTGAAGGTGCGCGAAATGCTGCGCAAGAAGCTGGCCCAGGCCGGCATCTCGAAGATCCTGATCGAGCGTCCCAACAAGACCGCGCGCGTGACCATCCACACCGCTCGTCCGGGCGTGGTGATCGGCAAGCGTGGTGAGGACATCGAGAAGCTGCGCAAGGAAGTCAGCGACCTGATGGGCGTCCCGGCGCACATCAACGTCACCGAAGTCCGCAAGCCGGAGCTCGACGCCCAACTGGTGGCCGAATCGATCGCCCAGCAGCTGGAGCGCCGCATCATGTTCCGCCGCGCCATGAAGCGCGCGGTGGGCAATGCGATCCGCCTCGGCGCCCTGGGCATCAAGGTCAATGTCGCCGGCCGCCTGAATGGCGCGGAAATCGCCCGTTCCGAGTGGTACCGCGAAGGCCGCGTGCCGCTGCACACGCTGCGCGCCGACATCGACTACGGGTTTGCCGAGGCCAAGACCACCTACGGCATCATCGGCATCAAGGTGTGGGTCTACAAGGGCGAAGTGTTCGACTTCAGCCAGGTGGGTCAGGAGAAGCAGGACGATGCGCGCCCCGAGCGCAGCGAACGTCCTTCGCGCCCGTCCCGTGACCGCGACGCGAGGTAATCAGTCATGTTGCAACCCAAGCGAACCAAATACCGCAAGATGCACAAGGGCCGCAATGACGGCCTGAGCTGGAGCGGCAACCTCGTCAGCTTCGGCGAGTACGGCCTGAAGGCGACCGCGCACGGCCAGTTGACCGCGCGCCAGATCGAGGCCGCGCGCCGTTCCATCAGCCGCTACGTCAAGCGCGGCGGCAAGATGTGGATCCGCGTGTTCCCGGACAAGCCCATCACCAAGAAGCCCATCGAAGTCCGCATGGGCTCCGGCAAGGGCAACGTGGAGTACTGGGTGGCGCAGATCCAGCCCGGCCGCATGATCTATGAAATCGAAGGCGTCAGCGAGGAAGTCGCGCGCGAGGCGTTCCGCCTGGCCGCCGCCAAGCTGTCCGTCACCACCCAATTCGTGACCCGGACGGTGCGCTAATGGAACTCAAGCAACTCCGAGAGAAGTCGGCCGACGAACTCAAGGCCCATCTGACCGACCTGCACAAGGAGCAGTTCTCGCTCCGCATGCAGAAGGCCACGGGCCAGCTGCCGAAGACCCATGACATCCGCCGGGTGCGCCGCGAAATCGCGCGCGTCAAGACCCTGCTCGGCAGCACGAAGTAAGGAACGCCGCCATGAGCGATAATCAAGAAAAGAAACAGCGCACGGTCGAAGGCCGTGTGGTCAGCAACAAGATGGACAAGACGGTCACCGTGCTGGTGGAACGCCAGGTCAAGCACGCCCTGTACGGCAAGTACATCAAGCGTTCGACCAAGCTGCATGCCCACGATGCCGACAACAGCTGCAATGAAGGCGACGTGGTGCGCGTGGTGGAAATCGCGCCGCTGTCCAAGACCAAGAACTGGCGCGTGGTGGAAATCGTCACCCGCGCGGCCGAATGACAAGAGGAGTCTGAATCATGATCCAGATGCAGAGCTATCTCGATGCGGCCGACAACTCCGGTGCCAAGGAGCTGATGTGCATCAAGGTGCTGGGCGGTTCCAAGCGCCGCTATGCCGGCATCGGCGACATCATCAAGGTGACCGTCAAGGACGCCATTCCGCGCGGCAAGGTCAAGAAGGGCGAAGTCTACGACGCCGTGGTCGTGCGTACCCGCAAGGGCGTGCGTCGCCCCGACGGTTCGCTGATCCGTTTCGACGGCAACGCCGCCGTGCTGCTCAACAACAAGCAGGAGCCCATCGGTACCCGCATCTTCGGGCCCGTGACCCGCGAGCTGCGTTCCGAGAAGTTCATGAAGATCGTTTCGCTCGCGCCCGAAGTGCTCTGAGCGGAGGACATACAAATGGCAAACCGTATCAAGAAAGGCGACCACGTGGTCGTTACCGCCGGCAAGGACAAGGGCAAGAAGGGCGATGTGGTGCGTGTGGATGGCGACCGCGTGGTCGTGTCCAACGTCAACATCGTCAAGCGCCACACCAAGCCGAATCCGCAGGCCGGTGTGCCTGGCGGCGTGGTCGAGCGCGAAGCTTCGATCCATATCTCCAATGTCGCTGTCTTCAACCCGGCCACGGGCAAGGGCGAGCGCATTGGCTTCAAGGTGCTGGAGGATGGACGCAAACTGCGTGTGTTCCGCTCCAGCGGTGAGGCGCTCGACGCCTGAGGAATGAGGTCATGACCACCCGTCTCGAAAAAATCTACAAGGAAGAAGTGGCGCCGGCTCTGATGGAGAAGTTCGGCTACACCAATCCGATGCAAGTGCCCAAGATCACCAAGATCACCATCAACATGGGTGTGGGTGAAGCGGCCGCCAACAAGAAGATCCTGGAAAATGCCGTGGCCGACCTGGCCAAGATCAGCGGCCAGAAGCCGATCACCACCAAGTCCCGCGTGTCGGTGGCTTCGTTCAAGATCCGCGATGGCTGGCCGATCGGCTGCAAGGTGACCTTGCGCCGGGCCAAGATGTACGAATTCCTGGACCGCCTGATCAACATCTCGCTGCCGCGCGTGCGCGACTTTCGCGGCGTGTCCGGCCGTTCGTTCGACGGCCGCGGCAACTACAACATGGGCGTGAAGGAGCAGATCGTGTTCCCGGAAATCGACTTCGACCAGGTCGACGCGATCCGCGGCATGGACATCGCCATCACCACCACCGCCAAGACCGACGCCGAAGCCAAGGCATTGCTCGAAGCGTTCAAGTTCCCGTTCCGCAACTGAGTCTCAGGACACGATCATGGCAAAGACTTCGATGGTGAACCGCGAGACCAAGCGGATCAAACTCAACAAGCAGCACGGCGCCAAGCGCGAAGCGCTGAAGAAGATCATCTCCAGCCCCAGCGCCTCTTACGAGGAAAAGCAGGAAGCGGCGACCAAGCTGCAGAAGCTGCCGCGCGATTCGTCGCCCAGCCGCCAGCGCACCCGCTGCGAACTGTCCGGCCGCCCGCGTGCCGTCTACCGCAAGTTCGGCTTGGGCCGCAACAAGCTGCGCGAAGCCACCATGCGTGGCGACGTGCCGGGCCTGCGCAAGGCCAGCTGGTAATCCGGCGGGTTTCCGCCCGGGTCCGACCGGGTGGCGGAAGAAGAGGGTCCGGCATGGCCGGGCCGCTTTTTGTTGTACAATGACCGGCTCCCGTCCGTCGGGTTGAAGGTTTCCCACCCCGCATGTCCGGGGCCACACAACGCAGATTTTCGCGAAAGCGGATATCGGTGCTACTCATAAGGTAAAGCCAATGAGCATGACTGATCCCATCGCCGACATGCTGGTCCGCATCAGGAATGCGGCCGCGGTCGGCAAGCCGACGGTGAAGATGCCGTCCTCCAAGATCAAGGCGGCCATCGCCGGCGTGTTGAAGTCGGAAGGCTACATCACGGATTTCCGTGCGTCGCCGACCGAGAACAACAAGGCCGAGCTCGAAATCGTCCTCAAGTACTTCGAGGGCAAGCCGGTCATCGACAAGCTGAGCCGCGTCTCCCGTTCCGGCCTGCGCCAGTACCGCGGCAAGGACGAGCTGCCCAAGGTTCTGGGCGGGCTCGGCGTGGCCATCATTTCCACCTCCAAGGGCATCATGACCGATGCGCAGGCGCGCCAGCAGGGCGTCGGCGGCGAAGTCCTGTGCTTTGTGGCCTGACGGAGCAGAACCCATGTCACGCGTAGCCAAACTTCCGATTGCCCTGCCGAAGGGCACCGAACTCAACATCCAGGCCGATACCCTCACCGTCAAGGGCGGCAAGGGCACGCTGTCCATCGCGCGTCCGGCCGGTGTCGAGATCAACAACGAAAACGGCACGGTCACCCTGTCGCCGAGCACCCCGGAGCACAACGCCATCACCGGCACCATTCGCGCCATCCTGGCCAACATGGTCAAGGGCGTGTCCGAAGGCTTCGAGCGCAAGCTCGAGCTGGTTGGCGTGGGCTACCGCGCCGCCATGCAGGGCAAGGACCTCAACCTGTCCCTGGGCTTCTCCCACCCGGTGGTGTTCACGGCGCCGGAAGGCATCACCCTCGCCACCCCCACCCAGACCGAAATCCTGGTGCAGGGCGCGGACAAGCAGCGGGTTGGTGAAGTCGCCGCCAAGATCCGCGGTTTCCGTCCGCCGGAGCCCTACAAGGGCAAGGGCGTGAAGTACTCCGACGAAACCATCATCCGCAAGGAAGCGAAGAAGGCGTAAACACGCTTTCGGCTTCGAGGAACCAGACCATGAGCATCAAGAACACCGCCCGCCTGCGCCGCGCCAAGACCACCCGCGCGCATATCCGCGAACTCGGCGTGCCGCGCCTGACCGTGTTGCGCACCGGCCAGCATGTCTATGCCCAGCTGTTCAGCGCCGATGGCTCCAAGGTCATCGCGGCGGCCAACACGCTGCAGGGCGACGTCAAGGACGGGCTGAAGAGCAGCAAGAACACCGAGGCCGCGGCCCGGGTGGGCAAGGTCATCGCCGAGCGCGCCAAGGCCGCGGGCATCGAGAAGATCGCTTTCGACCGTTCGGGCTACCGCTACCACGGCCGCATCAAGGCGCTGGCCGACGCGGCCCGCGAAGGCGGCCTGCAGTTCTGATTTTTTCCGGGTACGGGCCATTCCCGTACCCAATCCCGCCGGCGCGGGCTGCGCCGGACCCGTCATCTCTTCTGCAGGTGCCGGCGGTCCACCGCACCACACCACAACGATAAGCGGCGAAGCCGTACATATTGACCAACCTAAGGAATCGAGCAAATGGCAGAAGAACGTGCACCGCGGGGTCGTGATCGCGACCGCAACCGCGAAGAGAAAGTCGACGACGGCATGATCGAGAAGCTGGTCGCGGTCAACCGCGTCAGCAAGACCGT
>CAZLSG010000095.1:0-6836 GCA_964562135.1 uncultured Pseudoxanthomonas sp. | reverse complement strand
ATGCGCTGGGCAGTCCGGTTGCACAGACCAACGCGGCCAAGGCGACGATCGAAACGAGCGAGTACGAGCCGTATGGGTATCTGGTGAACCGGGCCAATGACGACCGGCCGGGGTACACGGGGCATGTGATGGATGCGGCCACGGGGCTGACGTACATGCAGGAGCGGTACATGGACCCGCTACTCGGCGTGTTCCTCAGTGTCGATCCGGTCACGGCTTACGACAACCCAGTAGACCAGTTCCACCGGTACAGGTATGCAAACAACAATCCCTACAGGTTCACCGATCCGGATGGGAGACAATCTAAGGAAAAAGAACAGCTTCCGCCCTCAGCACAACAAGAGATCAAGACACTGGAAACAGTGTCGGCGACGGCTCCATCAATTGCACCTACAGGAGCTGATGGTGGCGCTAGGGATTTGTTTAGACCACAGCACAATCCAAGCTTTTTTCAGCTGACTACTTTTGCGGCTTTACGTAGGGATATGTCTACTGAGCAAGCAATAGAGGCTGGGGAACTAACGCGAACAGTTACGCTACCTGCTTTGGTTGTCAGCGCCTCATCAACTACGGTTGTGCCTGTTGCCGTACAGGGCGCACCTGTAGTCGGTCGAGCTGCAATGTCGGGCATTACATCGAAAAAAGGGCGCGAGATAATTTTTGCTTGTCTACAAGGAGTTGGCTATTGTCAAGGTCGAGGTTTGAGCACAGAGAAGATTGAGGCAGAGAAGCTTTTGATGAGTTCTAGAGAGCGGGCGCTAATGGAGGCCGCTCAACAGACAAAGAGCATAAGTCCATGACTATAAATGAGATTCTCGAATCAACAAGAAAGGCAATTCGTGATGAGCGATATGCTGAAGCGGCCTCTCTTGCTACTCGCTTGATCGAAGCGGGGGAGCCTTGGAGTATCTCCGGATACTTGTATAGAGCCACAGCCTACGAAAATGGCGACTCTTTTCTTAAAATGGATATAGATAAGGCGATATTTGATTATCTAAAACTCTCCATTATTTCTCCTGGAAGGGATGTTTATATTTATCTGTCCAATGCGCTAATGACGCGTGGTGGAGGAGATTTCGACAGGGCTTATGGTTACCTCAAAGAGGCTGAGAAATTTGGTTCTTCTCCGGGTTTGAGTTTGGCGTATGCCAGATACTATGAGGAATCCAATCGCCAAGATCTTAATTTGGCTTATAAGTATTTTATGGCTGCTGCCAGGGCAGGAAGATTTTTGGGTTTCTTTGGAGCTGCTAGGATTCTTAGGAAGCTTGAAAAGCCTATTAAAGCATTCTTTTGGGATATGGCTAGATATCTTCTCGGGCCTTTCATTGCACTATTGATTGGGAGGAAAGCGCAGCATCGATTCTAGAACGTGTGTACAAGTTGGGTAATTACCCGACACTGGGCCGACGGCAGCTGCGATCAGGCAACGAGTTTCTCAAGCTTCGGTTTCGGTTGTCTCTTCCGGTTCGAAAACGGAACAACGGTTTCAGGTTGGGCTATCTCTAATTTTTCGGACAAGCCAATTAGATAACAATGGCAATCTCCATCCTTTAACCGTCACCAAAATGGAACCATGCCGCTCATCTCGGCGCGACATACCCGCCCGGCACCCCGCGAGGCGACATGACCCACTGCCAGAACAACGGTTCCAGGTTGAGTTATCGTTCAAGCGACACGTAAGCCGCTGACGCTGAGGTCAGCCGCCGCTCTTTCTCCGGAAAACGGTGTCAGAGTCACTTAAGTAAAAGCTGATGCCAAGAAGTGTCTCTGACACCGTTCTCCGCTACATGGACAGTTCTTGGGGCTGAAGGTGTCAGTCAGATTGCTGACAAAGGATGGGGATCAGTTGGCGGTGGAGATAGGGCGGGAGCGGGCCTTGAAATAGCCGCTGTTCTTCCTCCTGTCAAGCTTTTGAGGGGCGTTAACCTTCTTGCGAAAGAAGGCATAACTGCGATGAACTTCAGCCGGTCTCAGCTTCAGCACGCTTTCAAGCATGCTGGCGACTTCGGTGTAGCAGGAAACCCCAATAACAAGACGCTATCGGAGTTTGGTGCAGCTATACAGCGCCACGTTGACAGTGACTCGACTGTGGCAATTCAAGGAACATACCGTGGCGTGGATGTCACGCATTTTGTGGACCCTGGAACTGGACTGAACGTGATGAAAGATTCATCCGGAAATTTTCTGTCAGGGTGGAAGTTGAGCGATCAGCAGCTTAAGCATGTCCTTGACGATGGGAAGCTCGGGGGTGGCAAATGATTCAGAAGATTGACGAGTATGTTTCCTTGATTTCCGGGTTCATCAGTGGAGATATTGATGCAGTGGAGTTCAGGGACAGGTACCTTGATAAGTTCAAAAATGAAGAAGTGTCGCTTCCAGAGAAAAGCTTCGATGTCTTGGACCGGCTATTCGGCGACATTGATTCTTTCACGGAAGATGACGATCTCTTGGCCTCAATGCCTGACTTTTATGTTGATGCTGAGCAATTGAAGAAGCGGGCGATAAAAGCAGTCGCTGAGCTCGCCAACACTGTTTGAGGCTGAGAAAACGGTGTCAGAGTCTGAGGTTTCCCCACGTTTTCCTTCGTAGAATCAGTCATTTGTCGCTGATCTGACTGCATCGACCAGACCAGGTTGATCGTCTCCGGCACCGCCAGCGGCTCGGGCTTCTCCCGCACCAGCCGCTTCTTCGGCTTGATCCGCAGGTTCAACTCCAGCTCGCGGTAGATCCGATAGATCCGCTTGTGGTTCCAGCCAAAGCCCTTCACGTTGCGCAGGTACAGGTAGCACAGGCCGAAGCCCCAGTCGCGGTGGGCCGTGGTCAGCCGGATCAGCCAATCGGCGATCCGGGCATTCTCTTCGCTGGCCTTGGCCTGATAGCGGAAGCAGGTCTCGCTCACCGCAAAGGTCTGGCAGGCGTGCCGGACGGTCGTGCGTCCTTCTACCACCGCTGATTGGGCCATCTCGCGCCGCTGAGATGGCCTCACCATTTTTTTGCGAGCGCTTCCTTCAACAGATCGGTACTGAGTTGGGCCTCGGCGTACATCTTCTTCAGGCGCCGGTTTTCTTCCTCCAGTTCCTTCATGCGCGCGACCATGGAGACCTCCATGCCGCCGAACTTGCTGCGCCACTTGTAGAACGTTGCCGAGCTGATGCCGTGCTCGCGGCACAGCTCCGGCACAGGCGTGCCGGCCTAATAACGGTTCGGTTTAATAACGGTTCCAGGTTGAGTTATCGTTCAAGCGACACGTAAGCCGCTGACGCTGAGGTCAGCCGCCGCTCTTTCTCCAAACCATTGGAATCACAGCCACCCAGCCAGCCTGGTGTATCCCTCGGGCCTGAGCGTGAGCCATGCGCCCAATGCGCTGGGCCAGCCGACGCAGGTGGGAAGCCATGCCACCCACGTCAGTTACTTCCCCAACGGGGCGATCAAGCAGTTCACCTACGGCAACGGGATCGTGCACACGCAGACGCAGAACGCGCGGCAGCTGCCGGCGCGGAGTACCGACTGCACGACGACCGGCACCTGCGCGGCGGCCAACCGCCAGTTGGACGAGTAACGGCGTCACTTGTTCGGCTCCACTTTCTTGCGAATTCTGAATGGGGGGCTTCTTGGAGGCAAGGCGCGATGTCGTTATTGGAGCAGTTGCTTGCATGGTGGAAGCGCAGGCGGGAACGTCCATCTGCGGACGTGACGGTGGAAACATCGTCGCGATTGTCTGGGAAGGGTGATGGCGAGCATCGGCCCGCCGATGCGGTTCCGGATGCTTGTGTGGGAAACGCTCCCGGCAAGCAGGAAGTCACGGCCAAGACCGAAAGCCGGACCGGAGACGCGCCTGCGCATGAAAACGTGGGGATACCTCAGTGTCAGAGTCACTTAAGTGGTACGGCCTTACGGGGTCGATGTGCGGGACGCACGCCAGCGAATCGCTGCAATTGCAGTGCGACAAAATCCATGCGCTGCCTCCAACGTCGCACGGAATGCGGCATGTCCGGAATCAAGTACCGAACCATCCGACAAGCGGTTTCCAAAGGTCCAATTAATGGATGCGGGTCTCATAAAGCGAAAATTCTTCGTGCTAGAAAGGCCTCGCAGCATTGATGCTGCGATTATGGAGATGCTGAGATGCGCAAGCTCACGAAAGTGTTGTTTACGATTGCTCTGGTGGCTCTGTTTTCGGCGGCCGCCGCCGCAGCAGGAATTATCTCGATCAACGTGACAGGGGAGGGCGGGACACCCGGCGATGCAATTGACGCCGCATTCGCCCAGGGTGAGTACGAATGCACCTCATACTTCGGAGGTGTCGCTACGGGATATCAGGTCATCTCTCTCATGAACTACCCTGGTTTCTGGTGGGCAGAACTCAACGTGAACTGCAACGTCCCCTGATGCAGGGGGCGTAACCTCACCAATTCTCGTCTGGGGAGGCGGCTACAGGAGGATCGGTATCAGGTTCACTTCCTGATCCTCCAACAACGACAAGGCCCGCATCGCGGGCCTTGTCGTTGTTGGGTTGTGGTCGTTGCGGTCGGCGCCCGGCTTGCGCGAGCAGAGAGCTAAAGGGAACGGAAAGAATTAATTGGAATAATTGCCTCCGTTTCCTTTCCCGGGATTTTGGGGAACGATCGAAACGGTGCCGGAGTGGGGCATCCCTGATCTAACAGACGCTAGTCCATCGCGCGCAACTGCTGCGCAGCAGGCTGGTGAGCGCGATATGAGTGGGTGCTGGAACAGCACATGCCGGCTCTGCGATGTGGGCGGGCGGTATACTCGATCACCACCGGACGAAGTGCCGGCGATTGCGTTCCGGATCCCTCATTTAGGATGAACAATGCTGCCGATCGTGCTGCTGCCCGTCAGCGCCGACGATGATGCGCTGGACGCCTGCCTGGGCGCGCTGGAGGCAGGAACGCCGCCCGGCACGCGGGTCTGGCTGGCCGACGATGCGCAGGCCGGGCCGCGCGGCAGCGCGATCATCGAGCGCTGGCTGCGGCGCACACGCTTGCAGGCCGACTACACGCGCCGCCCGCGCGCGACAGGCGAATCGGCCCACTTGGACCAGATGCTGGCCGCCTGTGGCGATGCCGACGTGGTGGTGCTGGCGCCGGACGCGCAGCCGTTGCCGGGCTGGCTGCAACAACTGGCCGACTGCCTGGCCCGCGATGCGGCCATTGCCACCGCCACGCCCTGGTGCAATGCCGGCGAGGCGGCGGCCTGGCCCCGGTTGGGCGATATCGAGCCGCCGCCAGCGGATTTCGAGCGCACCGCGCTCGCCTGCACGCGCATGCCCCCCGTGCATCCGGAACTGCCGGCGGCGGTGGGCCACGCCGTCGCCCTGCGCGGCAGCGCCAGGCTCCGCGCCGGCGGGCTGGATACCAGCAGCTACGGTTCCTGGTACGCGGCGCTGATCGACCTGTCGCTGCGCCTGTCCGGCCTGGGCTGGCGCAACGTGCTGTGCGAAACCGCCTTCGTCGCGCGCGGTGGCGAGGGCGGCGCAGCGGACGGCGACATGGACGCCATCAACGCGCGTTGGCCTGCCTGGCACTCCCGGCTGGCGAATTTCCTGATGCAGGATCCGTTGCGGGCATCACGCGAGCACCTGGCCGCGTTGCATGCCGAAGTGGGTCCGCCGGAGCCGCAGCGTGAACTGTTCTCCTGAGCCGGGCTCCATTGTTGCCGTGGTGGTGACGCATGAAAGCGCGTCCACCATCGACGCCTGCATCGCGCGCCTGCGCGCCGCCCAGGCGGTGGCCGAAATCCGCGTGGTGGACAACGCGTCGACGGACGACACGCTGGCTGTCGTGCAGCGGCATGCGCTGGAGGACGCGCGGGTGCGTTTCATCGCCAACCCGGACAACCCGGGCTTCGCGGTGGGTTGCAACCAGGGCGTGGCGGATTCCGCGTCGCCCTGGCTTGCGTTCGTCAACCCGGACCTGTGGGTGGAAACGGATACCCTGCTGCGCCTGCGCCGCCATGCGGAAGCGCGGGGCAGCGCGTTGCTGGGCGCGGACCTGGTGGATGAAGCCGGGGAGCGCGACGGCGCGGCGCGGCGCCGCGATCCGGATTTCGCGGCCATGTTGCGTTCGCCGCGGTCGGCCTCGCAGCTCGCGGTTCCCATCGACGCATCGTCGAGCGTGCAGCCGGTCGATGCCGTTTCCGGCGCATTGATGCTGATGCCGCGGGAACTGTTCGACCGGATCGGCGGCTTCGACGAAGGCTACCGCCTGCATGCCGAAGACCTGGACCTGTGCCGGCGCGCGCGCGCGGCAGGCGCCATGGTGGCGGTGGCCAACGATGTCCGCGTGGTGCATGTGCGCGGCGTGTCCAGCCGGGCGCGCCCGCTGTTCGTGGAATGGCACAAGCACCGCGGCCTGTGGCGTTACTTCCGCAAGTTCGAGGCGCCACGGCGCGGCATCACCACCCGCATGGGCGTGTGGTGCGCGATCTGGGCGCGGTTTTCGTTGGCGGCGCTGAAACGGGTGCTGAAACCGTAGGAGCGGCCTTGGCCGCGATGGCTTTTGCCGGAAAAGCATCGCGGCCAAGAGCCGCTCCTACAAACAAATGCGTGGGTTATTTCAGGGCCTTGAAGCGCAGGCGCTTGGGGCCGGCGTCGTCGCCCATGCGGCGCTTCTTGTCTTCCTCGTATTCGCGGTAGTTGCCCTGGAAGAACTCCACGTGGCTGTCGCCCTCGAAGGCGAGGATGTGGGTGGCGATGCGGTCCAGGAACCAGCGGTCGTGGCTGATCACGAAGGTGTTGCCGGGGAATTCCAGCAGCGCGTCTTCCAGCGCGCGCAGGGTTTCGATGTCCAGGTCGTTGGACGGTTCGTCCAGCA
>CAZLSG010000094.1:0-7051 GCA_964562135.1 uncultured Pseudoxanthomonas sp. | reverse complement strand
CGCCCATTTTAAGGCCCGGTGCGTCCCGATGCCCGCAATGATTCGCATCTTCGCCGTTTTCCTGCTGCTGACGCCGTTGTCCACGCTGGCGGAAGCCGGGCGCTCGCCGGAGGAACGGGACGATGCCTTGACCGCGGTGCTGGCCGGCGAGTTCGCCTATCAGGCCGGCCAACTGCCCGAAGCCGCGCGTTGGTACCTGCGGGCTGCCCAGGACGGCGGGGACGCCGGACTGGCCGAACGCGCCACCCGCATTGCCCTGTTGGCCGGGGACGATGCGAGCGCCGCCCAAGCGCTGCGCCTGTGGCGCGGGCGCGCTCCCGAGTCGCTGGCGATGGGGGCGGCGGAAGCGACCCTGGCCTTGCGCCGGAATGCGTCGCGCCCCGCGCTCCGCGAACTGAGGGCCTTGCTGAAGGCGCCGGAGGGCCAGGGCTGGCGCTATGCGCTGAGGGCGTTGGCCAGCGGCGGCAAGGATCCGGCGCTTTCCGCCCGGTTGCTGGGCCGGTTGCTGGATGAGGGCGCCATTCCCGACAACCTGCAGGCCTGGCTGATGTTTGCCGGATTGGCGCAGCAACTGGACCAGCCGGAACTGGCCGAGCGCATGGTGGCCGATACCGTCCGGCGTTTCCCCAACGAACCGCGGGTGGCCCTGTTGCATGCCAGCCAGTTGCGCAATGCGGGGCGGGAGGACGAGGCGCGCAAGGTGCTGGCGGCGATGCACGACACCGCGTTGCTCGTGCCCGAGCTGCGCCTGTCGATTGCGGCCGAATACGACGCCATGGACGATGCGCGCGCCGCCGCGGATGTCCTGGCGCTGGGCGAGCAGGACAATCACAGTTATGCGCTGCGCGCCTCCCTGTTGGCCAAGGTGGAGGACAAGGAAGCGCTGGCGGCGCTTTACGAAGAGCTGCGCATTGGCTCCAGCCAGCCGGACCCCGCCCGCCGTTTGTTGCTGGGCCAGGTGGCGGAGTTCCTGGAGCGTCCCGAAGATGCGCTGGTCTGGTACCGCAGTGTGCCGGGAGGGCAGGTTTCGATAGAGGCACGGCTTCGGGCCGCCAATGTCCTGTACACCCTGGAGCGCAAGGACGAGGCGTTCGCCGAAGTGCATGCGATGCAGCGCGACGCGGGCATCGATGACGCGGCGCGCCGCGCAGCCTACCTGGTGGAGGCCGAATTGCACCAGAAGGACCAGGGCGATGCCGCCGAACTCGATGCCCTGGCGCGCGGGCTGGCGGCTTATCCGGACGATCCCTCCCTGCTGTACGCGCGCGGGCTGGCATGGGAGCGCCGCGATGACATAGACCGCGCCGAGGCCGATTTCCGCCGCATCCTGGTGACGGACCCGGAGAATGTCGCCGCGCTGAACGCGCTTGGCTATACGCTGGCCGACCGCACCACGCGTTACCAGGAAGCGCTGGAACTGATCGACCGCGCGCGCGCCGCGCAGCCCGACAACGCCGCCATCATCGACAGCTATGGCTGGGTGCTTTACCGGCTGGGACGCCATGAAGAAGCGCTGACGCACCTGCGCCACGCCTTCACCCTGATGAAGGATCCGGAGGTTGCCGCGCACATCGGCGAAGTGCTGTGGGTGCTTGGCCGGCAGGACGAGGCGCGCCGTTATTTCGATGAGGCGCGCAAGCTGGATCCGGACAACCGCTCGCTGCTGCGCGCGCTGGAGATGACCGGCGCATGAGGCCCTTGCTTGTTCTCGCGGCGGCTTGCTGCCTGCTGTTGTCGGCCTGCGCGACGCGCGGGCCGCAGGCGCCTCCTTCCATCGTCGACGACCCGGAAACGCTGGCCGCCGCCGAGGCGCACCAGGCAATCCGGGCGGCCTGGTTGCATCGCCAGCCGGAATGGGGGTTCGAGGGGCGTGTTGCGGTCAACAGTGGCGGCAAGGGTGGCAGTGGCCGCATCGAATGGCGGCAGGAAGGGCGCCGGTACGCGGTTTCGCTCAGTGCCCCGGTGACCCGGCAAAGCTGGCGCCTGACGGGCGATGCGCATTCCGAAGCCGGGCGATTGGAAGGCCTGGAAGGCGGCATCCGTGAAAGCGAATCCGCCGAGGACCTGTTGCGGGAGGCCACCGGCTGGGATATCCCGGTCAATGCCCTGGCCGACTGGGTGCGCGGGCTGGCGGCGGAGGGTTATCCGGCCGCGTCGATGCGGTTTGCCGAAAATACCCGCCTGCACGTGCTGGAACAGGCCGGCTGGCGCATCGAATACCCGCTGTGGTTCGACCCGGAAGGCGACCGCCCCGGCCTGCCGAAGCGCATCGAGGCGACGCGGGAGGACGGCAGCCGCGTGCGCCTGATCGTGGACCGCTGGGACTTTCCGGACCCATGACCGGACCCGTATCCGCCGCGGACTGGTCGGCATGGCCGGCCCCGGCCAAGCTGAACCTGTTCCTGCGGATCACCGGCCGTCGGCCGGACGGTTACCACGAATTGCAGACCGTGTTCCGCCTGCTCGATTGGGGCGACACCGTGCGCATCCGGGTCCGTGACGATGGCGTCATCCGCCGGGTTGGAGGGTCGGTGGAGGGAGTGGCGGAAGCCGCCGACCTGATGGTGCGTGCCGCAATTTTGCTTGAAAATGAAGTAAATTTACGCAAAGGTGCAGACATCTCCGTCGAAAAGCGCATTCCTGCCGGCGGCGGATTCGGTGGCGGATCGTCCGATGCGGCCACCGTGCTGGTGGTCCTGAACCGGCTTTGGGGTGCTGGGCTGGATGTCGATGCGCTGGCCGCGCTGGGGCTGCGCCTGGGGGCCGATGTGCCGGTCTTCGTCCGGGGCGGCAATGCCTGGGCCGAAGGGGTGGGGGAGCGGCTGATCCCGATGGTCCTGCCGCCGGCCTGGTATGTGGTGGCGAATCCGGGCGTCCACGTGCCCACGGCCGCCTTGTTTCAAGCCCCTGAATTGACGCGAAATGCTGCGCCCGCGATAATGTCTGACTTCGTTTCGGGTGCTCTGCTCGGCAATGCGTTCGAGCCGGTGCTGCGTTGCCACGAACCGGCCGTCGAGGCCATGTTCGGGGTGCTTTCGCGCATTGGCAAGCCACGGTTGACCGGGTCGGGCAGCGGCTGTTTCGTCGAATTCGCCACGCGCGAATCCGCCGAAGCCGCGCTCGCGACGCTGCCGGCCGGCGTGGATGCGTGGCTCGCGGCGGGCGTGGCGCGTTCGCCCCTGCTGGATGCGCTCGATCCGGAAACGCCATAGGGGCGTCGCCAAGTGGTTAAGGCACCAGGTTTTGATCCTGGCATGCGTAGGTTCGAATCCTTCCGCCCCTGCCAATCCCGGCTTCCAAGCCAACCGCGCGGTCAGAGCGAAGCGGAGTAGCAAACATGAAAGAAGATCGGAACCTGCTGGTCTTTTCCGGCAATGCCAACAAGCCGTTGGCGGCGAGCATCTGCCGCGAATTGGGGGTGCGTCCGGGCAAGGCGCTGGTCTCGCGCTTCTCCGATGGGGAGGTGCAGGTCGAGATCGAGGAGAACGTTCGCCGGCAGGAAGTCTTCGTCGTGCAGCCGACCTGCGCGCCGAGCGCGGAGAACCTGGTGGAACTGCTGGTGCTGATCGACGCGCTCAAGCGCGCATCGGCTTCCAGCGTGACCGCGGTGGTGCCGTATTTCGGCTATGCCCGGCAGGATCGCCGCCAGCGTTCCTCGCGGGTGCCGATCACCGCCAAGGTGGCGGCCAAGATGTTCGGCGCGGTCGATGCGGACCGGGTGCTGACGGTGGATTTGCATGCCGACCAGATCCAGGGCTTCTTCGACATGCCGGTGGACAACGTGTACGCATCGCCGCTGCTGCTGGCCGACATCTGGCGGGCCTACGGCACGGAGAACCTGATCGTGGTGTCGCCGGACGTGGGCGGCGTGGTGCGTGCCCGCGCGGTGGCCAAGCGGCTGGACGACGCCGACCTGGCCATCATCGACAAGCGCCGGCCGCGCGCCAACGTGTCGACGGTGATGAATATCATCGGCGACGTCGAAGGCAAGGCCTGCGTGCTGGTGGACGACATCGTGGACACGGCGGGCACGCTGTGCGCGGCGGCGGCGGCGCTGAAGGAGCGCGGCGCCACCAAGGTGGCCGCGTACTGCACGCACGCGGTGCTGTCCGGGCCGGCGGTGAACAACCTCAACGGTTCGGTGCTGGACGAACTGGTGGTGACCGACACCATCCCGCTTTCGCCCGAGGCGCAGGGTTGTCCGAAGATTCGCCAGCTCAGCGTGGCCGAGCTGCTGGCGGAGACGATTCGCCGCATCGCTTTCGGCGAGTCGGTGAGTTCGTTGTACGTGGACTGAATTCTTCCCGGGGCGGGGAATGGGGAATGGGGGTTGCCGCCGCAGGCTGCCGCCATTCCCGATTCCCGACTCCCGGGAACGCAAGGCTCTTCTGGTCGCGGAAGAGTCGCCAAAGCCGCCGCGAGGCGGTTCATCAACTGAAAGGTAATGGCAACAATGTCGAACACACATGAAATCAAGGTGCAACGCCGCGAGGACGAGGGTAAGGGTGCGAGCCGCCGCCTGCGTCACGCCGGCACGGTGCCTGCCATCGTCTATGGTGGCGAACTCAAGCCGGTCAGCATCCAGCTGAACCACAACGACGTCTGGCTGGCCAGCCAGCACGACTGGTTCTATTCGTCCATCCTGGACCTGAGCCTCAACGGCGACGTGCAGAAGGTCCTGCTGCGCGATCTGCAGCGCCATCCGTACAAGCAGCAGATCATGCACCTGGACTTCCAGCGCGTGAACGAAAACGAGCTGCTGCGCGCCACCGTGCCGCTGCACTTCGTGAACGAAGACAAGTCGCCGGCCGGCAAGTCCGCCGAAGTCGTGGTTACCCACGAACTTAAGGAAGTGCACATCGCCTGCTTGCCGAAGGATCTCCCCGAATCCATCGAGGTCGACCTGTCCAGCCTGACGGTTGGCGACATCGTTTACCTGTCCGACCTGAAGCTGCCGGCCGGCGTGGAAATTCCCGAGCTGAAGCTGGGCAAGGACCATGACGATGCCGTGGTGACGGCCAAGCACGGCCGCGTGGAAGCGGAGCCGGAAGCCGAGCAGTCCGCCGACGTGCCGGCGGCCAAGGTCGCAAAGAAGGACGACAAGTAATCGCCTGGCGGCGCGTCCCGGATGGACGCGCCGCCGCGATTCGCTGCGATGGCGGGATTGCGTCTCATCGTTGGCTTGGGCAACCCCGGTTCCGAGCATGCGCGAACCCGGCACAATGCCGGGTTCCGCTTTGTGGACGCGCTTGCCGAAAAGGAAGGCGTGCGTTTCGGGCTGGAAAGCAAGCTGTTCGGCGAAACCGCCAGGGTGCGCGTGGGTGGCGAGTCGGTCTGGCTGCTGAAGCCGGCCACCTACATGAACCTCAGCGGCAAGTCGGTGATGGCTGCCCTGCGTTACTGGAAGATCGAGCCGGAAGAGGCCTTGCTGGCGCACGATGAGCTGGACTTGCCGCCGGGCGTCGCCCGGCTGAAGTTCGACGGCGGGCACGGCGGGCAGAACGGGTTGCGCGACACCATGAAGCTGCTCGGGCATGGCCGTTTCCACCGCCTGCGCATCGGCATCGGGCATCCGGGCCACAAGGACCGGGTTACCGGCTGGGTCTTGGGCAAGCCGGGCAACGAGGACGAGATCCTGATCGGCCGCGCCATCGACGATGCCATCGGCGTGTTGCCGCTGGCGGTGGCGGGGGATTTCAACGAAGCGATGAAGCGGCTGCATACCAGCGGCGGTTAGCGGTTGGGGATTGCGGATTTGCAACGGCAGCGAGGCCGGGCCGAATCCGCAATCCCGAATCACCAATCACGGATCAGCTCCATGGGCATCAAGTGCGGCATCGTCGGCTTGCCGAATGTCGGTAAATCGACTCTTTTCAATGCGCTGACCAAGGCGGGGATCGCCGCGGCCAACTTCCCGTTCTGCACCATCGAACCGAACGTCGGCGTGGTGCCGGTGCCGGACCCGCGCCTGAACCAACTGGCCGAGATCATCAACCCGCAGAAGGTCATCCCGACGGCGGTCGAGTTCGTCGACATTGCCGGCCTGGTGGCCGGCGCGGCCAGCGGCGAAGGACTGGGCAACAAGTTCCTGGCGCATATCCGTGAAGTGGACGCCATCACCCACGTGGTCCGCTGCTTCGAGCACGGTGACATCGTCCACGTGGCCGGCAGGGTGGATCCGCTGTCGGACATCGACACCATCGATACCGAGCTGGCGCTGGCGGATCTGGACAGTGTTGAAAAAGCGCTCAACCGCGCCGAACGTTCAGCCAAGGCCGGCGAAAAGGACGCCATCGCGCGGAAGCCTGTGCTGCAGAAGCTGTATGCCGGCCTGAGCGACGGCAAGCCCGGCCGGGCGCTTGGACTGGATGACGAGGAAATGGCGCTGGTCCGCGACCTGTTCCTGTTGACCCTCAAGCCGGTCATGTACGTGGCCAACGTGCTGGAGGATGGCTTCGAAGGCAATCCGCATCTTGATGCGGTGCGCGCGCGTGCCGCCGCCGAGGGAGCCGAGGTGGTCCCGGTGTCGGCCGCCATCGAGGAGGAGCTTTCCCAACTGGACGATGCTGACCGCGACGTGTTCCTGGCCGACCTGGGCCTGGACGAGCCCGGCCTGAACCGGGTCATCCGCGCCGCCTACAAGCTGCTCGGGCTGCAGACCTACTTCACCGCCGGGGTGAAGGAAGTCCGTGCCTGGACCGTGAAGGCGGGTGCCACGGCCCCGCAGGCGGCAGCGGTCATCCATACCGATTTCGAGAAGGGCTTCATCCGGGCCGAGACCATCGCTTTCGACGATTTCATCCGTTACCGGGGCGAGGCCGGCGCGCGCGAAGCCGGGCGTTTGCGCCTGGAAGGCAAGGAGTACCGGGTCCAGGAAGGGGATGTCCTGCATTTCCGCTTCAACGTCTGAAGTGATCCGGGTGTCGGAATGCGTTGACAGTGGATCGGCAACAAGCGAAAATCACCGGCTGTTTCACTCCGGTCCTGTTTTCACTGGAAACTGAACCGGGGCAGCGATTCCGGAGGGATACCCAAGCGGCCAACGGGGGCA
>CAZLSG010000093.1:0-7081 GCA_964562135.1 uncultured Pseudoxanthomonas sp. | reverse complement strand
CACCCAGCGTGTTCGACAACGACCACGTGGCCATCGCCTACGGCATGGGCATCACCGCCGAAAAGGTGGCCGAGGAATGGAAGGTCAGTCGCAAGCAGCAGGATGCGTTCGCCGTCGCCTCGCACCGGAAAGCGCTGGCCGCACAGGCTGCGGGCGAGTTCCGCGACGAAATCTCCCCCTATGAAGTCATTTCGCGCCAGCCCGACCTGGCCGGCGGCGCCGTGCGACTGAAAAAGCTGCTGGTCGAACAGGACGAAGGTCCGCGCGCGGACACTTCGCTGGAAGGCCTGGCGAAGCTGCGCACCGTGTTCCGCAACCCGCAGTTCGGCGGCACGGTCACGGCCGGCACCTCTTCCCAGATGAGCGATGGCGCCGGTGCGGTGCTGCTGGCTTCCGAGCAGGCGATCAAGGACTACGGTTTGACCCCATTGGCCCGCTTCGTCAGCTTCTCGGTGGCCGGCGTGCGTCCGGAAGTGATGGGCATCGGCCCGATCGCCGCGATTCCGAAGGCCCTGAAGCAGGCCGGGCTGACCAGGGACCAACTCGACTGGATCGAGCTCAACGAAGCCTTTGCCGCGCAGGCGCTGGCCGTGATCCAGGACAGCGGGCTCGATCCTTCGAAGGTCAATCCGCTGGGAGGGGCCATTGCCCTCGGACACCCGCTGGGCGCAACCGGCGCAATCCGCACGGCCACCCTGGTCCACGGCATGCGCCGCCACCAGAAGAAATACGGCATGGTGACCATGTGCATCGGTACCGGCATGGGTGCGGCAGGCATATTCGAGGCCCTGTAATTCCGCGACTCCGGCAGACACGAAAAAGGCGCCGCATGGCGCCTTTCTCGCGATTGGACGACGCCCGCGCCTTCAATCCAGGTCGACAACGCCCATTTCGCTGAGCGCGCTCTGCATCATCCCGCGCGCGGCATCGCTCAACTTCTCGTGGTCCAGCGCATAGCGGATCGTCGCCTCAATCAGGCCGATGTGCGTGCCGCAGTCGAAGCGCGTGCCCTGGAAGCGGTACGCATGCACCGGCTTCTCCTTGAGCAGCGCGGCAATGGCATCCGTGAGCTGGATTTCCCCGCCAGCCCCCGGCGTCGTGTTTTCGAGCAGGTTGAAGATGCTGCTATCAAGCACATAGCGTCCGACCACCGCCAGCGTGCTCGGCGCGACATCCGGCCCTGGTTTTTCGACGATCGCATTGATCCGGCCGGAACGCCCCGTAAACGCCTCCGTCGCCACGATGCCATAACTGCCAGTCTGGTCGCGCGGCACGTCCTGCACGGCAATCATGCTGCTTCCCGTTGCCTGCGCCTGGTCCACCATCTGCTTCAGCGCGCCATGGCCGCGGTTCCATATGAGGTCGTCAGGCAACAGGACCGCGAAAGGCTCGTCGCCAATGATCGGCTTGGCGCACAACACGGCATGCCCCAAACCCAACGCTTCGGCCTGGGTGACGAATACCGCGCGCACGCCTGCCGGCAGCACGTTGCGGACCAGTTCAAGCTGTTCGTGCTTGCCGCTGGCCTCGAGTTTCTGCTCCAGTTCGTAGGCCTTGTCGAAATAATCGGCCACTGCATGCTTGTAGCGGTTGGTCACGAACACCAGGGTGTCGCACCCCGCCTCGATCGCCTCGTCCACTGCGTACTGGATGAGCGGCCGATCGATGATCGGCAGCATTTCCTTGGGGACGGTCTTGGTGGCGGGAAGAAAGCGCGTTCCCAGGCCAGCAACCGGGAATACCGCCTTGCGCACAACGCTTTTCATCGACCCCTTCTTGTTTCACGACTCGGAAAACTGACGATGTTCGCCGGCAACATGCCTTCCTCGGAAGGCATCGGCTCGAATTCAGGCACGGCAACTTTCAGCAAAAGCCGCATTTCGCTTTCATCATAAGCGCCAACCGCCTTCCGCAAGCGCTGCAGGGTTGCCTCCATGAAGTCGGCAGAAACGCATCGCGCATCTGCCTGCATGATCTTGGAATGCGTCGTGGGACGATAATGTTCGTCGGAATGGAAAAGCGTTTCATGCAGCTTTTCCCCGGGACGCAACCCCGTATAGACGATGGCGATATCCTTGTGCGGCTGCTTGCCGGCCAACCTTATCATCTGTTCCGCCAACAGCCGGATCAGCACAGGCTCCCCCATGTCCAGGGTATAGACCGAAGCGTGCGATGCCCCCGCGGCTGCCTGCAGGATCAACTGGCAGGCTTCCGGAATGGTCATGAAGTAACGCGTGACCTCGGGGTCGGTCACCGTGATGGGCCCGCCTTTGGCAATCTGCTCGCGGAACAGCGGCACCACGCTGCCCGCCGAGTCGAGCACATTGCCGAAGCGCACGGTCACATGTCGCGTGCTCGATCGGGCATCGTCCAGCGCCAGGCATGTCATTTCCGCCAAACGCTTGGTTGCCCCGAGCACGTTGGCCGGATCGACTGCCTTGTCGGTCGAGATCAATACGAATGTGCCCACGCCCGCTTGGTTGCAGGCACGCGCAACCGTTTCCGTGGCAAGCACATTGTTGTTGATGGCCTCGCGCAGGTGCTGCTCCAGCAAGGGGACCTGCTTGTAGGCCGCCGCATGGAAAACGGCATCCGGCCCCGCCATCCGCAACGCGTGGGCAATGACCGCAGGATCACCACAATTGCCCAGGACCGGAAGCAACTCCAGGTCAGGGAACGCGCGCCGGAGATCCGACTGGATCGAAACCAGGGCCAGTTCGTCGATCTCCAGAAGCGCGATGCGCCTGGCGCCATGGCGGGCGCATTGCCTGCACAATTCCGAGCCGATCGACCCGCCCGCCCCTGTCACCAGAACGGTACGCCCCTCCAGCCAACCACGGATCAGCTTCCAGTCGGGAGTTACCGATTTCCGCCCAAGCAGGTCCTCGATGGCCACTTCCTTCAGGTCGCCAGGCATCGACTGACCCTCGAGCACGTTGATCAGGCGCGGTACCATCCTGAAAGGCAGGCCGGTGCTCTCGCAAATGGCGACCACGCGCTGCATTGCCGGCGCCTCAAGCGACGGCATCGCGATGACCAGCATCCTGGCGGCGGTTTCCCGTGCCACCCTGGCCGCATCGTCCAATGCGCCAAGAACCGGCACACCCTGCAATTTCGTCCCCCGCAGGCGATTGTCATCATCCAGGAAGGCCACCGGGGTATACACCCCGGTACGCCGCATTTCTCGCACGAGGGATTCACCCGCCCGCCCGGCGCCGAGCACCAGGATGCGCGTCGCCGTTTCCGATGAACGAATGATCTGGCTGTCTTTCCATGCACGGTAGGCCAGCCGCGGCATCACCAGCATCCCGGCCAGGATGATCGGATACAGCCCCAGCACGGCGCGCGGGACGTTGCCAAACCGGTTATAGAAAAACAGGCCGACAATGATGGCCAGCCAGCCCAGCGTGGTTGCTTTGAGGATGTTCCACAGGTCCGGCATGCTGGCGAAGCGCCACAGGCCGCGGTACAGGCCTATCCACCAGAAAACCAACCCCTGGGCAAGCAAAACAATCGCGGTTTCGGCGGAGAACCATCCGAATGATGGCGGGTCGGGCAACATTGCATAACGGACGCGATGGAGCAGCTGCCAGCACAACCACACCATGAAAAGGTCATGTGCCACCACAAGCAAACGCGGCAGCACCATCGCGAACCGACCATGTCTTCCGTTCACTCACCTGTCTCCTTGACTTAATCGCCGAGTCCGATCCGAAGCACAACCCAGAGCGCGGAGGCCATGGCGTACCACCCGGCCACGACCATGACTGGTTCCAACAGGCCATCATTAGACATCAATAGCGCCAAGAACGCTCCTCCCAGGCTGAATGCCGCATAGCCCAGCGTTGTACCAACGTGACCTATCCTGCGCGCCAGCCGCTGATATACATGTCCCACATGAGGAAGCCACCAGCGCTCCCCGGCCAGCATGCGCCCTGCCAATGTGAAGCCGGCGTCTACAAGGAACGCCGCCAGCGGCAACAGGAGCAGAAGCCACGATGCCGATGGCTGGATCAGCGCCCAGGTCAGCATCCCCGCCAGAATGAACCCCAGGGCGCCACTGCCCACGTCTCCCAGGAATACCCGGGCGCGGGGAAAGTTGAACGGCAGGAACCCCAGGCAAGCCGCTGCCAACCCGCCCGCCAGCCAGCCCAGCGGCGGGGCATGCAGCCCCGCGGTCAGGGCGGCCGCGATGACTGCCTGGAGACTGGCCAAACCGTTGATCCCATCCATGAAGTTCCAGATATTGGTCAGCGCCATGGCCAGGCCGAAGGCCAGCGCCACATGCCACCATGTGCCGGAAGCCTGCCATGCCATGACGGCCAGCAGCGCGGCGGCCACCGCCTGGACGATGAGGCGTATCCAGGGGGACAGGGATTTGTGGTCATCCCACCAGCCGATACCTGCCACCAATGCCAATCCGGCGATGAAAAGCAGGAGTCCCGTCTGCTGTCCGGATGCCTGTATCGCCATCCACACACCCCCCAGCAGAACGGCAGCCACAATTCCGAGCCCCCCGCCCCGCGGCGTGGCGATCGCATGGCTCCTTCTTTCTCCCGGCTCGTCCACCAACTGATGGTTGATGGCATGGCGGATGGCAAACCATGTGACCGTGGCCGCAACCGCGAAATGCAGCAGCATCCAGACGGCGAACGCATTCATCAGACGACCGCGTAGTTCAGCAATGGCTTGACCGTCGCCCACTCCTTGCAACTGGGACACTGCCAGTGATGCGTGCGGGCGCCGAAACCGCACCGCGTGCAGCGATAACTGGGGTTCCTGACCAACAGCTGGTCGGTAATGTGCTTCAGGTCATTCAACGTTGCGACCGGATCGGCACCTTCGGCCAGGGTCAAATCTATCAATGCCGCTTCTCCCCTCACCGAAGGCCGGTCCTTCAGCTGGGTGGCAAGGTAGGCTCGCGCGGCGGCAACGCCTTCCCGGGATTCGAGCAGGCCCGTCAAGGCGAGCACCGGGGCGATGCCGCGATAGTGCTCGCTCATTTCCGAGAGGAAGGCACGTGCTCCGGCAGGGTCGTTGGCCCGCTCGTAGTTGGCCAGCAATCCGGGCAGCAGTTCCGGCAGGAACTCGGGATCATGCCGCGCCGCCCGCTCGAAGGCGCGGATGGCAGCTTCGTGATTGCCGGCATCCGACTCCAGCCTCCCTTCGATGATGCCGGCACGCACGCATTTGGCATCGACCTGGTAGGCCCGCTTGATGCAGGCGCCCGCCATCTCCTGATGGCCCGCCGCTCGGTGCCGTTCGGCCAATTCGCATTCGAACTGGGCGATCAGCTTGCCCATGGGCTCCGCGGTCACTTCCTCGTAACGGGTCGCGTTCTCGATGGCCTTTTCCCAGTCCCGCTCGGCCTGGTAGATCGTGATCAGGTGCTTGAGCGCCTGCGGCGCGCGCTGGTCGATGCGGGCCAGGTCCGCGAACACGGTTTCGGCGCGATCCAGCAGGCCCGACTTCATGTAGTCCTCGCCCAACGCCAGCAAGGCCTGCACCCGCTGCGCATCGCTGAGGTCGGCACGCTGCACCAGGCCCTGGTGCAAGCGAATCGCACGGTCCACTTCGCCCCGGCGGCGGAACAAGTGGCCCAGCGCCACCTGGGTTTCGAAGGTTTCCTTGTCCAGTTCGGCGATATGCAGGAACAGCTCGATCGCCTTGTCCGGCTGCTCGTTGAGCAAGTAGTTCAGGCCGCGGAAATAGGTGCTGGACAGGCGGCTGACCTGGGTGTCGTTGTGCCGCTGGCCGCCGCGGCGCCCGATCACCCACCCGCTCAATGCCGCCAGGGGCAGGAACAGGAAGAACCAGAACCACTCGGTCAGGAAGTCCATGGTTCAGATCCCCGTGTCCGGATTTGCGGCGGATGGCGCCATTTGTCCTTTCTGGGCCTTCCTCAATTTCGCATACAGCGGCAGGACCAGGGCCGCCAGCACGATTGCCCCGCCGATCAGCACGCCCGACAGCAGGGCAAGGATGATGGCCACGCCGGAAGAGGTCTGGACCTCGGTGAACAACAATCGCAGCGTGATCGGTTGTGTATTGAGCACGCCCACCACCATGCCTGCCGCCAGGAACACAAGGGCGACGACCAGTCGTACATAGTTCATGGGGCAACTCCAAACCAACAGGTGATGGACATGGCCGGGGCCGTGAAGTCGAGTGCCAGAAGCCCCTCTGCACTTCTCCGGTGATTATTCCCCGCCTTCCTCGATGGGATCAACGCCACTGACGCGCTCCCGCAATTCCTTGCCCGGCTTGAAATGAGGCACATGCTTGGACGGCAGCGCGACAGCGTCGCCGGTCTTCGGGTTGCGCCCCATGCGGGCCGGACGGAAATGCAGGGAGAAGCTGCCGAAGCCACGGATCTCGATACGGTCGCCCTGGGCAAGGGCACCCCCCATCATCTCCAGCAACGCCTTCACGGCCAGATCGACATCTTCGGCTTTGAGATGCGGCTGGCGACGCGCCAGGATTTCAATGAGTTCGGATTTTGTCATCGTCGCATTGGGCAGCGGATTCACGAACAAAGGCGGCCCGGGATCATCCCGGGCCGCCGTCCTGCATCCTTACTCGGAGTCGGCCTTGCCATCCAGCTGGGCACGCAGCAATGCGCCCAACTGGGTCATGCCCGCATTGCCGGCGGAAGCGGAAGCCTGGTATTCCTCCAGCGCTTCGCGCATCTCGGCATCGTCCTTGGCCTTGATCGACAACTGCAAGGTGCGACCCTTGCGATCCATGCCAATGAAGCGCGCCTCGATCCTGTCGCCCACCTTCAGGTGCTGGCTGGCGTCGTCGACGCGCTCGGTGCTGATGTCGCGCGCGGCCACGTAGCCTTCGATGCCGTCGGCCAGCTCGATCGTCGCGCCCTTGGCGTCGACTTCCTTGACCGTGCCCTCGACCTTCGAACCCTTCGGGTTGGCCGCCATGTACTGGCCGAACGGATCCTGCTCCATCTGCTTGACGCCCAGGCTGATGCGCTCGCGCTCCGGATCGACCGCCAGCACCACCGCTTCCAGGGTGTCGCCCTTCTTGAAGTTGCGGACCACGTCTTCGCCGGTGGTGTTCCAGCTGA
>CAZLSG010000092.1:0-7109 GCA_964562135.1 uncultured Pseudoxanthomonas sp. | reverse complement strand
CGGGTCAGCACCACCTCGGCGCCCATCGCCTTGAGGTTGAAGATCTTCTCCCGGCTCATCTTGTCCGGGACCACCAGGATGAGTTGATAGCCCTTCTGCTGGGCCACCAGCGCCAGGCCGATGCCGGTGTTGCCGGCCGTGCCTTCCACCAGCGTGGCGCCGGGCCGGATGTCGCCGCGCCGCTCGGCGGCCTCGATCATCGACAGGCCGATGCGGTCCTTTATGGAGCCGCCGGGATTGCTGTTTTCCAGCTTCAGGAACAGTTCGCAGACTCCGGCATCAAGCCGCCGCGCCTTGACGATGGGGCTATCGCCAATGAGATCGAGAACCGAGGAATGGATCGTCATGCCGTGACCACGGAGTATCGGGAAGGTGGCCCGATTATCGCACCGGCAGGCATGCCGCCGTCAGGCAAGATGCGCGGGCGACGGCGACAGACGAGGGAGCCGCCGCCGCCCGCGACGAGGAAACACGGTTGAGGCCTGCCTCAGTGGGGCTTGGCGTCGTAAATGCGCAGCAGGCGCTCCTTGGCATGGAGCTTCTCGCGCTTCATCTGCCCCAGGGTGACGTCATCGATGGGCAATACGCCCAGTTCGGCATCGGCGACTTTCTTGTTCAGTTCGCGGTGGCGCTGGTAGAGCTGCTTGAATTCCGGATCGGTCTTGATCAAGGCATCGATTTCGGACTGTGGTTGCCCTTCGAACATTGCATCAACCTCCTTCGGCAGAAACGGAAACGCCCCGAACCTGGACCAGGACGGGGCGTTGCGTGGAAGTGGAAACATGGGCCGGAACCGCCGTGCCACACCCTGCCTCTTGCCGGCGGCTGCAGCCGCCGACCGGGACTTGCGGGTGGAACAATGACAGCTTCATCGGCCTGACTCTCCGGTGAGCCAAGCAACGGGAGTCGCTTGGGTATACGACCCTACTCCCCGCAATCGGCCCTCGCAAGGCCCT
The DNA here is from genome assembly GCA_964562135.1 of uncultured Pseudoxanthomonas sp. Lineage (GTDB taxonomy): Bacteria > Pseudomonadota > Gammaproteobacteria > Xanthomonadales > Xanthomonadaceae > Pseudoxanthomonas_A. Next base: position 6,153 of record CAZLSG010000092.1, on the reverse strand, counting down.
ATGTAAGCCATTGATTTTCATGCCTCATGGCCATGTCCGTTCACCGGAGGCGGCCACTCGGAAACCCTTGTGGTTTCGATCAAGTGCTTGTTATCAAACGGATTTTCAGTGCGCAAGAATCAATTCGGCCATGCGGGTCCGGTTGCCATTGCCCTTGCCGGCCGCCTGGATACGGGAGGGTGTCACCCCCTCGGCTGCCAGGGCATCACGGAGAGCGTCGGCGCGACGCTGCCCGGGCACCTGCCCATCTCCGTAGCCTTCGATGCGAACCTTGGCCTTGGGCATGGCCTGGAGGTAGGCCGCCAATGCAGTCACCGCGGCTTTGCCCGAAGAAGAGAGCTGTGCCGAACCCGCGCTGAAGCTGTCGGCCGGCAACGTGAAGACTTCGCCCCGGTTCTCGAACTTTGATGCCGGCAACCGAATGCCGGAAACCAGCTCCGCCTCGGCACGCGCCAGGCGGGCTTCGTTCTGGCGCGCCGCATTGACCCGCGCCGCCTGCTGGCCGGCGGCGCGCCCCAGGGCCTGTTCCGCCTCCTCACGCGCCAGCTGTTCGGTTTCCGCCGCCAGCCGCAACCGCTCGCTTTCCTCGGCCTGGATCTGCGCCAGCACGCGCAGCCGTTCCGACTCCTGGCGGGCACGCTCGGCATCACGGCGGCTGATATCCACCAGCAACTGGTTGCGGGTGCGTTCCAATTGCTCCAGTTCACGCCTGGCCGACTGGGTACGCAATGCGGTTTCGGCAATGTCCACGCGCACTTCCGCCAGCTGCGCGGCCGCGGTGCGTTGACGGCCTCGCGCCTTGGCCAAGGCCTGCACGGCCTGTTGGGCTTGCAGGATTTCATGAGGAATGCGCTCGGCCAGATCCGGGTCCGATTGCAGCATGGCCAACCGCTGCGCCAACTGCTCGGCGGTGGCCTCCTGCGCGGTCGCGGTTGCCGGCCATGCCAGCGCGGCGGCAAGCCACAGGATGACGGGAAACGCGCGGCTCATTGTTCGCCCTCCGCATCCAGCTCGCGTCGCAGCCGCCGGACCTCGTCCTGCCGCGCGCGCAGCTCGGCCGTCAACACGGCCTCCAGGCTTCGCGCCCGCGCCAGATCCGCAACCGCGGCAGAGCGCAAGGCCAGTTCCTGCGCGCCCCGCCTGTCGCGCTTGTCCAATGCAATCTGCGCCTGGACCAGGGCCTGGCGGGCATCGGCCAATGGTCCGGGCGCGTACTGGTCTGCATCCGCCTGGTTGGCTCGCTCCACTGCCTGTTGCGCGGCCTGGAACTCCGGAGGCGCGACAGCCTGGGCCTGGGCCAGGGTTGCGGCACCTGCCGCTGACAGGGCCATGACCAGCCTGGCGGCATGCAGCAGTAATCGATTTTGTGCGAAGCTACGGGTCATCGGGGTGCCGTGTTCAAGGGAACGGAAGTACGCGGCCATTGTCGGAAGCCTGCTGCGCACATGCAAATGCGCGACGCATCGATTTGGGGAGAATGACATATGGACATCGGCTATTTCCTGAAGCTGATGACCGAAAAGAGCGCCTCGGACATGTTCCTGACCACCGGGGCGCCGGTCTACATCAAGATCGAGGGCAAGCTGTATCCGCTGGGCAACACGGGCCTGCCGGCCGGCATGGTCAAGAAGATCGCCTATTCGCTGATGGACGAGGGCCAGGTGGCCCAGTTCGAGCGCGACCTGGAACTGAACATGGCCATCGCCCTGCAGGATGCCGGGCGGTTCCGCGTCAACGTGTTCAAGCAACGCGGCGAGGTGGGCGTGGTCATCCGCGCCATCCGCAGCGTGATCCCCTCCATCGAGGAACTGAACCTGCCGCAGGTGCTCAAGGACATCATCATGACCCCGCGCGGGCTGGTGCTGCTGGTGGGCTCCACCGGCTCGGGCAAGTCGACATCGCTGGCCTCGATGATCGATTACCGCAACAGCAACACCACCGGGCACATCCTCACCATCGAGGACCCGATCGAATACCTGCATCGCCACAAGCAGTCCATCGTCAACCAGCGCGAAGTCGGGCTGGACACCCACGCCTTCCACAACGCGCTGAAGAACGCCATGCGCGAGGCGCCGGACGTGATCCTGATCGGCGAGATCCTGGACGCCACCACGATGGAGGCGGCCATCGCCTTCGCCGAGACCGGCCACCTGTGCCTGGCCACGCTGCACTCCAACAACGCCGACCAGACCATCGAGCGCATCCTCAACTTCTTCCCCGAGAGCGCGCACAAGAACGTGCTGATGAACCTGGCGCTCAACCTGCGCGCGGTGGTGTCGCAACGCCTGGTCAAGGGCCCGGATGGCATCCGCCTGCCCGCCGCCGAAGTGCTGATCAACACGCCGCTGATCCGCGACCTGCTGCGCCGCGGCCAGATCCACGAAATCAAGCAGGCCATGGAGGGCTCGCTGGAAGAAGGCATGGAATCGTTCGACCAGTGCCTGTTCCGCATGGTGAAGGATGGCGTCATCGAGCAGGAAGAGGCGCTTCGCGCCGCCGATTCGCGCGATGGCCTGGCACTGAAGTTCCGCCTGTCCGAAGGCAGCCAGGGCGAGCACGACCCGTATGCCGATGTCTTCGCAAGCGGTGCGGCGTCACCGCAGATTTCCCAGGGACTGGGCTGAATTCAGCCCGCCTGCTGCGGCGCGTCCGGCTGCGCTTCCGGCCGCGCCCGGTCGAAGGCGGGCAATGCCAGGCAGGCCTGCTCGATCCGGGCAATGGCCGGGAATGCGGCCATGTCCACGCCGAAGCGGCGGGCATTGAACACCTGGGGCACCAGGCAACAATCGGCCAGCCCGGGGGACTCACCGTGGCAATACAGGTCCGATGCGAAACCTTCGTTCAGCACCTGCTCGATCGCGCGGAAACCCTCCACGACCCAGTGCCTGACCCATTCGTCGCGCTGCGGCTGCGGCACCTGCAACGTGTCTTCCAGATACTTCAGTACCCGCAAATTGTTCAGCGGATGGATATCGCTGGTGATCATCTGCGCCAGCGCGCGCACCCGCGCGCGGTCGCGCGCGGTAACCGGCAACAGCCGGGGCGAAGGCCAGGCCTCGTCCAGATACTCGAGGATCGCCAGCGATTGCCGGACCACCCGGTTGCCATGCAGCAGCGTGGGGACCAGATGCTGTGGATTCTTGCTGATGTAGTCGGGACTGTGCTGTTCGCCACCGTCGCGCAACAGATGGACCGGCAGCGTTTCGTAGGCCAGCTCCTTCAGGTTCAGGCCAATGCGCACGCGATAGGCGGCGCTGGACCGCCAGTAGGAATACAGCTGCAACCGGTCACTCATGCAACCCGCCTCTCGGCAACGGCTTGCCCGATTCGATTCCTTCCCACGTCCATGCCCCCTCCCCCCATTGTCACCGTCGCCGGTCAGTCATTTGCCCGCGTCTTCGGGCTCATGGCAAGTCCTGACGGTCGATCCGTTGCTCGATGGCGCCGAAAATGGAATCGCCGTCACGGTCCAGCATCTCGATCCGCACCGTGTCGCCGAACTTCATGAACGGCGTGCTGGGCTTGCCGTCGCGCAACGTTTCCACCGTCCGGCGCTCGGCGAAGCAGGAAGCGCCCCGGGACGTGTCCTCGTTGGCTATGGTGCCGGAACCGACGATGGTACCTGCCGAAAGCGGCCGCGTCTTCGCCGCATGCGCCACCAACTGGGCAAAGTCGAACTGCATGTCCACGCCAGCCTCGGGTGCGCCGAACCATTCGCCATTGATATGGGTAAGCAAGGGCAGGTGGACTTTGTTGTCCCGCCAGGCGCCCGCCAATTCATCCGGCGTCACGAAGACCGGCGACAGCGCCGAACGCGGCTTGGATTGCAGGAAGCCGAAGCCCTTGGCCAGTTCCGCCGGAATCAGGTTGCGCAGCGAAACATCGTTGACCAGGCCGATGAGCTGGATGTGGCCGGCGGCCTGTTCCGGCGTCACCGCCATGGGCACATCGTCGGTGACCACCACGATCTCCGCTTCCAGATCGATGCCATGGTCCTCGCTGACCACCTTCACCGGATCGCACGGACCGTAGAACCCGGCACCGGTGGCCTGGTACATCAGCGGATCGACATAGAAGCTTTCGGGAACCTCGGCGTTGCGGGCGCGGCGCACCCGCTCGACATGCGGCAGGTAGGCGCTGCCATCGACGAACTCGTAGGCGCGCGGCAAGGGAGCGGCCAGGGCGTGGGCGTCGAGATCGAACACCCCGTCGGCATCGCCGGCCTGCAATGATTCCGACAGGGCATTGAGCCGGGGAGCCACGTTGGTCCAGTCCTCCAGCGCCTGCTGCAGGGTGGATGCAATGCCGGTGGCGCGCACCGCGCGCGTCAGGTCGCGGGATACCACGATCAGCGTGCCGTCGCGCCCGCCTTCCTTCAATGAACCGAGTTTCATCCGCAATCCCTCAGCTGCCCGATTTTTATCGTTTCAAGTGTAACCAATTATGAGCGACGATATACCAACCCCGCTCAGCGCCCGTCGCCCTGGAAGCCGCCGGCGCGGTAGGTCAACACCAGCGTATCGCGGTGGCCCGCCGCTTCCAGCGGCTGGATGGGGGTGGATTCATGGATGACCCGCTCGTCGTCCAGCCACATCAGCGATCCGGGCCGCGTCAGGGTGAAGCGCTGTCCATCGGGACCGCCCGCCTCGAAAACCCGGGTTTCCCCACCCTTCACGCCCACCCGGTCCATCAATATCACCGCCACGAAATCCACGCCATCACGGTGCGCGCCCTCGGGCGTGGGACGCCCGATGCCATCGGTGGTATCGATGCGGAACTGATGGGCTTCCACGTACCAGGACCGGTTGCCCTTGAGCTGCGAGCAACCATGGCCCAGGCCCAGCAGCAGGCGCATCCACGCCGGTTGCGCCAGGGTAGCGGGGAGGATCGGTTCGAACCAGCGTTCCATGCCCCCGTGCAGGGCGTTGTAGTCCAGTGACTGCCAATGGGCACGATGCGGTACAAGTGTCAGCGTGCCGTCTTCCGCCACGAAGCAGGAATGCCGGCGGCGACGGTAACGGCCGCCATCCTTCAGATAACGGTCGGGAGGCAGGTCATCCCAATACGGACGCAGCGCCTGCATCCCGTCCGGCGGCAAACCGCACAACTCCGCCATGCCTTCCGGGTCCAGCACCACGTAACCGTTCCCGCGCATGCGCGACAGCGCCTGCTGCGGTGGCGAGAACGGCGGCGGAAACGTGGCGACCATCGGCGTGACCCTATCCCCGGAAAGCAAAAACCCGCGCTAGGCGGGCTTTGCCGGCAACCGGCGCATCGTTGCCGGTACCCGTCCTTGCGGACTTCAAGTTGGCAGCCCCGGATGGATTCGAACCACCGAATGCCTGAGTCAGAGTCAGGTGCCTTACCGCTTGGCGACGGGGCTATTGGAGCAATTGTAGCGCCACCGCAACGCGGTAGCGCAGGCAAAGCATCAGCGCTTGGAGAACTGGGTAGCGCGACGTGCCTTGTGCAGACCGACCTTCTTGCGCTCGACTTCGCGGGCGTCACGGGTCATGAAACCGGCCTTGCGCAGTTCGGTCTTCAGCGTTTCATCGTATTCCACCAGCGCACGGGCGATGCCCAGGCGAATGGCGCCGGCCTGGCCGGTGGTGCCACCGCCGGTGGTGGTGACGAAAATGTCGAAGCTTTCGGTGTTCTTGGTCAGTTCCAGCGGCTGGCGCACGATCATGCGCGCGGTCTCACGGCCGAAGAACTCATCCAGCGGACGGTCGTTGACGGTGATGTTGCCGCTGCCCTTGCGCAGGAACACACGGGCGGTGGAGGACTTGCGACGGCCGGTGCCGTAATTCTGTGTGGTCGACATGATCAGATATCCAGGACTTGCGGCTGCTGGGCGGCGTGCGGGTGCTCTGGGCCCTTGTAGACCTTGAGCTTGCGGTACATGTCACGGCCCAACGGGCCCTTCGGCAACATGCCCTTGACCGCGATTTCAATCACGCGCTCGGGGTGACGCTCCAGCGCTTGCGCCAGGGTCTCGGTCTTCAGGTTGCCAATGTAGCCGGTGAAGCGGTGATACTTCTTGTCGGCCAGCTTGTTGCCGGTCACGGCAATCTTTTCGGCATTGATCACCACCAGGTAATCGCCGGTATCGACGTGCGGGGTGTAGACGGGCTTGTGCTTGCCGCGGAGGCG
>CAZLSG010000091.1:0-7200 GCA_964562135.1 uncultured Pseudoxanthomonas sp. | reverse complement strand
CCTGGCCAGCCGCCTGACCGGCTGGCAGCTCAACGTGATGACCCAGGACCAGGTGGCCGCCAAGTCCGAGGCCGAACAGACCGTGGCCCGCCAGCTGTTCATGGACAAGCTGGAGGTGGACGAGGAGATCGCCGCCATCCTGGTCAGCGAAGGCTTCAGCACCATCGAGGAAATCGCCTACGTGCCGGTGGGCGAACTGCTGGCGGTGGAGGGCTTCGACGAGGACATCGTCGAGGAACTGCGCGCCCGCGCCCGCGACGCCCTGCTGAACGAGGCCCTGGCCGAAGAAGAAGGGCTGGAGGAGCACCAGCCGGCCGAAGACCTGCTGGCGCTGGAAGGCATGGACGACGAAACCGCCTACGCGCTGGCTTCGCACGGCATCCGCACCAGCGAAGACCTGTCCGACCTGGCGGCCGACGAAGTGCTCGAGTTCGGCATCGAGGGCATTGACGAGGAACGCGCCGCGGCGCTGATCCTGGCTGCCCGCGCCGAGGAGATTGCCCGTTTGGAGCGCGGCGAATGAAACTGCGATGAATACCGCCCTGTTCGCCGCAGGGCCTAGAATCTAGCGCTTGCGCACTTCGGTGCGGGGCGCCCACAAGCCACGGAATCCGCACGGAATGTCGAAACAAACCACCATTCGCGATCTTGCCAAGCAGATCAATACTCCGGCCGATAAATTGCTGGAGCAGTTCGCTGAAGCCGGCATGAAATTCAGTGATCCTGACCAGGTGATCACCGGGATAGAAAAGCTGAAATTGCAGAGCTTTCTGAAGAGGAAGCATGGCAAGACTGACGACGATGCTGACGCCGCACCCAAGAAGATCACCCTGAACCGTCGCAAGGTGCAGGAGCTGACGGTCGGCGGCGGGCGCGGCAAGACCACGGTCAACGTGGAGGTCCGGCAGAAACGGACCTACATCAAGCCTGCCGAGGCGGAAGCCGAACCGGTCACGTCGCAGACGGAAACCGACCCCGAGCGTGCCGAAATCCTGCGCAAGCTGGAAGAATCCAAGCAGCGCAACCTGGACGAACAGCAGCGATTGGCCGAAGAAGACCGTCGTCGCGCCGAAGAACTGGAACGCCAGCGCCAGCAGGCAGCGGAAGAAGCCGCCCGCGCACAGGCCGAAGCGGAAGCTGCCGCGGCCGCGCTGGGTCTTGAAGAGGGCGAGGAGGGTGCTGCCCGCACGCCGAAGACGACCGGGCACCATGTCGCCAAACCGCCCGTGCGCAAGGATCCGCCGCGCACGGATGACCGCGCCGGCGCCCACAAGCACAAGACCCGCGGCTCGCACGCCATGGTGGCGGGCATCGAGGACGATGATGCCGCCAGCCGTTTTGCCGGACAGTTGCACCTGTCGGCGGCCGACCGCGCACGGCGCGGCGCGGCGCGCGGCAAGCCCAAGCCCAGGCACCAGGCGGAACAGTCGCGTGGCGGCAGCGGCAGCCACGGTTTCGAGCGTCCCACGGCTCCCGTGGTCCGCGAAGTCGCCATCGGCGAAACCATCACCGTCGCGGATCTTGCGCAGAAGCTGGCGCTGAAGGGTGGCGACGTGGTCAAGGCCCTGTTCAAGATGGGCGTGATGGCCACCATCACCCAGACCATCGACCATGACACCGCCGCGCTGGTGACCGAAGAGCTGGGCCACGTGCCGGTGCGCGCCGACAGCGGCGACGTCGAAGACGTGTTGCTGGCGCATGCCGGGGAAGTGCAGGGCGACAAACTGCCGCGCCCGCCGGTGGTCACCATCATGGGCCACGTCGACCACGGCAAGACCTCGTTGCTGGATTACATCCGCCGTACCAAGATCGCCAGTGGCGAAGCCGGCGGCATTACCCAGCATATCGGCGCCTACCACGTGGAAACGCCGAAGGGCGTGATCAGCTTCCTCGACACCCCGGGCCATGCCGCGTTCTCGCAGATGCGCGCCCGCGGCGCCAAGCTCACCGACATCGTGGTACTGGTGGTCGCCGCCGACGACGGCGTGATGCCGCAGACCATCGAAGCCGTGAAGCACGCCAGGGCGGCGGGCGTCCCGCTGATCGTGGCGGTCAACAAGATCGACAAGTCCGATGCCGATCCGCTGCGCGTCCGCAATGAACTGCTGGCGCAGGAAGTGGTGGCCGAGGAATTCGGCGGCGACACCCAGTTCGTCGAACTGTCGGCCAAGACCGGGCAAGGCGTGGACGATCTGCTGGATGCCATTTCCCTCCAGGCCGAACTGCTGGAACTGCGTGCCATGTACGAGGGCCGCGCCACCGGCGTGGTCATCGAGTCCTCGCTGGACAAGGGCCGCGGCCCGGTCGCCACGGTGCTGGTGCAGCAGGGCACCCTGAAGAAGGGCGACTATCTGGTTTGCGGCGTCCAGTACGGACGCGTGCGCGCACTGTTCGACGAAACCGGCAGCCAGCCCAACGAGGCCACGCCGTCCATTCCGGTGCAGGTGCTGGGTCTGTCCGGCGTGCCGGACGCGGGCGACGATTTCGTGGTGGTGGAGGATGAGCGCCTGGCCAAGGACGTGGCCCAGCAGCGCGACGCCAAGCGCCGCGAATCGCGCCTGGTGCAATCCGCCGGCAGCCGCATGGAAGACATCATGGCGCAGCTGGGCAAGGGCGAGGGCCAGTTGAGCCTGAACCTGATCGTCAAGGCCGACGTGCAGGGTTCGGTGGAAGCGCTGCGTCATTCGCTGACGGCGCTGTCCAACGAATCGATCCGCATCAACATCATCCACTCCGGCGTGGGCGGCATCACCGAATCCGATGCCAACTCGGCGGTGACCTCCAAGGCCACCCTGATCGGCTTCAATGTCCGCGCCGATGCTTCGGCCCGCCGCATCATCGAATCCAATGGCGTGGACCTGCGTTATTTCTCGATCATCTATGACGTGATCGACCAGGTGAAGCAAGTGGCTTCGGGCCTGCTGGGCGTCGAAATCCGCGAAGAGATCATCGGCATCGCCGAGGTCCGCGATGTCTTCCGCAGCTCCAAGTTCGGCGCCGTGGCCGGCTGCATGGTGGTGGAAGGCGTGGTCAAGCGCAGCAAGCCGATCCGCGTGCTGCGCGACAGCACGGTGGTCTTCGAGGGCGAACTGGAATCGCTGCGCCGCTTCAAGGAAAACGTGGACGAAGTGCGCAACGGCACCGAGTGCGGCATCGGCGTGAAGGCCTACGACGACGTCAAGCCGGGCGACCAGATCGAGTGCTTCGAACGCATCGAAGTCCAGCGTACCCTGTAAGGCCGCCGCATGCCCACGAAATCCTTCCATCGCACCGACCGCGTTTCCGCCCAGCTCCGCCGCGAGCTGGGCACGCTGGTGCATGAGGCCGTACGCGAGCACGGCTTGCCCTCGGTCAGCGTGTCCGATGTGGAAGTCACCCGCGACCTGGCGCATGCAAAAGTCTTCGTCACGGCCTTGCAGCAGGAACGTTCCGCCGAAGCGGTGAAGGACCTGAATACCCTGGCGCCGCAGATACGGTTCCAACTGGGCCGCGCAATGAAACTCCGGCATGTCCCGGAGCTTCATTTCCACTATGACGATTCGGTGGACCGCGGCGAGCGGATCGACAACCTGCTGCGCGATCTACCGCCGCCGCCGGAACCCGAAGCGGATTGAAGCCGTTTCCTCCGTCCCACCGGGACATGGAAAGCCATTCCGCCCAACGATGAACCGAATTCCCTTCCGTCGCCTCGATGGCATCCTGCTGCTGGACAAGCCCGGCGGCGTCAGCTCGAATGCCGCCCTGCAACTGGCGAGGCGCCTGTTCCAGGCGGAAAAGGGCGGGCATACCGGTAGCCTGGATCCGCTGGCGACCGGCCTGTTGCCGCTCTGTTTTGGCGAGGCCACCAAGATTGCCGGCCTGTTGCTGGGCTCGGCCAAGGCCTACGAAGCGGAAATGGTGCTGGGCACGGTCACCGACACCGATGATGCCGATGGGGCGGTCCTGCAACAGCGTATGGTCCCGGATTTCGACGATGCCGCTCTGCATGCCGCCATCCAGCCGCTGCTGGGGCGCATCCGGCAGCGGGCGCCGATCTATTCGGCCCTGAAACAGGGCGGCGAACCGCTCTACGCAAAGGCACGGCGCGGGGAGGCCATCGAGGCTCCGGTCCGCGAGGTGGAGGTGCACGACATCCAGGTCCTGGAGCGCACGGCCGACCGGTTGCGGCTGAGGGTGACTTGCGGCTCCGGCACCTACATCCGCAGCCTTGCCCGCGACCTGGGCGAGGCGCTGGGCTGCGGGGCGCATGTTTCGGCCTTGCGGCGGTTGTGGGTGGAACCCTTCCGCAGCCCCCGGATGTTCACCCTCGAAGAACTCCGCGGGATGGCCGAAACCGGTGGTCTGGCGGCCCTGGATGCCTGCCTGCTGCCCCTGGAGGCAGGGCTGGCCGGGTTTCCGGCGATCCACCTGGATGCCGAGGCCAGCCGGCGCTTCCGGATGGGACAGCGCCTGCCTGGCCACGGACCGGCCGCCGGCAGGGTGGCGGTCCATGATGCGCAGGGGGAAGTCCTGGGCCTGGGAGAAGTGGCCAGCAGCGGCCTGCTGTCGCCTTGCAGGCTGTTCGTGCGCGGCGGCTGACTTCGGGCCGGTTTCCGCCAAACGCCAATAAAACCTTGTTTTGAAAGGCCCGGGCGACTACAATGCTGCGGCCATTTTCTGGCACATCCCATAACTTGCAAACGGCGAGTCGCGCGGTACGCCCGGTGCTCCGGGTGTTTCTGCAGGCCACGCATCTCCAGAGAAAACACATGTCCATCGATACCCAGAAAGTCATTGAAGACAACAAGCGCAGCACCAACGACACCGGCTCGCCGGAAGTCCAGGTTGCCCTGATCACCGCCCGCATCGAGCAGCTCAGCGGCCACTTCAAGGTCCACAAGAAGGATCACCACAGCCGCCGTGGCCTGTTGCAGCTGGTCAACCGCCGTCGCAGTCTGCTCGACTACCTGAAAAGGAAAGACGGCGAGCGCTACAAGGCCCTGATCGAGAAGCTCGGTCTGCGCCGCTAAACCGAACCCAGCCGCGGCGCAGCAATGCGCCGCGGTTTTCGTTTCCGCTCCATCGACATCCAAGGCCACCCGATGTGGCCATCCGCAGGCGGCAGGGGCCGCTGGCGGTTCACCCGAAGGCAATTCAAGGAATCAACGTGGCAAAAATCACTAAAACCTTCCAGTACGGCAAGCATACGGTCACCCTGGAAACCGGCGAAATCGCCCGCCAGGCCAGCGGCGCCGTCATCGTCAAGTTCGACGACACCGTGCTGCTGGTCACCGCCGTCGCCGCCAAGAGCGCGCGCGAAGGCCAGGACTTCTTCCCGCTGACGGTCGACTACCAGGAGAGGTTCTACGCCGGCGGCCGCATCCCCGGCGGCTTCTTCAAGCGCGAGGGCCGCGCGACCGAGAAGGAAACCCTGATCTCGCGCCTGATCGACCGCCCGATCCGTCCGTTGTTCCCGGAAGACTACAAGAACGAAGTCCAGATCATCGCCACGGTGATGTCGCTGAACCCGGAAATCGACGGCGACATCGCCGCGTTGATCGGCGCATCGGCCGCGCTGTCGCTGGCTGGCACGCCTTTCAATGGCCCGATCGGTGCCGCCAAGGTCGGCTACAGGAATGGCGAATACATCCTCAATCCGACCGTGTCGGAACTGAAGGACTCGCAGCTGGAACTGGTCGTCGCGGGTACCGCGAATGCCGTGCTGATGGTCGAATCCGAAGCCGCGCTGCTGTCCGAGGAGGTCATGCTGGGCGCGGTGATGTTCGGCCACCGCGAGATGCAGAAGGTCATCAACGCGATCAACGAGCTGACCGTCGAAGCCGGCACCAAGCCGTCCGACTGGGCCGCCCCGGCCAAGAACGAAGCGCTGGTGTCCGCGCTGAAGGAAGCCGTGGGCAACCAGCTCGTGGAAGCCTTCCAGGTCCGCGACAAGCTGCAGCGCCGCGATGCCATCTCCGCGATCAAGAAGGACGTGCTGCAGTCGCTGGCCGGCCGCGCCGAAGCCGACGGCTGGAATCCGGCCGATTTGTCCAAGGAATTCGGCGAACTGGAATACCAGACCATGCGCGGTTCCGTGCTGGCCAGCAAGGTCCGCATCGATGGACGCGCGCTGGATACGGTGCGTCCCATCAGTTCCAAGGTCAGCGTGTTGCCGCGCACCCATGGCTCGGCCCTGTTCACCCGTGGCGAGACCCAGGCGATCGTGGTCGCCACGCTGGGCACCGCCCGCGATGGCCAGGTGATCGATGCGGTCAGCGGCGAGTACAAGGACAACTTCCTGTTCCATTACAACTTCCCTCCTTATTCGGTGGGCGAGGCCGGTCGCATGATGGGCCCGAAGCGCCGCGAGATCGGCCACGGCCGTCTGGCCAAGCGCGGCGTGCTGGCGGTGATGCCGACGCTGGAAGAGTTCCCGTACACCATCCGCGTGGTTTCGGAGATCACCGAATCCAACGGCTCCTCCTCGATGGCCTCGGTCTGCGGCAGCTCGCTGGCGCTGATGGATGCCGGCGTGCCGGTGAAGGCTCCGGTGGCGGGCATCGCCATGGGCCTGGTGAAGGAAGGCGACGACTTCGTCGTGCTGAGCGACATCCTGGGTGACGAAGACCACCTTGGCGACATGGATTTCAAGGTGGCCGGCACCTCAGCTGGCGTGTCCGCATTGCAGATGGACATCAAGATCGAGGGCATCACCGAAGAGATCATGAAGCAGGCGCTGGAGCAGGCCAAGGCCGGCCGCCTGCACATCCTGGGCGAAATGGCGAATGCGCTGACCACTCCGCGCGAAGAGCTGAGCGAGTTCGCGCCGCGCCTGATCACCATCAAGATCCATCCGGACAAGATCCGTGAAGTGATCGGCAAGGGCGGCTCGGTGATCCAGGCCATCACCAAGGAAACCGGCACCCAGATCGACATCCAGGACGATGGCACCATCACCATCGCTTCGGTCAACGGCGCTGCCGGTCAGGCCGCCAAGTCGCGCATCGAGCAGATCACCTCGGACGTCGAGCCGGGCCGCATCTACGAGGGCAAGGTGGCCAAGCTGATGGACTTCGGCGCGTTCGTCACCATCGCCCCCGGCAAGGACGGCCTGGTGCACGTCTCGCAGATCTCCAACGAACGCGTCGAGAAAGTCAGCGACAAGCTCAAGGAAGGCGACGTGGTCAAGGTCAAGGTGCTGGAAGTCGACAAGCAGGGCCG
>CAZLSG010000090.1:0-7838 GCA_964562135.1 uncultured Pseudoxanthomonas sp. | reverse complement strand
TCATGAGCAGCCTCAACAAGTCCATCATCGCGGAATTCGAAACCGCCCAGATCCAGCGCGAGCTGCCCGCCTTCGGCCCCGGCGACACCGTCGTGGTCAACGTGAAGGTGAAGGAAGGCAACCGCGAACGCGTGCAGGCCTACGAAGGCGTGGTCATCGCCAAGAAGAACGCCGGCCTCAACTCCGCTTTCACCGTGCGCAAGATCTCGCATGGCTACGGCGTGGAGCGTGTGTTCCAGAGCTACAGCCCGATGATCGACTCGGTGGAAGTCAAGCGCCGCGGCAAGGTCCGCGCCGGCAAGCTGTACTACCTGCGCGAACTGGAAGGCAAGGCTGCCCGCATCAAGGAAGACCTCGCCGCCGTGGCCAAGGCCAAGGCCGAGAAGGCGCAGGCTGCCGCCGCCGCCGCGGAATAAGCGTTTGCGGTTGCGTCACCCCGAAAAACCCGGCCTTGCGCCGGGTTTTTCCGTTGGGCTCTCCACGATCATTGCCGTGTCCGTACCCACGACATCACACTCACTTCCATGAACGACGAAACTGCTTCCACGGTCCGCCTTGATGTCTGGCTGTGGGCCGCGCGTTTCTTCAAGACGCGCGCGCTGGCCAGGCAGGCGGTGGAAACGGGCAAGGTCGAAATCGGCGGGCAACGCGCCAAGCCTGCGCGGCCGGTACGCGCGCGGGACGCGTTGCGAATCGCGCGTGGCGACCAGGTATTCGAGATACGCGTGCTAAAGGTGTCCGATGTTCGCGGGCCGGCCGCCACGGCACAAACCCTGTACGAAGAATCGGAGGCGTCGCGTGTTGCGCGGGAGGCGCGATTGGCGGAGTCGCGGGCCGCGCGCGCCGGCTATCGTCCGCCGGAAGGCCGGCCTGACAAGCGTGCCCGGCGGCTGATCCGCGCATTGGGCGATATCGACGCATTGTGACGAAAAAATGCCACCGTTTCCGGTGGCATTTTCGTGTACGGCAGGTACGTGATGAAGGCCCGGGATGAAGGCTCAGCGTTTGCCGCCGCCCAGGAAGTCGCCGCCGATTTTCAGCAGGTCGCCGATGCCGAGCTGGCCATCGCCGTCCTGATCCAGCACGGCGCCCAGCAGCCCGCCCATGCCGCTCTGCTGCTCGATCTGCTTGCGCTCCTGACCCAGGGCCTGGCCCAGGCTACCTGCATCCAGCCCCTGCTGTTTGCTGCGGTTGGCCAGGAACGACAACACGATGGGCGCCAGCAGCGCCAGCAACTGGCTGGCCTGGTTGCTGTTGAGTCCGGTGGCCTGGCCAAGCCCTTGCTGCGCGCGCGGCTGGTTGCCGCCGAAGATGTGCCCGAGGATGGCCGGGCCGGCGGCCGCGATCGGATTCTGCTGCTGTCCGCTACCGCCAAGCACCGTGCCGAGGACGCTACCCAAATCCAGGCCGGCATGGTCCTTCTGCAAGGCGCCGAACAAGGCCTGCGCGCCTTGCGGCTGAGAGGCGTTGCGGCCCAGCGTGCCCAGCAGCAAGGGCAGGGCGGCTCCCACGGCGGAGGTGGTTTGCTGTGGCGTGGTGCCAAGCTGGCTGGCGAGCTGCTGCAGTGGCGCGCCCTGCAATTGCGAGAACAGTTCCTGGGCCAAGGTATTGTTATTCATGACACTTTTTCCATGTGATGGGATTGCCGGGGGATGGTAGCCGATTGCGTGTTCGGAAAAAGCACATGCGGCCGGTGACGGGCATGCCCGCTGCTTCGCGCGATTGCCGATCAGGCATCAGCAGCTTGATGCCGGTCTTCGCCTGACGGAAGAAACCGCGCGCCTGCACGATTCCGGCATGGCCGGGGAGCACCCGCTGCCATGCCGGAACTGCGGGCAAGAACCCTTGCCGGATTGATGGTCCGGTCAGGCCAGGTCGAAACGATCCAGGTTCATCACCTTGGTCCACGCGGCAACGAAGTCCCTGGCGAACTTCTCCTTCGCATCGGATTGCGCGTAGACCTCGGCCAATGCGCGCAGCACCGAGTTGGAACCGAACACCAGGTCCGCGCGAGTGGCGGTGTACTTGAGTTCGCCACTCTTGCGGTCGTGGCCTTCGAATACTTCGCCCGTGTCGTCGGTCGCCTTCCACACCGTGCCCATGTCGAGCAGGTTGACGAAGAAGTCGTTCCCCAGCGCGCCGGGTTTGTCGGTGAACACGCCATGCGCGCTTCCGTCAAAGTTTGCGCCCAGCACGCGCAGGCCGCCGATCAGCACGGTCAGTTCCGGCGCAGTGAGGGTGAGCAGTTGCGCGCGGTCGATCAGCAGATCTTCGGTGCGCGTGTCGGCATCGCCCTTGCCGTAGTTGCGGAAACCGTCGGCGACGGGCTCCATCACCTCGAACGAAGCCACGTCGGTCTGTTCCTGGGTGGCATCAACGCGGCCCGGCACGAACGGCACGGCGATGTTCACGCCTGCGGCCTTGGCCGCCTGTTCCACGCCGACCACGCCGGCCAGCACGATCACGTCGGCCAGCGATGCCTTGCCGGACGCCTGCTGGATGGCTTTGAGCTTGGGCAGCGCGGCTATCGCGCGCTGGTTCACGGCCCAGTCCTTCTGCGGGGCCAGCGTCAGTCGCGCGCCGTTGGCGCCACCGCGCTTGTCGCCGCCGCGGAATGTGCTGGCCGAAGCCCATGCCGCCGAGACCAGGTCACCGACCGGCAGTCCGGATTCGGCGATTCTTGTCTTGAGGTCGGCGATGTCGTCTGCGCTGGGATTGTGTACGGGTGCGGGCAGCGGATCCTGCCAGATCAGGTCTTCCTTCGGCACTTCCGGGCCCAGGTAGCGGGCCTTCGGCCCCATGTCGCGGTGGGTCAGTTTGAACCAAGCGCGGGCGAAGGCTTCGTTGAAGGCCTGCGGGTCGTTGAGGAAACGGCGGGAAATCTTCTCGAAGCCGGGGTCGAAACGCAGCGTCAGGTCGGTGACCAGCATGGTGGGCTTGCGCTTCTTCGACGGATCGAACGGATCCGGGATGATCTCTGGCCCATCCTGGGCGACGAACTGGATGGCGCCGGCGGGCGAGCGCTCCTGCACCCATTCGAACTTGAACAGGTTCTCGAAGAAGTGGTTGCTCCACTGCGTCGGCGTCTGTGTCCAGACCACTTCCAGGCCCGAAGTAATGGCATCGGCACCGCTGCCGCTGCCATGGCGGCTGCTCCATCCCAAGCCTTGTTGTTCGATCGAGGCGACTTCCGGATCGGCACCGACGTTGTCGGCCCCGCCGGCGCCATGGGTCTTGCCGAGTGTGTGGCCGCCGGCGATCAGGGCGACGATTTCTTCGTCATCCATTGCCATGTTGCCAAAGGTGGCGCGTATGGCCGCCGCGGCCGATGCCGGATCGCCGCTGGCGTTCGGGCCCTCCGGGTTCACGTAAATCAGGCCCATCTCGGTGGCGGACAGCGGATTCTTCGCCAGCACTTCCGGGTCGCGGTGGGCCAGCCACGTCTTCTCGTCGCCCCAGTTGACGTCGTTGTCCGGCTCCCACACGTCCTCGCGCCCGGCGGCGAAGCCGAAAGTGCGGAAACTGCTGTTCTCCAGCGCCACGTTGCCTGCGAGGATCATCAGGTCGGCCCAGGAGATCTTCTGGCCGTATTTCTGTTTGACCGGCCACAGCAGGCGGCGCGCCTTGTCCAGGCTGACGTTGTCGGGCCATGCATTGAGCGGGGCGAAGCGCTGTTGGCCGCGCCCGGCACCACCGCGGCCATCGACCATGCGGTAGGTGCCCGCGCCGTGCCATGCCATGCGGATGAACAGGCCGGCGTAGTTGCCCCAGTCCGCTGGCCACCAGTCCTGCGAATCAGTCAGCACGGCCTTCAGGTCGGCCTTGAGCGCGGAGTAATCGAGCTTGCCGAACTCCTTGCGGTAGTCGAAGTCTTCACCCAGTGGGTTGGAGCGATCGGAATGCTGATTGAGCAGATCGACGCGCAGCTGTTTCGGCCACCAGTCGCGGCTGGTGGTGCCGCTGCCGGCGGTGTTGTGGAATGGGCATTTGGCTTCGTTGGACATGGCTGCTCTCCCTTGAATGTTCAGCTGTGGATCGGATCAGGCGGTACAAAAATCGATTCCCAACGGTATTGGTGCTTTCCGGTGGGCACGGGGACGGGCATGACAAAACTGGAGCGATGCGATTCGTCCCTCGATGATCGCAGGATACTGTTGCAGGGTAGGCCACAGGTTCGATTCATGAAAATCGTTTGTAGCGAATGAATCGATAGTGTCAATCAATGCTGCATCTGCAACAAAAAGCCCCGTCCGAAGAAAAGCGGGGCTTTGTGCGACAAGGGGCGGCGGATCACTCCGGACGCGGCGTGCTGCTGGTGCTGGCTGGCAACACAGGGAGCTTCACCTGCGGTTGCCTGCCGCTGAGGGTGTGCAGGAAGCTGACGATGGAATCGACCTCATCCTCGGTCAGTTCATGTCCCAGCTGGCTGCTGCCCATGATCGCAACGGCCTGCTTCAGGTCCCAGACTTCGCCGCTGTGGAAATAGGGCGCGGTCAACGCCACGTTGCGCAGCGGCGCGGCGCGGAACACGTATTCGTCGCTGGCGGTGTTGGTGACCGCGAAGCGGCCCTTGTCGGTCGGCGGCAGGATGTCGGCGCCTGGCCTGGCCACCACGCCGAACGGGAAATACGCCTGGCCGCCCAGATTCACGCCGGTATGGCAGGCGATGCAGCCCTTGTCCATGAACAGCGAAAGTCCGCGCAGTTCATCGTTGTCCAGATTGTTCTGCCCGGCAAGGAACCGGTCGAACTTCGAGTCGGGCGTGATCAGCGTGGTCTCGTAGGCCTCGATGGCGCGGGCCATGTTGTCGAAGGTCACCGGGTCCTTCTCGCCGGGGAATGCGCGCTTGAACGCCTCGACGTACTCCGGGATGCTGCGCAGCGTGGCTTCGACCCGGTCCGGCGTATTGTTCATTTCCACGCTGGCCTGCACCGGTCCCTTCGCCTGTTCCATCAGGTCCGCCGCGCGGCCGTCCCAGAACTGGGCGATGTTGAAGACGGCATTGAGCACCGTCGGCGAATTGCGCGGGCCTTTCTGCCAGCCGTGGCCGATCGAGACGGGCACGTTGTCGGCGCCGCCGGTGCCCACGTTGTGGCAGGTGTTGCAACTGATGACGTGGCTGCGCGACAGGCGCGGATCGAAGAACAGCCAATGTCCCAACTGCACCTGTTCGGCGTTGATCGCCTGTCCACGGACTTCGGTGACGTTTTCCGGGATTGGCTGGAACAGCAGCGTCGCGGTCTCGCGCAATTCGTCGGCGGGTGGTGCACCGGTATTCGCGGCAACGACGAATGCGGCCAAGGCCGCGCTGGCGCAAGCGACTGCAAGTGGGATCAGTTTCATGGCGTGCCTCCGACGGCTGGCTGGTTAACTGTCATCTAAGGCCATGGTAGGTGTTCCGGCATTGATTCCGATCAACGCTGCCGGACATGTCTCCTATCGCAATTCCCGCATGGGAAGCCTCTGTCTATCGCGGGCCGCGCATCACCGGAAGCCGGTGGTGCGCAGCCGGTTTTTCAGAGCAACGATTTGAGACGGTACAACGCCTCCAGTGCCTGCTTGGGGGTGAGTTCGTCCGGGTCGAGGGCCGCCAGCGCTTCCTGCGCGACCGAGGGCGTCGCTGCGAACAAGCCGAACTGTTGCGGCGCGTCCAGCGCCTGCGGGGCCATCTCCGAGGCATGGGTCTCGTGTCCGCGCTGTTCCAGTTCGGCCAACCGCCGCCGCGCCTGCGCGACGGCGGCTTTGGGCAATCCGGCCAGTGCGGCCACCTGCAGGCCGAAACTGCGGTCTGCAGGTCCGTCCTTGACTGCGTGCATGAAGACCAGCGCCTCGTTCCCGTTCTGGTCGCGGTGTTCCACCGCATCCAGGTGCACGTTGGCGATGCCGCTGCCCGGTTCGGCCAGCGCGGTCAGTTCGAAGTAATGCGTGGCGAACAGGGTATGGCAGCGGTTGACCGAGGCCAGGTGCCGCGCCACCGCGTCGGCCAGCGCCAGGCCATCGTAGGTGGAGGTGCCGCGGCCGATCTCGTCCATCAGCACCAGCGAATGCGGTGTGGCGTGGTGCAGGATGTAGCTGGTTTCGGCCATTTCCACCATGAAGGTGGATTGCCCGCGGGCCAGGTCGTCGCCGGCGCCGATGCGGGTGAGGATGCGGTCGACCGGACCGATGGAAGCGCGTGCCGCCGGCACGAAGCTGCCGATGTGCGCCAGCAGCACGATCAGCGCGTTCTGGCGCATGTAAGTGGATTTGCCGCCCATGTTGGGGCCGGTGATGATCAGCATGCGGCGCGCGTTGTCGTCTTCACTGCCGTCCAGCCGCAGGTCATTGGGCTCGAAGGGCTCCTCGCGCACGGCCTCGACCACCGGGTGGCGGCCGCGCTCGATGTGCAGGCCGGGCGTGTCGCGCAATTCCGGGCGCGACCAGTCCAGCGCCTGCGCGCGCTCGGCGAAGCCGGCCAGTACGTCCAGTTCGCTCAGCGCCGAGGCGCAGCGCTTGAGCGGTTCCAGTCGCTGGTTGAGCGTGTCCAGCAGTGCCTCGTATAGCAGTTTCTCGCGCGACAGCGCGCGTTCGCGCGCGGACAGCACCTTGTCCTCGAAGCCTTTCAGTTCTTCGGTGATGTAGCGTTCCGCGTTGGTCAGCGTCTGCCGGCGGGTGTAATGGACCGGCGCCCTGTTCGCCTGGCCCTTGCTGATTTCGATGTAATAGCCGTGGACGCGGTTGTAGCCGACTTTCAGGGTGGGGATGCCGCTGCTTTCGCGCTCGCGGGTTTCCAGGTCGATCAGGAACTGGTCGGCATGGGTGGACAGCCGGCGCAGTTCGTCCAGTTCGGCATCGTAGCCGTCGGCGATGACGCCGCCTTCGCTCTGTTTCAACGGCGGTTGCGGGGCGATGGCCGTGGCCAGCAGTGCCGCGGTTTCGCCCATCGTGTCGGATTCGCCGCCCAGTTCCGCGGCCAGTGCGCGCAGTCGCGGCGAATCCAGCGGTTCCAGCACGTCGCGCAGGCCGGGCAGCAGGGCCAGGCCGTCGCGCAGGGTGGAAAAATCGCGCGGGCGCGCCGAGCGCAGTGCCACGCGGGTGAGGATGCGCTCGAGGTCGCCGAGGGCGCGGAAGCGTTCGCGCAATTCGGTATCGGCGCCGTGCCGGATCAGGGTCTCGACGGAATGGTGGCGCTCGCCCAGCACGCGGCGTTCGCGCAGCGGACGGTGCAGCCAGCGCCGCAGCAGGCGGCCGCCCATGGGGGTGACGGTGGTGTCCAGCACGCCCAGCAGGGTGTTGCGGGTGTCGCCATCGACGCGCGTGTCCAGTTCCAGGTGGCGGCGGGTGGCCGCGTTCATGGCGATGGCATCGCCGGCCGACTCCACCGCGATGGCGGTCAGGTGCGGCAGTCGCTGCTTCTGGGTTTCCTCCACGTAGCCGAGCAGCGCGCCGGCGGCGGCGGTGGCCAGGTGCTTGTCGTCGATGCCGAAGCCGGTGAGGTCATGCAGCTTGAAGAACTGCAGCAACTGGCGCCGGCCACTGTCCGGGTCGAACAGCCATGGCGCACGCCTGCGCACGCCAGTGCGTCCGGACAGGAAGGCCGGCCAGCCGTCTTCGTCGGGCAGCAGCAGTTCGGCCGGCTCCAGGCGTGAGAGTTCGGCTTCGAGCGCATCGTGGCCGTCCACTTCGTTGACCAGGAAACGGCCGCCGGCCAGGTCGGCCCAGGCCAGGCCGTAGCCATTGCGGCCGCGCGCCACCGCCATCAGCAGGGTGTCGCGGCGCTCGTTGAGCAAGGCTTCGTCGGTCACCGTGCCGGGCGTGACGATGCGCACCACCTTGCGTTCCACCAGCCCCTTGGCCAG
>CAZLSG010000089.1:0-7982 GCA_964562135.1 uncultured Pseudoxanthomonas sp. | reverse complement strand
GCCCAGGTCTTCTTGAAGATGGTCACCATGGCCAGGATGAAGCCGCCGATCAGGCCGCCCCACATGTAGATTCCGGCGCCCGGGGCGAGTTCCCCGGTGGGCGTGATCGTCTGGTTCCACGCGAATGCGGCGGTCAGGACGGTCAGCAACAGGAGGGTGGCGGTCTTGTTGACCGTCCCGTTCAGGGTCATCACCTCGCCTTCGCGGGAGACGACGGTGCCGCTGGCCAGGTCAAGGAATGTGGATTCTTGGAGTGCCGGGTTGCCGCTTCTCATGGGTGTCTTGTTCTCGTGTGAATGGCCGGATGCAGGGCGATGGCGCGAGGATAACCCATGCGGTCGGATCATTCCCGTGTTTGACAGCAGGCCCGCAGCTTCCGACAATACGCGACCTTGCAGGTGGACAGGCGCCTTCCGGGACCCTCGTCGGGGTATAGCGCAGTCTGGTAGCGCATCTGCTTTGGGAGCAGAGGGTCGGGGGTTCGAATCCCTCTACCCCGACCAATACAGGTGCCCGCGGCGGCGCAGGGATGCGACAATCCGGACAGGGCGCCCGTAGCTCAACCGGATAGAGCACCAGCCTTCTAAGCTGGGGGTTACAGGTTCGATTCCTGTCGGGCGCGCCACATCAATGGCGCTGTTTCTTGTTTTATGGTGGCTGTAGCTCAGCTGGTTAGAGTACTGGATTGTGATTCCAGATGTCGGGGGTTCGAGTCCCCTCAGCCACCCCATCTTCAGTCCGGTCGCCTGCCCCGCGGGGTGGTTGCCGGAAGGCGCGCATTTGCTACAATGTGCGCCCGTTTTGCGGGCCGTTAGCTCAGTTGGTAGAGCAGTTGACTCTTAATCAATAGGTCCAAGGTTCGAATCCTTGACGGCCCACCAGACCCGAAACGCCCGGCTTGCCGGGCGTTTTGTTTGCTGCGGCGGGCAAACACCGCCACGCGCTGCGGCGCGTTTTGCCTTGATCAATGCGGAGAGCCTGTCGTGGCGCGGTCCAAGGTTCGAATCCTTGACGGCCCACCAGACCCGAAACGCCCGGCATTGCCGGGCGTTTCGCTTTGGGCGGTTGGCGGGTATCGCGGACCGCCGCCGTAGGAGCGGCTCTTGGCCGCGATGTGGCTTTACCGTGAAAAGCGGTCGCGGCCAAGAGCCGCTCCTACGGGTTGGTTTGGCGTTGGGGTGTGCGCCGTACGGTCAATGTCCGTGGCGCGGGGGCGAGGGTAGAATGGCGGCCGACCTGCGAAAGTGGCGGAATTGGTAGACGCCCTGGTTTTAGGTACCAGTGCCGCAAGGCGTGGGGGTTCGAGTCCCCCCTTTCGCACCATCCCCGGCTTTGGGGTGGGGATCGTCCCTGCCGCTGGCAGACCGGGCCGGAATCGGTGAAAATATCCAGTTCAGCCGCTTGGGCGCGCTTTTCGCATGCGCCCCGGCTGCCGGCACAACCATCCAAACAAATCGTCAGACCGGTCGCGGGCCATCCTGTGCGCCGGCGGGAGTGGAATCAGCTATGCAAGTTTCGGTCGAATCGGTGAGCAATCTTGAGCGTCGCATGAGTTTCAGCCTGCCGGCTGACCAACTGGAGGCCCATGTGGGCGGACGCCTGCGCGAAATCGCGCGGACAGCACGCATCAAGGGGTTCCGCCCCGGCAAGGTGCCGGCCAAGGTCATCGAGCAGCGGTTCGGCCAGCAGGTGCGCTCGGAAGCGCTGGACGGATTGCTGCGCGAGGCGTTCGGCAATGCCGTGCGCGAGCAGGACCTGCAACTGGCCGGCAACCCCAGCCTGGAAAAGCAGGGTGACAGCGAACTGGACTGGGTCGCGACTTTCGAGGTCGTGCCGGACTTCGGCGAGATCGACGTGGCCAAGCTCAATGTCGTGCGCCATGTTGCCGAGGTCGCCGAGGCCGACATCGACCAGATGATCGAAAACCTGCGCCTGCAACGCCGCACGTTCACCCAGGTGGAGCGTGGTGCGAAGGAAGGCGACCGCGTGGCGCTGGAAACCTGGTCGCAGGCCGGCGACGAGCGGCTGCCAGCCGAAGGCATCGAAAAGGGCGCCACGCTGATCGGCTCGGGCGTGATGTTCAGCGGCATCGAAAATGCGCTGGTCGGCATGGCCAAGGGCGATGAAAAGGAAATCAGCGTGGATTTCCCGTCCGACTGGCGCGTGCCGCAATTGGCCGGGAGGCAGGTGCAGGTGCACCTGAAGGTGACCGAGGTATCCGAGCAGGCCCTGCCGGAAGTGGACAAGGAGTTCATCCGCAGCTTCGGCGTGAAGGGCGGCGACCTGGAGCGGTTCCGCCACGACATCCGCGCCAACCTGGAGCGCGAACTGAAGGGCGCGCTGATGGGCCGCCTGCGCCGGGAAGTCGGCGAACAGCTCATCGCGGCCTGGGCGCATGTCGAAATGCCGCCGCGCCTGGTCGAGAACGAGGCGAGGTCCATGGTCCAGCAGGCCGCCGAACAGGCGCGCCGCAACGGCCAGCAGGTGCAGATCCCCGAAAACGCGCACGAAGGCTTCCTCGATGCCGCCCGCAAGCGCGTCCTGGTGGGCCTGCTGGTGGGCGAAGTGGCCCGCCGCAACCACCTGAAGCTGGAGTCCAAGCGTCTGAACGAAACCCTCAACCTGATCGCTTCGACCTACGAAGAGCCCGAGCAGGTGGTTGAGTTGTACCGCAACGACCCCCAACTCATGTCGGGACTGCAGGCGCGGGTGATGGAAGAGCAGGTGATCGACTGGATCGCCGAGCGGGCCCAGCACACCGAACAGGCGCTATCCTTCCAGGAAGCCATCCGGCAGTAAGGCGGATTCTCCGCAACCAGGCAAGAACCGACAGGTGCCCCACGCAATGGACAACCGAACCAAAGCCCTCAACCTCGTGCCGATGGTGGTCGAACAGACCAGCCGGGGTGAGCGCGCCTACGACATCTACTCGCGTCTGCTGAAGGAGCGGGTGATCTTCCTGGTGGGGCCGGTCGAGGACCACGTGGCCAACGTGATCATCGCGCAGATGCTGTTCCTGGAAGCCGAGAATCCGGAAAAGGACATCAGCCTGTACATCAACTCGCCCGGCGGGCTGGTCACCGCCGGCATGGCGATCTACGACACCATGCAGTACATCAAGCCGGACGTGAGCACCATCTGCGTGGGCCAGGCGGCCAGCATGGGCGCGGTGCTGCTGGCGGCCGGGGCCAAGGGCAAGCGCTACGCGCTGCCCAATTCGCGGGTCATGATCCACCAGCCGCTGGGCGGCTTCCAGGGCCAGGCTACCGACATCGACATCCATGCGCGCGAGATCCTCAGCATGCGCGCCCGCCTGAACGAGATCCTGGCCCACCATACCGGGCAGGGCGTGGAGACCATCGCCCGCGACACCGAGCGCGACAACTTCAAGAGCGCGGCGGAAGCCCAGGCCTACGGGCTGATCGACCAGGTGCTGGAGCGCCGGTCCGAGGATTCCATCCAGCCGGCCTGAGTCCGGCCCAGGCCCCGCCACCGGGGGCCTGCGCATACCCCCTCCGCGGTCCCGGCTGACAGGCCGGGACCGTATGTTATTCTCCGACCGAATGCCCGTCCGGCGGGCAGGCTGACCGAGTAACCGAAGCATGAGTGAAGACCGGCAGGGCCGTTCAGGCGAGAGCAGCAAGATCCTCTATTGCTCCTTCTGCGGCAAAAGCCAGCACGAAGTCCGCAAGCTCATCGCGGGCCCCAGCGTGTTCATCTGCGATGAATGCGTGGAACTGTGCAACGACATCATCCGCGAGGAACTGGAAGAGAAGGCCCAGTCCGCCCGCAGCAGCCTGCCCAAGCCGCGCGAGATCCTCGATGTGCTCGACCAGTACGTGATCGGCCAGAACCGGGCCAAGCGCACCTTGGCCGTGGCCGTGTACAACCACTACAAGCGCATCGAGAGCCGCAGCAAGAACGACGAGGTCGAACTGGCCAAGTCCAATATCCTGCTGGTCGGCCCCACCGGTTCGGGCAAGACCTTGCTGGCCGAGACGCTGGCGCGGCTGCTGAACGTGCCGTTCACCATCGCCGACGCCACCACGCTGACCGAAGCCGGCTACGTCGGCGAGGACGTCGAGAACATCATCCAGAAGCTGCTGCAGAAGTGCGACTACGACGTCGACAAGGCGCAGCAGGGCATCGTCTACATCGATGAGATCGACAAGATCTCGCGCAAGAGCGAGAACCCGTCCATCACCCGCGACGTGTCCGGCGAAGGCGTGCAGCAGGCGCTGCTGAAGCTGATCGAGGGCACCGTGGCCAGCGTGCCGCCGCAGGGCGGCCGCAAGCACCCGCAGCAGGAATTCCTGCAGGTGGACACCAAGAACATCCTGTTCATCTGCGGCGGCGCGTTCGCAGGCCTGGACAAGATCATCCAGCAGCGCAGCACCGAGGCCAGCGGGATCGGTTTTGGCGCCAAAGTGAAGAGTTCCGAGCGCAAGGCGGAAATGGGCAAGGTGCTGGCGGACGTGGAGCCGGAAGACCTGATCAAGTTCGGTTTGATCCCCGAGTTCGTCGGCCGCCTGCCGGTGGTCGCGACGCTGGAAGAGCTGGACGATGCCGCGCTGATCAAGATCCTGACCGAGCCCAAGAACGCCATCACCAAACAGTTCAAGAAGCTGTTCGAGATGGAAGGCGTGGAACTGGAGTTCCGCCAGGATGCCCTGCAGGCCATCGCCCGCAAGGCACTGAAGCGCAAGACGGGCGCCCGCGGCCTGCGCACCATCGTCGAATCGGTGCTGCTGGACACCATGTACGACCTGCCCTCGCTGGAGAATGTCAGCAAGGTGGTCGTGGACGAGTCGGTGATCGAGCACAAGTCCGAGCCGTACGTCATCTACCAGAATCCGCCCGCGCAGAAGGCCGCGTCGGGCGAATGACGGGCCCCCGGCCGCCGGAGAACGGGCGGCCCGGTCGTTCCACTTGCATCCTTCCTCCGATGGCCCCATAACGGGGCCATCGGCGTTGTTGCCGGTGCATTCCGTATTCCGCAGGAGCCCCCATGCCCCGTAGCACTCCCCACGACGACACCTTCGAATTGCCGGTCCTGCCGCTGCGCGATGTGGTCGTGTTTCCGCACATGGTCATTCCGCTGTTCGTCGGCCGCGACAAGTCGATGCGGGCGCTGGAACAGGCCATGGAGGCGGACAAGCGCATCCTGCTGGTGGCGCAGAAATCCGCCGAGACCGACGACCCCGCCGCTCCTGACCTGTACGAGATCGGTACCCTGGCGCAGGTGCTGCAATTGCTGAAGCTGCCCGACGGCACCATCAAGGTGCTGGTGGAAGGCGTGGCCCGCGTCCGGGTTTCCGGCGTGGCCGAGCGCGACGGTGCGCTTTACGGACAAGGCGAGGAGATCGAATCCAGCGAAGGTCGCGAGCCGCGCGAGATCGAGGCGGTGGCCCGCTCGCTGATGGGCCTGTTCGAGCAGTACGTGAAGACCAACCGCAAGCTGCCGCCGGAACTGTTGCAGACCCTGGCCGGCATCGATGAGCCCGGCCGCCTGGCCGACACCATCGCCGCCCACCTGGGGGCGCGCCTGAGCGACAAGCAGCGCCTGCTCGAGACCACCGAAGTCGGTGAGCGGCTTGAGCTGCTGGTCGGCTTCGTGGATGGCGAAATCGACGTGCAGCAGCTTGAAAAGCGCATCCGCGGCCGGGTCAAGTCGCAGATGGAGAAGAGCCAGCGCGAGTACTACCTCAACGAGCAGATGAAGGCCATCCAGAAGGAGCTGGGCGAGTTGGACGAGGCGCCCAACGAACTGGAGGAGCTGGCGCGGAAGGTGGCGGCGGCCGGCATGCCGAAAGCGGTGGAAGCCAAGGCCAGAAGCGAGCTGAACAAGCTCAAGCAGATGTCGCCGATGTCGGCCGAGGCCGCGGTGGTGCGCAACTACCTGGATTGGCTGCTGGGCGTGCCGTGGAAGAAGCGCAGCCGGGTACGCAAGGACCTGAAGGCGGCCCAGGATCTGCTCGACGCCGACCATTACGGGCTGGAGAAGGTCAAGGAACGCATCCTGGAGTACCTCGCGGTACAGTCGCGCGTGAAGCAGATGAAGGGCCCCATCCTGTGCCTGGTCGGCCCCCCTGGCGTGGGCAAGACCTCGCTGGGGCAGACCATCGCCAAGGCCACCAACCGCAAGTTCGTGCGCATGTCGCTGGGCGGCGTGCGCGACGAGGCCGAGATCCGCGGCCATCGCCGCACTTATGTGGGCTCGATGCCGGGCCGCATCGTGCAGAACCTGAACAAGACCGGCAGCCGCAATCCGTTGTTCGTGCTGGACGAGATCGACAAGATGTCGATGGACTTCCGCGGCGATCCGTCTTCGGCGCTGCTGGAAGTGCTGGATCCCGAACAGAACCACAGTTTCAACGACCATTACCTCGAGGTCGACCTGGACCTGAGCGAGGTGATGTTCGTCGCCACCTCCAACTCCCTGAACATCCCGGGTCCCTTGCTGGACCGCATGGAAGTGATCCGCATCCCCGGCTACACCGAGGACGAGAAGCTCAACATCGCCCAGCGCTATCTGGTGCCCAAGCAGATCAAGGCCAATGGCCTGAAGCCGGATGAGCTGAAGATCGAGGAAGGGGCCGTGCGCGACATCGTGCGCTACTACACGCGCGAATCCGGCGTACGCAACCTGGAGCGCGAAATCGCCAAGATCTGCCGCAAGGTGGTCAAGGAGATTGCGCTGGCCGGCCCGAAGCCGAAGAAAAAGTCCGGCAAGGCGGCGCGGGTGACGGTGGGCACGAAGAACCTGGACAAATACCTGGGTGTGCGCCGCTTCGATTTCGGCCGTGCCGAAGAGCAGAACGAAATTGGCCTGGTGACCGGCCTGGCCTGGACGGAAGTGGGCGGCGACCTGTTGCAGATCGAGGTGGCGCTGGTGCCGGGCAAGGGGGGGCTGACCCTGACCGGCCAGCTCGGCGACGTGATGAAGGAATCGGCATCGGCGGCCCTTTCGGTGGTGCGCGCGCGCGCGGAGCAGTGGGGCATCGACACGGATTTCCTGAAAAACCAGGACGTGCACCTGCACGTGCCCGATGGCGCCACGCCCAAGGATGGCCCCAGTGCCGGTATCGCCATGGTCACGGCGCTGACCTCGGTGCTGACCCGGGTGCCGGTCAAGGCGGATGTGGCGATGACCGGCGAAATCACCTTGCGCGGACGTGTCTCGGCGATCGGCGGCCTCAAGGAGAAACTGTTGGCCGCGCTGCGAGGCGGCGTCACCACGGTCATCATCCCGGAGGAAAACCGCAAGGACCTGGCCGACATTCCCGCCAACGTCACCGAAGGCATCAGGATCGTGCCGGTGCGCTGGATCGACGAGGTGCTGGATATCGCGCTGGAAAGGCCGTTGGGCCCGGCGTCCGCTGAGGGAGGCGAACGTTCCCTGCAGGAGGGCGGCAAGGCATCGCAGCAGCCGGATGTCAAACATTGAGTCCCTCGTCCCGGCGCGGGCAAGAGAGCCTGAAATGCCCGTGAATATTGGGTTTTCGGCTTGCGTGGCATTTTGCCCGCTGGTATAACGGACGCTCTCGCAAGCGCATGCCACCCAAGCGCGCGGTGCCGCGGATAACGGCAGGTGCCGCCAGGCAAATCCGATTACACAAACGCGGCAGGTGCCGCACGAAGGAGCTTTACCCAAATGAACAAGACCGAATTGATCGACTCCGTTGCCGAAGAAGCCAGCGTCTCCAAGGCTGAGGCCGGACGCATCGTGGATGCCGTGTTTTCCAGCATCGCCGGCGCCCTGAAGAAGGGCGAGGCCGTGACCCTGGTCGGCTTTGGCACGTTCCAGGTCCGCACCCGCGCCGCCCGCACGGGCCGCAATCCGAAGACCGGCGACACCATCACCATCGCTGCCTCCAAGAATCCCGCATTCAAGGCTGGCAAGGCGCTGAAGGATGCAGTAAACTAATCAACTCGCCGGGGTGCTTAGCTCAGCGGTAGAGCGTCTCCTTTACACGGAGAGG
>CAZLSG010000088.1:0-8192 GCA_964562135.1 uncultured Pseudoxanthomonas sp. | reverse complement strand
CTAACGCCTGAATTAAGCCGCGCCGCGAAGCGGCGTCGGCTTGAATGAATTGTTATGTTGCATAGTCACTGTAGTAGGTCACAAAAGGCACTCTCCAGGACGTGGCCGGAGCTGACCTTTTGCAAGTAGATCGTGAGAGCGCCGTCCGCAAGGTATTGCGTACTGTACGACAGGGCCAAGCCGTGGGCCGGATACTCCACAACGCGCCGTTCTTTTGGCTCCCCCATGATCTCAATCACTTGTTCTAGGGTCATTCCCTTAGAAAGAGACAGGCAGTTTTCTCTGTCGGCCACGGACTCCTTGCTGTTGCAAGCAGAAAGTGAAACAAGAAACATGGATAGAAGCATCAACTTGTGAGTGGCCATCATATGCAACATAACGCCTGAATTAAGCCGCGCCGCGAAGCGGCGTCGGCTTGAATGAATTGTTAGGCCTGCGGCTCGCAAGGCTACTTGGCCAAAGTGACATGTTTTTCAATTGCTGTGCCATTGCGGAGGATCGTGAGAACAACCTCTTGCCCTTCTTTCCCAGCCAATGCGTCCGACATGGCTTGCTGCCCGAAGATGCTCTGTCCGTTGACTTTCGTGACAATGTCTCCCACAAGCACATCGTTACGGAAAGCTGGCGTATCGTTGACAACGACGGTTATAACCACACCGCTGTTTGACTGTATTTCTGCGCGCTCTTGGTTGTTTAGGTCACGCCAGTTGGCGCCGAATGAATACTTGCGTTTGACAAAGTAAACCGCCCCATAGTCATAGCGGTTTGTGGTCATGGGGATGTAGTTCGTCTGGCTACCATACGTTGTTGTTCTTGAGTTCCCGTATGCAGTAACTGTTCCACCAGCGCCGTATGCTGTAGCAGAACCCGTCGTATACGAAGTGGAAGTGGTAGGGGTTGTGACTGGGATGTGGCTGGTCACAGACCCCGTGTAACTCGGGTTGACTATGACCACGAGGTCGGCGCCAACCTTCTTTCCTTGCTCTATCGCATTGCTCTCTGACTCGGCTCTGCCGCTGTTGAACGATGAGTACCCAATGGCCGCATAGCCATACCGAGCGTAATAGTCTGGATCTGGAACAGAGGGCGACCGATCAACCAGCGGCGCGGCAGGTGGCGGAGCAACCCTCAATTTTGCGATTGCTTCTGGTGTTGCATCCGGGAGAGCCGTATAGAACTGGCTGTAACCGCTTGCACACCCATTGAGAACTACGACTAGAAGAATAGCTAGAAGTCTTTTCATGCGGCACCTCCCCGTGCACATTGTTTAGCAGGCCTAACGCTTGAATTAAGCCGACCTGCGAAGCAGGTTCGGCTTGAATGAATTGTTAGGCACCAACCTTTGAGACTCGGGTTGGTGCAAGTTAGTCGCACCCAAAATACTTAGCCTCTTGCGCGCCACAGTGATCTGAGCCTGAAGTGCACGACTTGAGCATGCCTCCAGCAAGGACAAGCAAGAATAGGCAGCCGCCGACAACAGGTGCGACCTCGCCGATGAAGCTTCCTATGCTCCGTGTCCACTTGGCGTAAGACTTTGAACGCTTTGCGAGCCAGAAATCTACGCTGACTAGCGCAAAGAGCAGCGTTGGAACAGTAAGAATCAATGGCCACCATTCGCCCGTGAAGTACCAGCCGCCAGCACCTAATGCACAAGGCACAAGGAGGATCAAGAGATAGGAATGGTCTTTAATGCTCATGGATGCTTGCTGTGGTGCCTAACGCCTGAATTAAGCCGCACCGCGAAGCGGTGTCGGCTTGAATGAATTGTTAGGCCTTTTTGATACAGAGCCGTGGCATGAGCGCAAACACGCCCCAGCCCAAGTACTCTCGCGTGTAAGCTGCATGGCGTTCCGGTTCCGAGATGAGTTTAGAGCGAATCTCCTCCCCCAACTCATCGTTAGGATTCGCTTCAAGCCATCGGCGCATGGTGAGCCACTTGGCCGCTTCGTACCTGTCCCAACCGTCTTGATTGGCTAAAACCATCTCTACAACGTCGTAGCCGAGGTTGCCAAAAGACGCGATAAGCTTTGGAAGACTGAGAAAGTCAGAGATTGAGTTGGCAAGACACCCTTTGGCAATCTCTTCTGTTGGTGGCAATTGCCGCCAGTAAGGCTCACCGATCAGGATGATTCCGCCAGCGCGCAGGCTTTGCGCAAGAAGCTTGATGGTGCCAGCGATGCCTCCGCCAATCCAGGTGGCCCCGACGCAAGCCACTACATCGGCCTTCTCATCAGCAATGTACCCGCTTGCATCGCCATGAATGAGCTTGACTTGGTGGGCAACACCGAGTTCTTCGGCACGCCGTTTCGCCTGCTCGGTGAACAATTGGCTCATGTCGATGCCGGTGCCGACAATGCCGTGATCGCGTGCCCAAGTGCACAGCATCTCGCCCGAACCACTGCCAATGTCGAGCACTCGTGCTCCCGACTCCAGACGCAACGCAGCGCCGAGAGTGGCGAACTTGTCGGCTGTGAATGGGTTGTGGATGCGGTGAGCACTTTCCGTGATGTTGAATATCCGTGGGATGTCCAATGCTTAAGTTTCCTAACGAGTGCGAATAGATTTGCTAAAGGCCTAACGCCTGAATTAAGCCGACCCGCGAAGCGGGTTCGGCTTGAATGAATTGTTAGGCCTCACTGTCGCTCCCACAGTTCTTGCCATGTGGAAGTAATAGTGGCCTGAAGCCTGTCCTCATTGGGGCCAACAGAAGCACGATACTTTACAAGTCTGCCGCTACTCCAGAGTGCCGCAAAGCTAGCCTCTAGCTGGCTCTCGCTCCACTGAACATCATAGATATCTGGTCTTTCACCATCACCGGTGTCAACGATGGAAACGGACAACTCACCGTTGACGATTGAGAAAGTGAACTCAACGTCAGAGAACCCGTCGCAATGCTTCCAGGTACCCGTGATGCTCTTCTTTTGGCCAAGAGTTACGACATTGCTCATGTGAGGCCTAACGCCTATTAGACCCCAAAGCGGGGCATAAGCCGGATTCTGTAATGGATGAGTTGGGAGGTCAATCAGGGTTTTCCTACGAGAAATGCCGGCTTGTGGCGATAGCTGTGCGATGCCGGTCATGGAACATATAGGGCGTTATCCGGCAGGGGGGCGTCCATATGCAATATGCCCGCGAAACGGCGGCCGTAAGCAAGGCGCAGGTTGCGGTGGGACGCCCACGGCTGTTGGAAGAGGTTCGCCGGCGATTGCGGGTCAAACGCTACAGTTTGCGTACGGAACAGGCTTACATGTACTGGATTCGCCGGTATATCCGGGCCAATGCAATGCGCCATCCGCGCGAATTGGGCGGTGCGGAGGTGGAGCGTTTCCTGAGCGATCTGGCGCGGAAGGAGCGGGTGGCGGCCAGTACGCAGAACCAGGCGCTGGCGGCGTTGTTGTTCTTGTACAGGGAGGTGTTGGCGCTGGAGTTGCCATGGATGGAGAACGTGGTCAGGGCCAAGCGCGCGCCGCGGTTGCCGGTGGTGTTGTCGCGTGGCGAGGTGAGGAGGTTGTTGCAGGCACTGTCCGGGCGCGATGCGTTGATGGCGGGTCTGCTGTATGGCAGCGGCTTGCGCTTGATGGAGTGCTTGCGCTTGCGGGTGAAGGACGTGGATCTTGCGCGCGGCGAGATCACGGTGCGGGAGGGCAAGGGCGGCAAGGACCGCAGGACGGTGTTGCCGCAGGCCCTGCGGGCGGCGCTGCAATTGCAACTGGAACATGCCAGGGTGATGCATGCGCACGACGTTGAGGCGGGTTTCGGCGCGGTCTCATTACCGAATGCCTTGGCGCGCAAGTACCGTGCCGCGGAGCGGGAACTGGGTTGGCAGTATGTGTTTCCCGCGTTGCGCCGTGCGCCCGATCCGCTCGACGGGAAGCTGAAGCGCCATCACCTTGATGAGGGTGTCCTGCAGCGTGCGGTGCGTGGCGCCGCGCGGTTGGCGGGCATCGACAAACCCGTCAGTCCGCATACGCTGCGTCATTGTTTCGCCACTCATTTGCTGGAATCCGGCGCCGACATCCGCACCGTGCAGGAACTGTTGGGCCACAAGGATGTGTCCACTACCCAGATCTATACGCATGTATTGAACCGGGGCGGTTTGGGCGCACTCAGTCCATTGGACCGCTGAGTGGCGATCCCCGGCAACGCCTTGGTGGTGCGCAGGCCTTTCGGGGCGATGGCGGCATTGGCGGTGGTGATGGGGACTGTCCTGTGCATGCGTTTGCCGGTGTTGCCGGGCTGGCCCTGGTTGTGGCTGTCGTTGCTGGCAGGGCTGGGGTTGTGGTGGAAAGGGGGTTGGGGGTGGTGGCTGGGGCCGTTTCTGTTCGGATTCGGCTGGGTGGGCCTGCATGCCGGCTGGACGCTGGCCGCGCAATTGCCGGTGCAGTGGGAGAAGCGCGACCAGGTGGTCAGCGGGCGCATCGTGGACCTGCCCGAAGCGGATGAGCGCCGCACGCGTTTCCGTTTGCGCGTGGACAACGATGCTTCGCAGCCGGAGGCTTTGCGCGGACGCTTGCTGCAACTGTCCTGGCATGACGATTTCGGAGCCATTGAGCCCGGTCCGCGCATGCAACTGGAAGCGGGGGCGCGCTGGCACTTCACGGTCCGCTTGCGGGCACCGCGCGGTCTCAGCAATCCGGGCGGGTTCGACCGCGAGCGCCATGCGCTGGCCTTGCGCATCGCGGCCAACGGGCATGTGCGTTCGCCGGAAACGGCGCAGCGTCTTGCCGCGCCGACGGGCGTCAATACCTGGCGCGACCGGATGGCGGCCCGGATGCAGATGGACATACCGAAGCCATCGTCGCGTTATGCGCGTGCCTTGGCCATTGGCGATACCCGTGGCCTTTCCGAACGCGATTGGGAAATCCTCCGTGCCACGGGTTTGACCCACCTGATCGCCATTTCCGGGTTCCATGTGGGCCTGGTGGCGGGGTTCATTGCCTTGCTGGGCGCGGGGGTGTGGTGGTGGTTCCCGACGCTGGGCAGGGTGGTGCCGCGTCCGCTGGCAGCAGGCTTCATGGCCTTGCTGGGTGCGCTCGGTTATGCGGCGGTGGCCGGGTTCGGTTTGCCCACGGTGCGCACGGTGTTGATGGTGGCGGTGGTGGTGTTGGCGCGGGCATGGCGGCGGCCGGTGACGGTGGCCGACTCGCTGGCGCTGGCGGCCATCGTGGTGTTGGTGTTCGATCCCCTGTCAGTGTTGATGGCGGGGTTCTGGCTCAGTTTCGCCGGGGTGGCCTGGCTGGTGTGGTGCCTGCCCGATGCGCGGGGCGCGCCGGTGCTGCGGCAATTCCTGTCGGCGCAGGGCGTGGCCACGCTGGGGTTGCTGCCGTTGACGGCAGTGCTGTTCGGGCAGGCATCGCTGGCCGGCCCCTTGGCCAACCTGCTGGCGATCCCGTGGTGGAGCCTGGTGGTGATTCCGCTGGTCTTGCTGGGCACCGCGCTGGAGGCGATGCACGCCGGAGCGGGGCTGTGGGCCTGGCAGGCGGCGGTGTGGTGTTTCGATGTGAGCTGGTGGCTGTTCGAACGGATGGCGGGCAGCCGTTTCGCGCTGTGGTGGTTGCCTGAACCTGCGTGGTACGCATTGCCGCTGGCGCTGGCTGGCGCGTTCTGGTGCCTGTTGCCGGGAGGCGTGCCGGGCAAGCCGCTGGCCCTACTGTTGTGGTTGCCGCTGTTGTGGCCGGACCGGGAGTTGCCGCGCCATGGGGAAGCCGAACTGGTGATGCTGGACGTGGGACAGGGGCTGGCGGTGCTGGTGCGCACGGCCCGGCATGCGTTGCTGTATGACGCCGGTCCGGCGGTGAAGGACGGATTCGATGCGGGAGAGCGGGTGGTGGTGCCGGCCTTGCGGGCGTTGGGCACGGGGCGGCTTGATCGTGTCGTGATCAGTCACCACGACAGCGACCATGCCGGGGGCTTCGAGGCGGTTCGCCGTGTCGTGCCGGTGGGGTGGGCCTCGACGCCGGCCGGATCGCCATTGCCGCTGGAGGACACCTGCGAGGCCGGGCCGTCATGGGAATGGGATGGCGTGCGTTTCCGTTTCCTGCATCCCACGCCGCATTTTCCGTATCTGGGCAACGAGGCCAGTTGCGTGCTGAGGGTGGAGACGGCGCAGGGCGCCTTCCTGCTGACCGGGGACATCGGTGATGTGATCGAACGCATGATGGTGCAGCGGGAAGGCCCGGCGATGCGTTCGGAGGTGGTGCTGGCTCCGCACCATGGCAGCGCCGGCTCCTCGGATCCGCGCCTGGTCAGGGCGTCCGGGGCGAAGCTGGTGCTGGTGTCCACCGGGCATGGCAATCGCTTCGGCCATCCCCGGCAGGATGTCGTGCAACGCTGGGAGCGGGCCGGCGCGGAAGTGCTGGACACGGCCGACAGCGGCGCGATCCGGGTATGGATGGGGCGCGACGGGCTGGCGGTGCGCGAGCGCCGCGCCTTCCGGGCGCGTCCGTGGGACGCGGTGCGGCGGCATGCGGCGGCTACGCTATCCTATCGGTCCATGAAGGAACGGCCGGATGCGCCGGAGGACTGAACGTGCTGGAACTGGTCAAGGCCGGGGGATGGCCGATGATTCCGCTGCTGATGCTGGCCGTGCTGGGCCTGGCCATCATCCTGGAGCGGTTCTGGACGCTGCGGCGCAAGCAGGTCATGCCGCCCGGCCTGGGCGAAGAGGTCCGCGCCTGGGCGGTCAAGGGCAAGCTGGAGCCGGCGCATGTCGAATCCCTGCGCCGCAACTCGCCGCTGGGCGAACTGCTGGCGGCCGCGCTGGAGGCCCGCAACCGTCCGCGCGAGCAGATCCGCGAGCGCATCGAGGATGCCGGCCGGCACGTGGTGCACCGGATGGAGAAATACCTGAACACGCTGGGCACCATTGCCTCAGCAGGTCCATTGCTGGGCTTGCTGGGTACGGTGATCGGCATGATCGACATGTTCCTGGGCATCCTGGATTACGGCGTGGGTGACGTGAACCAGTTGGCTGGCGGCATAGGCAAGGCGCTGGTGTGTGCAGCCACCGGCATGATCGTGGCCATCCCGGCCTTGTTCTTCCACCGTTACTTCAAGGGGCGGATCAACGGCTACGCCATCGAGATGGAAAAGGAAGCCACGCGCCTGCTGGATGCGCTGGATGCCGCCCGGCCGGTGCGTCCGCGTGCCGTACCTGCTTCTTCGTCCGAAGCCTGAGCCATTCCATGCGGATACGCAGCGAGCGCGATGACGACGCACCGGATATCAACCTGGTGCCCCTGATCGACGTGATCCTGGTGCTGATCATCTTCTTCGTGATCACCACCACCTTCGAATCCCGTTCGGCGCTGCAATTGCAGCTGCCGGAAGCCACCGCGGAACCGATTGCCGCGCAGACCCGGGCCTTGAGCGTGCTGATCAATGCCGACGGCCGCTACTTCATCGATGAACAGGAAGTCCTGCGCACCGATATCGATGCCTTGAAAGAAAGCCTGTCACAGGCTGCGGGCGGTGATCGCCAGCGCCAGGTCATCCTGCGCGCGGATGCACGCACGCCGCACCAGGCAGTGGTGACTGCATTGGATGCGTTGGGGCAAATGGGGTTCCGCAGGATATCCATTGCCACCGCACCGGAGCAGAGCCAGTGAGCCGGGACATGCAACCGGTATGGCCGGTGTACCAGCGCCTGTTGGGATATACGCGTCCCTACTGGTTTTTCCTGGGGGCGGCGACCATTGGCATGCTGATCGAAGCCGTGGCAGGCGTGGCTTTTGCACGGCTCATGGAGCCTTTGACCAATCGTGGTTTCGTGAATCCCGAACCGAAGATGGCGGTCGTATTGCCGCTGGTCATCGTGGCCTTGTTCCTGCTGCGCAGTGCGGCAACTTTCGTGACCGATTACGGCATGGCGAAGACAGGGCGCAGTGTGGTCCGTGATTTGCGTGAACAAGTATTGGCCAAGTACCTGCGGTTGCCATCGGCACATTTCGACACGGAATCCACGCCTGCCATGGTCAGCAGGCTCAACTTCGACACCGAACAGGTGACCGAAGCCAGTTCCAATGCGCTCAAGACCATGGTTACCGATGGACTGACCATCATCGGTTTGTTCGGCGTGATGTTGTACACCAGCGTCAAGGTCACGCTGGCCATGTTGCTGGTCACGCCGTTGATTGGCGTGATCGTGTGGTACGTGGGCAAGCGCTACCGGCGTATCAGTGGCGGCATCCAGG
>CAZLSG010000087.1:0-8422 GCA_964562135.1 uncultured Pseudoxanthomonas sp. | reverse complement strand
AGGAAGGCGGTGCCGCCGGTCAGGTGGTACGGAATGCGCAGCAATTGCAGCGCCTTCTCCAGTGCACGCGACTGGTGGTTGCCGCGGAACAGGATGCAGAAATCGCTCCACGCCGCATTGCGCGCGGCGTTGAGGAAGGCGATTTCGGCGGCGACCTTTTCCGCCTCGTGCTCGTTGTCGCGACATTCCCATACGCGGATGCGCTCGCCGTCGGGCTGGTCGCTCCACAGCTTCTTCAGGTGTTCGTGCGGGTTGTTGGCGATCAAGGTGTTGGCCGCGCGCAGCACGCGATTGCTGCAACGGTAGTTCTGTTCCAGTTTGATGATCTCGAGCGCGGGATAGTCGCGCGCCATCTGCATCAGGTTGTCCGGATTGGCGCCACGCCAGGCATAGATGCTCTGGTCGTCGTCGCCCACGCAGGTGAAGCGCCCGCGCGGGCCGGCCAACGCCTTCAGCAGCCGGTACTGGGCATCGTTGGTGTCCTGGCATTCGTCCACCAGCAGGTAGCCGATGCGCTCGCGCCAGGCCGCTGTGATGTCGGCGTCGCTTTCCAGTATCTGCACCGGCAGGCGGATCAGGTCGTCGAAATCCACCGCGTTGAACGCCCGCAACCGCGCCTGGTAGCGGGCGTAGAGTCCGGCGGCTTCGTGTTCGCGGGTGGAACGCGCGGTGGCCGCGGCCTCGTCGGGCGACAGGCCCCCGTTCTTGGCGCGGGAAATCAGGTTGCGCGCCGCTTCGATCGCATCCGGTTTCGCGCCGGGCATCAGGTCCTTGATCTGCCCCAGGGTGTCGTCCGCATCGAAGATCGAGAAGCCGCGTTTCAGGTTGGCGGCGGCATGTTCGATCTGCAGGAACTTCAGCCCCAGCGAATGGAACGTGGAGATGGTCAACCCTTCGGCCGCATCGCCCCTGATCCGCCGGCCCACGCGCTCGCGCATTTCCTTCGCGGACTTGTTGGTGAAGGTGATGGCGGCGATGCGGCGCGCCGGACAGTGGCCGGCACCGATCAGGTGCGCGATCTTCTCGACGATCACCCGCGTCTTGCCGCTGCCGGCACCGGCCAGCACCAGCAGGGGGCCGTCGCAGTGCAGGACCGCGGCGCGTTGGGGAGGGTTGAGGGAGTTCATGCGGGGAACGGATTCCGGATGGCGCATTGTACCGGCGGCCGTCGTCCGGGGTGGCCGGCACTGCGATGATCGCCGCTGGAAGCCTGAGCAGTACGGGAAATGCACGAAGCCGGATTCCCGCCTGGTCCGAACATGGCGGCAAGGTCGAAGTCGGCATGCCCAAGAGACCTTCCGGAAGGTGATTAAGCCTCCGGCGCGAATCGCTGCAGGTCGCTAGAATTCAGGTATGGCCAAGCTCTATTTCTACTATTCGGCGATGAACGCCGGCAAGACCACCACGCTGCTGCAGTCGGCGCACAACTACCACGAGCGTGGGATGCGGGTGTTGATCCTGACGCCGCGGCTCGATCATCGTGCCGGCAGCGGCACCGTGGCATCCCGGATCGGGCTGAAAGCCGAGGGTGTGGCCTTTGAGCGGGACACTGATCTGGAGACGCTGGTCAAGGCCGACATTGCCGTACATGGGCACCTGAATTGCGTGCTGGTGGACGAGGCGCAGTTCCTGTCGCGCGCGCAGGTCTGGCAGCTGAGCGAAGTGGTGGACGGATTGCGCATTCCGGTGCTCTGTTATGGCCTGCGCACGGATTTCCGCGGCGAGCTGTTCGAAGGCAGCCAGTACCTGCTGGCCTGGGCCGACGAGTTCAACGAGATCAAGACCATCTGCCATAGCGGCAAGAAGGCGACGATGACCGTGCGCGTGGATGATCATGGGCGCGCCGTGCAGGATGGTCCGCAGGTCGAGATCGGCGGCAACGAGCGTTATGTCTCGGTCAGCCGCGCCGAGTTCAAGAAGATCGCACGCGGCGAGGGGCGGATAGAACCCTTGCAGTCGCCGTTGCCGCTATCGCCACCGCCACCGCCCGACTAAGCCGGTCCGGTTGTCGCGTCCGCGTCATCGCTGGCACTGCGGACACCAGACGCTGGCGCGCTGGCCGATGTTGGCCTGCTTCAGTTTCCGTCCGCAGCGGCGGCACGGCTCGCCTCCGCGCCCATAGGCGGACAGTTCCTGTTCGAAGTAACCGGGCGCACCATCCGGGCTGATGAAATCGCGCAAGGTGGTGCCACCACGCTGAATGGCATGGGTCAGGATGTCTTTCACCGCTTCGGCCAATGCCACGAAGCGCTCGCGCGATACCTTGCCAGCCGGCCGCAATGGCGAAATGCCGGCGCGGAACAGGCTCTCGGCGGCGTAGATGTTGCCCACGCCCACCACCACGCCCTGGTCCATCAGGAAGGTCTTGACCGGCGCCTTGCGGCCGCGGCTGGCGGCGAACAGGCAATCGCCGTCGAAATCGTCCGACAGCGGTTCCGGCCCCAGTGCCGAGAGCAACGGATGCACGCTGCCGGCGGGTTGCCACAGCAGGCAGCCGAAGCGGCGCGGGTCGTTGAAGCGCAGGACGTGGCCGGAGTCGAGCAGGATGTCGACATGATCGTGCGGTTTCACCGGGGTGTCGGCGGGGAGCACCCGCAGGCTGCCGGACATGCCCAGGTGCATCAAGGCGCTGCCGGCGGCGGTGTCCAGCAGCAGGTACTTGGCGCGTCGCGTGGCCGCCGCGACGCGCTGGCCCGGCAGCATGCGGGTGATTTCGTCCGGGATCGGCCAGCGCAGGTCGGGCCTGCGCAACAGCACGCGCTCGACGCGCCGTCCTTCGACATGGGGGGCCAGTCCGCGGCGCGTGGTTTCGACTTCGGGAAGTTCGGGCATCGGAAAAGTCTATATCGGAGGCTGCCTGTCCGGTTCCGCAACCGATCGGGTAATCTGCCGAAACTTCGCGCCCCGCGCGGGGTCGATGATCCGGTGACCGCCCCCTGGAGGGACTGCATGCGTTTGTTCCTGTTGTTCGTTCTTGCGTTGGCACCGGCCTGGGATGCACGCGCACAGGATGCGGAAGCCGAAAGCCCGCCGGCGACGGCCAGTGACGATCCCGAAGCCTCCGGGCGCCTGCCCGAGCGCGTGCCGCTGGACGAAATACGCCGTTACGTGGCCGTGTTCAACGCGGTCAAGGAGGCATACGTTGAGCCGGTGGACGATCGCAAACTGATGCATTCGGCCATTCGTGGCCTGTTGCTGGATCTGGACCCGCACAGCGCCTACCTGGAGAAGGAGGCCGCCGATGCATTCGACGAGCAGTCCACCGGTGCCTATGGCGGCATTGGCGTGGAGTTGCAGCACCAGGCCGACAACACCCTGCTGGTGGTGGCGCCGATCGACGACACCCCGGCCGCGCGCGCCGGCATCCGTTCCGGCGACGTGATCGTGGCCATCGACGGCAAGCCACTGGACGGGGGCGGCATGGATTCGTTGCGCGGCGAGCCGGGCTCCAGCCTCACCCTGACGCTGGCCCGCGAAGGTACCGAGGCCCCCATCGACGTCACCCTCACCCGCGAGACCATCCGCATCGCCAGTGTGCGCAGCCGCGTGCTGGAACCCGGTTACGGCTATGTGCGCATCAGTGCCTTCCAGGCGGATACGGGCGCGGACTTCCAGAAACATGTCGAAAAGCTCCAGGCGGGTGGCGCGCTGAAGGGGTTGGTCCTGGATCTGCGCAGCAATCCCGGCGGCCTGCTCAATGCCGCGGTGCAGGTGGCGGACGACCTGCTGGAGACGGGCAACATCGTCACCACGCGCGGGCGCATCGCGATCAGCGATGCCAGGTTCGATGCGACGCCGGGCGACCTGCTCGAGGGAGCCCCGGTGGTGGTGCTGGTGGATGCCGGTTCGGCCAGCGCATCGGAAGTGCTGGCCGGCGCCTTGCGCGACAACGACCGGGCCCGGGTGGTGGGCAGCCGCACCTTCGGCAAGGGTTCGGTGCAGACGGTATTGCCGCTGGACAACGGGGATTCGGTCAAGTTGACCACGGCCCGTTACTACACCCCCAGCGGGAAATCGATCCAGGCCACGGGCATCGCGCCGGACGTCGTGCTGCATCCGGAAGGCGAGGATCCCTCTGTCACGGCGCCCGCCTACAACGAAGCGGCATTGCCGGGCCATCTCCAGGGTGACGGCGAGGAAGTCCGCGCCGCCGGCCGCGTGCTGGAGGGCGACAAGCCCATTGCCGCGGCGCTGGCCGAGCTGAAGCGGGTTGGCGGCGAATCCCGGGCGGGGGTGGCCGAGACGCCTTGATTCAGGCCCGGGCCGGCCTTGCGCGGAGCCTCAGCGCGGCTTGGCTGGCATCGGAAACGGCGTGACCACGCTTTCGCCGGTGGCGGCATCGCGAATCGCGGACGTGCCCTTGCGGTCCACTTCCTCGATGCGCAGGATGCTTTGCATCGGCAGGTGGAGCGCGCGGGTGGCGCCGAATTCGTCGCGCAGGCGTTCTTCGGTGGGGTCCACCACCAGGCCGTCCCGGACATCGAACATCAGCTCGCCGATTTCGACGAATCCCCACAGGCCACTGGTGCCCGCATGGCCGGCAAACAGTTCGTAGACTTTGCCGTGGTTGAGGAAGGTCACTTTGTAAACGGTCTTTGCCATGGGTGCGGATTATAGGGTTCAGTAGCCCTGGCGCTTGCGAAGCCGGCGGGCAATGGCGGCGCGCACGAACAGGGCGTAGGCCACGCCGAACAGGAAGCCGGCGATGTGCGCCGCCCAGGCCACCATGCCGAAAGCCGGGCCGATGTAGGCGAACACCACCTGCAATACCGCCCAGATGCCGATCAGCAGGGAGGCGGGCGCCTTCACGAACTCCAGGAACAGGCCCAGCGGCAGCACCACCCCCAGTTTGGCGCGCGGGAACAGCGCCAGATAGGCGCCGATGACCGCCGATACCGCGCCGCTGGCGCCAATGATGACCCGGTCGGGCATGCCGATGGACACCACGGCCGCCAGGTTGGCCACCGCACCTCCCAGCAGGAACAGGAACAGGAATCGCCATGGCCCCATCGCGCGCTCGGCGGGCAGGCCGAAGATCAGCAGGAACACCAGGTTGCCGATCAGGTGCGCCCAGTCCGCGTGCAGGAACAGGGCGGTCACCAGGCGCAATGCGCTGCCATCGCGCCATGCATGCAGCCAGGCGTCGGACGTGTCCAGTCCGCGCGAGAGCGCCCCCCATTCCAGCAGCCAGTTGTCCCAGGTGTCGTCGGGCAACTGCAGCGCCCACAGGAAAGCCAGCCACAAAGCGGCGAACAGCACCGGGGTGGCCCAGCGGATGGGTGGCTTTTCGCGGGATGGCAGGGAAACGAACATCGCGGGGATGATGGCAGAACCCGGGTCTCGCATCACGAGGCTGAACCCGCGCCCAATCCGGCCAGACCATGGTCGTAATGGCCGGGTGGATGTGGCGGGTATAATTGCATACGGCGTCGTATGTCGGGAGGGTTTCCGGCGACGCTCCGGATGGCGCGGCACATCAGTCGCGCCCGGGGCGCGCATATTGCGGACGCTTCAATTTTTTGTTTCCGGAGATTCGATTCCATGGAATTCACTCGCCATATCACCCGCATGTCCGCCCTGGCGCTCGGTATCGCCGGCGCCCTGGCCTGCGGCCATGCCAACGCCGCCGCTTTCCAGCTCAAGGAAAACAGCGCGAAGGCGCAGGGCCGCGCCATGGCCGGCGCCGCTTCCGCCAAGGGCGACGCCTCGGTGGTGGTCAACAATCCGGCGGTCATGTCGACTTTCGACCGCACCACCGTCCAGGGTGACGTCACCGGCGTCGATTTGTCGTTCCGCTTCAATGGCGGCGGCACGGCTGCGTACGGCTCGCCGTTGCAACAGCCGCTGACGGGTGGCAATGGTGGCGATGCCGGCGCCCTGGCCGCCGTGCCTGCATTCTCGTTCGTGCTGCCGCTCAGCGGCCAGTTCGAGTACGTCACGCTGGGTGCGATGGTCAGCGCACCGTTCGGCCTGAAGACCGAGTACGAGAGCGGCTGGACCGGCCGTTACCATGCGCTCACCTCCGATCTGAAGTTCATCGATCTGACCCTGGCCGGCTCGGTCGACGTGACCGACAGGTTCTCGGTGGGCCTGGGCGTGATCGTCCAGCGTGCCGAGGCCACCCTCACCAATGCGGTGGATTTTGGTGCCGGCATCTGCACCATCAATGCGGCCCTGTGCCTGACGCCGAACCCGGTCGACGCGCCGTTTGGCCCGCAGAAGAACGATGGCGTTGCCGGCATCGAAGGCACCGACACGGGCTTCGGCTGGATCGCCGGCGT
This sequence comes from uncultured Pseudoxanthomonas sp., assembly GCA_964562135.1. Classification (GTDB taxonomy): domain Bacteria; phylum Pseudomonadota; class Gammaproteobacteria; order Xanthomonadales; family Xanthomonadaceae; genus Pseudoxanthomonas_A. The sequence continues at coordinate 2,141 of CAZLSG010000087.1, read as the reverse complement.
GAACTTCCGACCGACCGACAGCGTCTCGCTGGGTTACGCCTACCGTTCCGAGGTTGACCACGAACTGCGCGGCGACGCCACCTTCGACGTGCCCGCCAACGTGAAGTCGTTGCTCGCGGTGGCCGCGCCTGGCCTGTACACCGATGGCAAGGGCGGCGCCCGCCTGACCCTGCCGTCCACGCACACGTTGAGTGCCACCTGGGACATCAACGACCGCTTCACCGTGATGGCCGAAGGCGTGCATACCGGTTGGGATTCGCTGCGCGAAGTCCGCATCGAGTTCGACAACCCGGTGCAGCCGGACGCGGTGGAGGACTACAGCTGGCACGACAGCTGGTTCTATTCGCTGGGCGGTGAATACCGCGCCAGCGACAAGTTCACCTTCCGCGCCGGCATTGCCCGCGACGAATCGCCGGTGGCTTTCCAGCACCGTACCCCGCGCATGCCCGACCAGGACCGCAACTGGTACTCGGTGGGCATGACCTGGAACGTCAACGACAACTTCGAGGTCAGCGGCAGCTACGTCCGCATCCAGATGGCGGACACGCCGGAAGTGGACATCGTTTCGTCCAGCGGTTCGCGCCTGGTGGGTTCCTACCGTGGCGGCGCCGATCTGTACGGCATCTCGGCGCAGTACCGGTTCTGAGAACAAGCAGTCCGGTCATGTGCGAAGAACCCCGCCGCGGCGGGGTTCTTCGTATCCGGGGGATTTCCGCCGGCCGCACCATGGTGGTGTCCCGCGGCCGTCAGGCGTCTGGCATCGGCTCCGCGCCGTCGAACAGGTTCGTTTCGATCCGGTTGCGCCCCTTGCGCTTGGCCTTGTACAGGGCCTCGTCGGCCAGCCGCAACAGGATCGGGAACGTCGCCGTGGAGGCGCTGGAATGGGCGATCCCCAGGCTGGCGGTGATCCGGAGCCTGGGTGCGGCGGGGGAGAAGTCCAGTTGCATCACCTGGGTGCGGATGCGCTCGGCCATGGCCAGCGCGGCATCGGGGTCGGCGTCGGGCGCGATGATCAGGAACTCCTCGCCGCCGTTGCGGACGAACAGGTCGCCCGAGCGGATGCAACGGCGCACGGTGTCGGAGAACCGTTGCAGCACAATGTCGCCGAACGGGTGCCCGTGGTTGTCGTTGACGGATTTGAAGTGGTCCAGGTCGATCGCGATCAGCGCGAGGCCCTTGCCGTTCGAAGGCCTCGCGTACAGTTCATGCAGCTCGCTGTTCAGGCCGCGGCGGTTCAGCGCACCGGTCAGCGGGTCGTGCAGCGCGCTCTGGCGCAGCGATTCGGCGGCGCGGAAGCTGGTCAGCATCAGCATGCAGAAGTTGAGCAGATACCAGGTGGAAAGATCCACGTTGACCCAGGCTTCGTTGGGCCCATAGGTACCGGTGAGCGCCTGCGCCAGGTCGCGGGCATACAGCACCAGCAGCACGGCCGAGCCCAGCATCATCAACTGTGCGGGCAGGCGGGCCGGCGGCAGGCGCAACTGGCGCAGGTGCCAGATCATCACCGACAGCACCAGCACTTCGGCGGCGCTCATGGCTGCGCCCTGTGCGTCGATGGTGTTCCAGAACACCCAGCCGGCCAGTGAAAAGCCCACGCAAAGGGGCATCAGGGCCAGTTCGAGCCAGGACAGGGGCCGTTGCTGCACGAACAGGATGATCGACCAGGCCAGGCCCGCCAGGCCGGCGCAGGCAAGCATGCCTCCGGTGCCGGCGACCCAGGCCACGGACTGCGAGTGCCCGGAGAGGGCGAGTTCCTGCGCGGTGCCGTCCAGCAACGAAGCACCCACCGTGTACATCAAGTGCGCCGCACCCCAGGTGGCAATGCCGCGGATCCCGCGCGAAATGCGCGAGACGTACCAGAACAGGCCCAGCAGGACGAGCGCGAGGGCGCTGTCACTGATCAGCAGGGAATAGAAGTCCGTCGTCATGGCTGCCGTCGATTATGTGCCATGGTTACCACTTGGGTGGTGAACACATGGCCTGCCGCGGGAGCCGTGGCGTCAGTCATCCAGCGTCAACAGCGAGGCATTGCCGCCGGCGGCCGTGGTGTTGACCGTGACCGTCTTCTCGGTGGCGAAGCGGTGCAGGTAGTGCGGGCCGCCGGCCTTGGGGCCGGTGCCGGACAGGCCCTGGCCGCCGAA
>CAZLSG010000086.1:0-8629 GCA_964562135.1 uncultured Pseudoxanthomonas sp. | reverse complement strand
TGGAAGATCTTCATTCCGTTGAGCATCGTCTGGATCGCCGTGACCACCCTGATGGTCTATTTCGGCGTGATCGGCAGGGGCGTCTGAGCCATGGGCAAGTTCGTGCATTACCTCAAGAGCCTGATGCTGCTGGAACTGATCGGCGGACTGTGGCTGACGCTGAAATACGCGTTCAAGCCCAAGTACACCATGATGTACCCGATGGAGCGCTTCCCGCAGTCGCCGCGCTTCCGCGGGCTGCACGCGCTGCGCCGCTACCCCAACGGGGAAGAGCGCTGCATCGCCTGCAAGCTGTGCGAGGCGGTGTGCCCGGCGCTGGCGATCACCATCGACTCGGCCCCGCGCGAAGACGGCACGCGCCGCACCACGCGCTACGACATCGATCTGTTCAAGTGCATCTACTGTGGCTTCTGCGAGGAAAGCTGTCCGGTGGATTCCATCGTGGAAACGCACATCCTCGAATACCACTTCGAGAAACGCGGCGAGAACATCGTCACCAAGCCGCAGTTGCTGGCCATCGGCGACCGGTTGGAAGCCGAGATCGCCGAACGTCGCGCTGCCGATGCGGCCTACCGCTGAGACATTCCTGAAGAGTGCATACCTTTAAGAGAGCATGATGGACTGGGTACTGATCAGCTTTTACGCCTTCGCCGCCATTGCGGTCGCCGCTGCCGGCGCGGTCGTCAGCGTGCGCAACCCGGTGCATGCCGTGTTGTTCCTGATCCTGACGTTCTTCTCGGTGGCCTGCATCTGGCTGCTGGTGGGCGCGGAATTCCTCGGCATCGCGCTGGTGCTGGTGTACGTGGGCGCGGTGATGGTGTTGTTCCTGTTCGTGGTGATGATGCTGGACATCGACGTCGCCGCGATCCGCGAAGGCTGGGTGCGCTACCTGCCGGTCGGACTGGTGGTGGCGGTGCTGATGCTGCTGCAGATGCTGGCGCTGATCGGGGTGAAGTCCCGTACCGCCGTGCCGTTCCCGGACAACGCGGCGGCCGCGGCGGCCGAGACCTCGAACACCACCTGGCTGGCCGAGCGCCTGTTCACCGAATTCATCCTGCCATTCGAATTCGCGGCGGTGATCCTGACCGTGGCGGTGATCGCGGCGGTGATGATCACCCTGCGCAAGCGCGACGGCATCAAGCACCAGGATCCGGGCGAGCAGATCAGGACCCGCGCGGCCGACCGCCTGCGGATGGTGTCGATGCCGGCGGAGAAGCCTGCGGTACCGCAGGCCGCCAACGACAAGGAGGCGGACGCATGATTACCCTCGGACACCTGCTGGCGCTGGGAGCGGTGCTGTTCTGCATCAGCCTGGCGGGCATCTTCCTGAACCGGAAGAACATGATCGTGCTGTTGATGTCGATCGAGCTGATGCTGTTGTCGGTCAACATCAACTTCATCGCTTTCTCGCGCGAGCTCGGCGATGCGGCGGGGCAGATCTTCGTGTTCTTCATCCTCACCGTGGCCGCGGCCGAGGCCGCCATCGGCCTGGCGATCCTGGTCGCGCTGTTCCGCACCCGGCATACGATCAATGTCGGCGAAATCGATTCCCTGAAGGGCTGATGCGCAGATGATGGAAATCACCCTTTCCAAGAACGTGCTGTTGGCGGTGGTGCTGTTGCCGCTGCTGGGCAGCATCGTGGCCGGCCTGTTCGGTCGCCAGGTGGGGCGCAAGGGCGCGCAGTTCGTCACCATCGCCGGCGTGGCCGCGTCGTGCGCGTTGTCGATCTGGACGCTCTACCAGTTGGCGTTCGTCGGCGCCTCGCCGTTCAACCAGAACATCTACACGTTCTTCGAGGTGGGCGGCTACTCGGCCCATATCGGTTTCATGGTGGACCGCCTGACCGCGATGATGATGGTGGTGGTCACCTTCGTGTCGCTGCTGGTGCATGTCTACACCATCGGCTACATGGCCGAGGACCCGGGCTACCAGCGTTTTTTCAGCTACATCTCGCTGTTCACCTTCAGCATGCTGATGCTGGTGATGGGCAACAACTTCCTGCAGCTGTTCTTCGGCTGGGAAGCGGTGGGCCTGGTGTCGTACCTGCTGATCGGGTTCTGGTTCAAGCGGCCGACCGCGATCTTCGCCAACATGAAGGCGTTCCTGGTCAACCGCGTGGGCGACTTCGGTTTCCTGCTGGGTATCGCGGCGGTGCTGTATTGGTTCGGCACGCTGGATTACGCCACGGTCTTCGCCAATGCGCCGCTGCTCAAGGGCGTTGGCATGTCCGTGTTCCCTGGCTGGGAATGGAGCGTGGCGACGGTGATCTGCATCTGCCTGTTCATCGGCGCCATGGGCAAGTCGGCGCAGGTGCCGCTGCACGTGTGGCTGCCGGATTCGATGGAAGGCCCGACCCCGATCTCGGCGTTGATCCACGCCGCGACGATGGTGACCGCCGGCATCTTCATGGTGGCGCGGATGTCGCCGCTGTTCGAGTTGTCGCAAACCGCGTTGAACTTCGTGCTGTTCATCGGCGCCACCACGGCTTTCTTCACCGGCCTGATCGGCATCGTGCAGAACGATATCAAGCGCGTGGTGGCGTACTCCACGCTGTCGCAGCTTGGTTACATGACCGTCGCGCTGGGCGTTTCCGCGTACTCGGCGGCGGTGTTCCACCTGATGACCCACGCGTTCTTCAAGGCGCTGCTGTTCCTGGCGGCCGGCTCGGTGATCATCGGCATGCACCATGAGCAGGACATGCGGAAGATGGGCGGCCTGCGCAAGTACATGCCCATCACCTTCTGGACCAGCGTGATCGGTACCCTGGCCCTGGTCGGCACGCCGTTCTTCAGCGGTTTCTACTCCAAGGACACGATCATCGAAGCGGCCAAGCATGGCGCCGAAAACGCCGGCTGGATCGGAACCTATGCCTACTGGGCAGTGCTGCTGGGCGCTTTCGTGACTTCGTTCTACAGCTTCCGGTTGCTGTATCTCACCTATTTCGGCGAGGAGCGCTTCCGCCACGCGCATGCCGACGATCATGGGCATGGCCACGATGATGGGCATCACGACCATGGACATGACCACCATGGCGCACACGAGCCGCACGAATCCCCCTGGGTGGTGACGCTGCCACTGATCCTGCTGGCGATTCCCTCCGTCGCGATCGGCTACTTCACCGTGGGCCCGATGCTGTTCGGCACCGACTGGAGCGGCCACCACGCGACGCTGCCGTTCTTCCTCGGGATCATCGACGTGGCCCAGGATCGCGACTCGGTGGCAGCCGTGGGCGAGGCCATGTGGCACGGTCCCGCCAAGTTCGCGCTGCATGGCTTCATCACCCCGGCCTTCTGGCTGGTGGTGGGCGGCTTCGCGCTGGCCACTGTGATGTACTGGTGGAAGCCCGGGCTGGCCGCGAAGGCGAGGGCGCTGTTCGCCGTGCCGGTGCGTGTGCTGGAAAACAAGTACGGCATGGACACGCTGTGGATCAGCGGCCTTGCCGGTGGCGGCGTGTGGCTGGGCAAGGTTTCGCGCTGGATCGACACCCATATCGTCGATGGCGTGTTCGTCAACGGCAGCGCGCGCCTGGTCGAACTGGCCTCCAGCGTGCTGCGCCGCAGCCAATCCGGATATCTCTATCACTATGCCTTTGCGATGATCGTCGGCCTGATCGCTTTGCTGGCCGTTCTGATGCGCTTCTGGCGATGACCTGCAAGGTGCAATAACGTGGCGAACCCGTACCTGTTGAGTGTCCTGATCTGGCTGCCGATCATCGGCGGCGCGCTGATCCTCGGCCTGGGCAAGTCCCGCGCCGACGTGGCGCGCTGGAGCGCGCTGGCGGTGGCGCTGCTGACCCTGGTGGCGAGCGTCGGACTGCTGACCGGCTTCGATTTCGCGAATCCCGGCATGCAGTTCGTCGAGCAGCGGGCCTGGATCCCCGCTTACGACATTCACTACAACCTGGGCGTCGATGGCATCGCGGTGGCGCTGATCCTGTTGACCACGCTGATGACGGTACTGAGCCTTGTCGGGGCATGGGATTCGGTGCACAAGCGCGTGCACCAGTACGTGGCCGCGTTCCTGATCCTGGAAGGCGTGACGGTGGGCATCTTCGCCGCCACCGATGCCATCCTGTTTTACGTGTTCTTCGAAGCCATGCTGATCCCGATGTTCCTGATCATCGGCGTCTGGGGCGGGCCGCGCCGGATCTACGCGGCCATGAAGTTCTTCCTGTACACCTTCCTCGGTTCCGTGCTGATGCTGGTGGCGCTGATCTACCTGTACCTGAAGGGCGGCAGCTTCCAGTTGCAGGACCTGTACGCGATGCCGCTGACGGCGCGCGAGCAGACCTGGATATTCTTCGCGTTCCTGATCGCGTTCGCGGTCAAGGTGCCGATGTTCCCGGTGCACACGTGGTTGCCGGACGCGCACGTGGAAGCTCCGACGGCGGGTTCGGTGATCCTGGCGGCCATCGCGCTGAAGATCGGCGGCTACGGCCTGTTGCGCTTCAACCTGCCGATCACCCCGGACGCCGGGCACGAATGGGCCTGGCTGGTGATCGCGCTGTCGCTGATCGCGGTGATCTACGTGGGACTGGTCGCGCTGGTCCAGGAGGACATGAAGAAGCTGATTGCGTACTCGTCGGTGGCGCACATGGGCTTCGTCACCCTGGGCGTGTTCATCGCCTTCGCTCTGGTCCGCGAGTATGGCGCCGACGACGCGGCGCGACTGGGCCTGCAGGGCGCGATGGTGCAGATGGTGTCGCACGGCTTCGTGTCGGGCGCGATGTTCTCCTGCGTGGGCGTGCTGTACGACCGCATGCATTCGCGCCGGATCGGCGATTACGGCGGCGTGGTCAACGTGATGCCGTGGTTCGCCACGTTCTCCATGCTGTTCTTCATGGCCAATGCCGGTTTGCCCGGAACCAGCGGGTTCGTGGGCGAATTCATGGTCATCCTGGCCAGCTTCCAGAAGCATCCCTTGATCGCGTTCGGCGCGGCCACCACGCTGGTGATCGGCGCGGCCTACACGCTGTGGCTGTACAAGCGGGTCTTCTTCGGCGAGGTGGGCAACGCGCACGTGGCCGAGCTCAAGGACATCAATGCCCGCGAGACGCTCGTGCTGGGCGTGTTCGCCGCCGGCGTGCTGCTGCTGGGCCTGTGGCCCAAGCCGCTGATCGATCTGATGGAACCCTCCATCGCGCAACTTGCGGCGCAGATTGCCGCCAGCAAGCTGTAAGGAATCATTGAAGATGACCACGACCATCGCGATGCCGTCCACCGCCGACCTGCTGCCGCTGCTACCGGAACTGGTGCTGATCGGCGGCGCGTTCGCGCTGCTGATCCTCGACCTGTTCATCGAAGAGCGCCACAAGCTGTGGACGCATTTCCTGTCCGTGCTGATACTGGCCGTGGTGCTCGGTTTGCTGGCGACCGGCACGGGCGGGCAGGGCACGGTGTTCAACGGCATGTTCGTGCGCGACACGGCTGCCGACGTGATGAAAGTGGTGATCGTGCTGGTCAGCCTGCTGACGCTGCTCTACGGCTGGAGCTACCTGCGCGAGCGCAACCTGTACAAGGGCGAGATCGCCGTGCTGCTGTTGTTCGCGACGGCGGGCATGATGATCATGGTGTCGGCCGGCAGCCTGCTGATGGTCTACCTGGGCCTGGAGTTGCTGGCGCTGTGTTCCTACGCGCTGGTGGCGGCGGATCGCGACAATGGCCTGGCTACCGAAGCCGCGATGAAGTACATCGTGCTGGGTTCAATTGCCTCGGGCCTGTTGCTGTACGGCATGTCGCTGATCTACGGGGCCACAGGCACCCTGAGCCTGGCCGGCATCCACGAGGCGATTGCCGGTTCGGACGAGCGCCTGTTGCTGCTGACCGGCACGGTGTTCATGGTGGCCGGCGTGGCTTTCAAGCTGGGCGCGGCGCCATTCCACATGTGGTTGCCGGACGTGTACCAAGGGGCCACCGCGCCGGTGGCGCTGTTCATCAGTTCGGCGCCGAAGCTGGCGGCATTCGGCATGGCCTGGCGCCTGCTGGAAGTGGGCGTGGGCCCGCTGTCGGACCAGTGGCAATGGCTGCTGGCGGGGCTGGCGGCGCTGTCGCTGGTCATCGGCAACCTGATGGCGATTGCGCAGACCAACCTCAAGCGCATGCTGGCGTTCTCCACCGTCTCGCATATCGGCTTCCTGCTGATGGGCCTGGCCGGCGGCGACGAGCGCGGCTATGCGGCGGCGCTGTTCTACGCCATCGGTTACGCACTGATGTCCACGGCCGCGTTCGGCGCGATCATCGCGCTGTCGCGCGGCGGCTTCGAGGCCGAGCGCATCGACGATTTCAAGGGCCTGAGTTCGCGCAACCCGTGGATGGCCGGACTGGTGCTGTGCATCATGGCTTCCTTGGCCGGCATCCCGCCGTTCCTCGGCTTCTGGACCAAGCTGGCCGTGCTGGGCGCGGCGGTCGATGGCGGGATGCTGTGGCTGGCGCTGCTGGGCGTGGTGTGCGCGGTGATCGGCGCGTTCTATTACCTGCGGGTCATCAAGGTCATGTATTTCGACGAGCCGGTGGGCGAGCCGCTGCCGGCCCACAACGATCGCGTGCTGGGCATCGTGCTGGGCGTGAATGCGCTGGGCCTGCTTGCCCTGGGTTTCGCCTGGAACCCCATCATGGCCTGGAGCCAGCAGGCCTTTGCCGGTTGATGCGCTGTTGTCGGTAGTGGCGGGTTCATCGGCAGGCCTTGCACGAAACAGTAAAATCGCGCACAATTCCGCTCCTGATGCGGGGTGGAGCAGTCTGGCAGCTCGTCGGGCTCATAACCCGAAGGTCGCAGGTTCAAATCCTGCCCCCGCTACCAGCTTTTCGGTCAGAAAAGCCTCATGCGAGAGGCTTTTTTGCTGAATGAGTCAGGGCTTGCCGAGGCGAATGTTCCCGCATCGGCACCATTTCCAGCGTATCGGACAAGGGGCCCACCGGGCCCCTTGTTGTTTTTGGAATCCAGATTTCAGGCAGTCATCGACACGTGAGCGACAAGGCAAGCGAAATCGCGAATCTGCTGGCGCCGACAGTGCAGGCCCTCGGGCTGGAACTGTTGGGCGTGGAATACCTGCCGGCTCCCGGCGGTGCCACCCTGCGCCTGTACATCGATGTTTCCTCCGAAGAGCGGGATGCGCGCGCGGTGAACATCGACGACTGCGAGGCGGTCAGCCGCGAGGTGTCAGCGCGACTGGATGTCGAGGATCCGATCAGCGGCAATTACACCCTCGAAGTGTCTTCGCCGGGCGTTGACCGTCCCCTGTTCGCGTTGGCGCACTACGAGCGCCATGCCGGCGAGTCGGCCAAGCTGGTGCTGAAGCTGCCGCAGGAAGGGCGCCGTCGCCTGCAGGGCGAAATCCTCCGCGTGGAAGGCGACAGCGTGGTGTTCGCCGTGGACGCCGCCGAGATGGCGGTGGCCTTCGACAACATCGACAAGGCGCGGCTGGTCCCCGACTGGGTGGCCCTGGGCATGGCGCCGGAACCGAAGAAAAAACCGGGCGCGGCAAAGAAGCCTGTTGCTCCCGGCAAGGCAAAGCAGAAGAAATCCGACAACAAACAACCCAACCAACCGGCGGCCCCGCGGCCGCGCGCGAAGTGAGACAGAGAAATGAGCAAGGAACTGTTGCTGGTGGTGGATGCGGTGGCCAACGAAAAGGGCGTGCCGCGTGAAGTGATCTTCGACGCGATCGAAGCCGCGCTGGCGTCCGCCGCCAAGAAGCGCTACCCGGACCAGGACGTGCTGGCGCGGGTGTCCATCGACCACAAGGACGGCAGCTACGAAACTTTCCGCCGCTGGGAAGTGGTGGCCGACGACGTGGTGATGGAGTCGCCGGACCGCCAGATCCGCCTGATGGACGCGGTGGACGAGGCCGACGGCGTCGAGGTGGGCGACTACATCGAAGAACAGATCGAGAACCCGGACTTCGGCCGCATCGCCGCGCAGGCCGCCAAGCAGGTGATCGTGCAGCGCGTTCGCGAAGCCGAACGCGCGCAGGTGGTCGATGCGTGGAAGGATCGCGTCGGCGAACTGGTGACCGGCGTGGTCAAGCGCGTCGAGCGTGGCAACATCTTCGTGGACCTGGGCGGCAACGCCGAGGCCTTCATCGCCAAGGACAAGGGCATCCCGCGCGACGTGTTGCGCGCCGGCGACCGTGTGCGTGGCTACCTGTTCGACGTGCGTTCCGAGCCGCGCGGGCCGCAGTTGTTCATCAGCCGCGCCGCGCCCGAGTTCATGATCGAGCTGTTCAAGCTGGAAGTGCCGGAAGTGGGCCAGGGCCTGGTGGAGATCAAGGCCTGCGCGCGCGACCCCGGCGACCGCGCCAAGATCGCCGTGCTCGCCCACGACACCCGCACCGATCCCATCGGCGCCTGCATCGGCATGCGCGGCTCGCGCGTGCAGGCGGTGTCCAACGAGCTCAACGGCGAGCGCGTGGACATCGTGCTGTGGAACGACAACCCCGCCACCTTCGTCATCAACGCGATGGCGCCGGCGGAAGTGCAGTCCATCATCGTGGATGAGGAAAAGCACTCCATGGACCTGGCGGTGGCCGAAGAACGCCTGGCCCAGGCCATCGGCAAGGGTGGCCAGAACGTGCGCCTGGCCAGCCGCCTGACCGGCTGGCAGCTCAACGTGATGACCCAGGACCAGGTG
>CAZLSG010000085.1:0-8668 GCA_964562135.1 uncultured Pseudoxanthomonas sp. | reverse complement strand
GCTGAAAGAGACGTTCCAACTAAACCGCCTCACACACAGAAAATCGGACAAGCCCCCGACCCGCGAAGCGGGTTCGGCTTGAATGAATTGTTAGCCGTCAATCTAGAAAAGTGGCTGCGCGTTTTTACAACTGCCTAGGAAAAATGCTTTGCCACCGCTGCCGGTTGGTGCAACTAGAAGCTCGCCAGTATAGCGGTTGACATTGAACCAAGCATCCAGCGGTGGCTGGCCTGAGACTGCAGATTGCAATTGGATGCTACCGACGCTCTCTACGTTTGAAGCCGCCCGTGGACGCTTATCCGACTGTCCGGATCCTACGCCGCTGATTGAAATGTACGTGCCAGCGTTGTCGATGCGTAAGATTGCGTCCGTAGGAATCTCATCTGAGCTGCTCAGCATGCGCCAGGTTTTGCCGGTGCAATGTAGCGAAACGTCCCCGGCTGTGGGCTCAGCAGCAGAAGCCGCGGCCGCTAATCCGAGTGCACAGACCAGCGTGATTCTTGTTACAGCAGCCATATTCCCCCCTTGACGGCTAACGCCTGAGTTAAGCCGACCCGTGGCGGGGCGGCAGACGCGTGCAAGCGTAGCGCAAAAGCACGCGGCTGACGCCACGACACGGGGTCGGCTTGAACGAATTGTTAGGCCGCATCAAGCGGTGCAAAGAACGAAGGACGATCATGCGCACGGCCAAACCTGAGCCAGCCGAAAGAAAGCATGTGTTCAAAGAGTTCTTCTTTGACTGGTCGATCTCGTTCAAGGGCGTAATCAGCAATGAGCGAATCTCTGGGCTTGACGTAACAAACGAAGAACCCAGCGCTATGCCACTCAACGTGTTCGAAAGGCCCACAGAACCACTCGCCGCTGAGATTAATTGAGAGACCAACCGAAGGAGGAAACGGCATCTCAATCTCGCGGAAGAACAGCGCAGAAGCTACGCCCTCGTCGCGGGAGAGCAAGACTTCACAGAAAACTGCGACCTTATACGTATGTGTCATATGCGGCCTAACGCTTGAATTAAGCCGCGCCGCGAAGCGGCGTCGGCTTGAATGAATTGTTATGTGCGTTTAGAGCTTTGCTACATCGATGTGGTAGCCCTGAGCGACCATCTCTTTAGCAAGGATTGTTCCTGCTTCTTTTTGCAGGTCATCTTTGAAGGGAATGTAGATCAAGCCCTGAATGTCCGACGGGCGCTCCATATTTGGCTGCTGTTTGAGGAGAATTGCGACACGGCTTCTGCCAAGACGGGAAAGCAACATACCTAGTTCAAGCACCACATTCTGCCGCGCACGATAGGCCTTCTCGTCGTCTCTTCCCGATCGATTTCCTTCGTCATCTGGTGTGGCAAGTACCACCCCAAACTTCACGTCTGCAGTGTACTTCTCTAGTTTCTCAATGATTGTCTGGCCCTCTGACGGCAACTGGTCAAGGATCAATGGCTCTAGGCCCCATCTGCGAAGCATCGCCTCTAGGTGATTCCTTGCCGTTTCATCATGCCCATAGACTACAAAGACTTTGTTGTTCTGATTGTTGCCGGCTACTGCAGGCGCCGGCGCAGCGGGCATTGCCGGGCCTCCGCCAACTATTCCTAATGCCGCCTTTACTTCTGGTTGGGCCTTGCCTTGTACATTGATGTTTCCGGTATCGAAGACGTTGACCAAGCCCCCGTTGGCTAGGCGGATTTGCCAACCAAGATCATTGTTGGTTCGCTGCTCTCCCACAACTTCCAGGCCGGCTGCAGCGAGCTTGGCTTTTGTTTCTTCAAGTGACATCGGAGACTCCGGTTAGCACATAACGCCTATTAGGTTCCTAAGTGGAGCGTAACAAGGACTTTAGGAATAGTGTGAGTCTGCGTCAATTTTGGATTTTTGGCGGAAAAACAAAGGCTTGGAAATATGACTGTGGTATGCACACCATGAAACATTGATGGTGTTATCCGGCGAGGCTGCCGTCCAGCACGAAGCGCACTTTCTTTCGCCGCCATAAACAACTTATCGGTGAGACCGGTATTGCCAATGCTGTTGGGCGAAGTTTGGCGCTGTTCATGCAGCGAAGCCGGGAATTTGCAGGAGATGAAAGCTCCTGGCTTTGGTTTGGTGGTTATATCCTGATCGGTGCTGCGGAGTACCGATCAGGAATTGGGTGGCGAAATGACCCTAGCCTTCCCACCCGGGCAGCTTCTTCTTCACCGCCACATTCTTCAGCGTCACGTATTTCGGCAGGCCATCGCGACCATAGGGCAGCGGCGCTTCGCCGCGGATCAGCGGTTCCAGGTATTTGCGGGCGCTGGCGGTGATGCCGTAGCCGTCCTTGCGGATGAAGCCCTTGGGCATGGTTTTCTCGTGGTTGGCCACCTTCTCCAGCGGGGCGGCCTCGATCTTCCAGCGGTACGGCGAGTCCGACGTGCGGACGATGACCGGCATCACTGCATTGCGTCCCTTCAGCGCGAACTGCACCGCCGCCTTGCCCACCGCCTGCGCCTGTTCCCAGTCGGTCTTCGAGGCGATGTGGCGGGCCGAGCGTTGCAGGTAGTCGGGCAGGGTCCAGTGCACCTTGAAGCCGAGTTCGTCCTTGACCTTGCCGGCCAGGTACGAAGCCACGCCGCCCAGTTGGGTATGACCGAAGGCGTCCTTGCCGCCGCCGGCGTCGGCGACGAAGGTGCCGTCGGCGGTGCGGATGCCTTCGCTCGCCACCACCACGCACCAACCCACTTTCGCCACCACCTTCTTCACCTGGGCCAGGAAGGCGGCCTCGTCGTAGGCGCGCTCCGGGAACAGGATGATCTGCGGCGCATCGTCCGGCGACGGCCCGGCCAGTCCGGCGGCGGCGGCCAGCCAGCCGGCGTGGCGGCCCATGGCTTCGTAGACGAACACCTTGGTGGACGTCTCCGCCATCGCGGCCACGTCCAGCGCCGCCTCGCGCACGGACACGGCCGTGTACTTGGCGGCCGAACCGAAGCCCGGGCAGGTGTCGGTCACGGCCAGATCGTTGTCGATGGTCTTGGGTACGCCGATGCAGGTCAGCGGATAGCCGAAGGCCTGGGCCAATTGCGAGACCTTCAGCGCGGTGTCGGCGGAGTCGTTGCCGCCGTTGTAGAGGAAATACCGCACGTCATGCGCCTCGAGCACCTCCAGCAGGCGCTCGTACTTGGCCCGGTCGGCTTCCAGCGACTTCAGCTTGTAGCGGCACGAGCCGAACGCGCCGCCCGGCGTATGCGCCAGCGCCGCGATGGCGGCGGCGGATTCCTTCGAAGTGTCGATCAACTCCTCGCGCAGCGCGCCCAGGATGCCGTTGCGCGCGGCCAGCACCTTGACGCCACGGGCGCGGGCTTCGCGGATGACCCCGGAAGCGGTGGCGTTGATGACGGCGGTGACGCCGCCGGACTGGGCGTAGAGCAGGGTGCCTTGAACCATGGTCGAAGTCGTCCTGGATGACGGGGATGCGGTAAGCCGGTTATATTGCGGTGCAGCGTCGGCGTGGCTCCTGATTCTAGCGTCGCCGGCCGCCAGCGACACATCAATTTGGTCTGGGAGCGTGTATGCGATTGGTTCTGTTGGGTCCGCCCGGCTCGGGCAAGGGTACGCAGGCGGTCCGTCTGAAGGAGCATCTGCAGGTTCCCCATATCTCCACCGGCGATCTGCTGCGGGCGGAAGTGGCGGCGGGCTCGCCGCTCGGGTTGCAGGCCAAGGAAGTGATGGCGCGCGGCGAACTGGTCAGCGACGACATCCTGCTGGGCATGCTGGAAAACCGCTTCTCGCGCGAGGACACCCGGGCCGGCTTCATCCTGGACGGTTATCCGCGCAACCTGGCGCAGGCCGCCGCGCTGGGCGAACTGCTGGCCAGGCTGGGGCAGAAGTTCGACGCCGCCGTGCAGCTGGACGTGCCCAGCGAATTGCTGGTGGAACGCATCGCCGGCCGCGCCCAGGCAGAAGGCCGCGCCGACGACAACCCGGAATCGGTGCGCAAGCGCCTGCAGGTCTATGCCGACCAGACCGCCCCGGTCATCGAGTTCTATCGCCAGCAGGGCGAACTGACCGTGATCGATGGCGTGGGTACGCTGGACGAGGTGTTCGCGCGGATCACCGAAGCGCTCAAGCGCTGAGCGCGCAGGAGGCGGCTTCCGCCTTCCTGTAGGAGCGGCTCTTGGCCGCGATTGGGCTTACCGCGAAAGGCGATCGCGGCCAAGGGCCGCTCCTACAAAGAGCGGCCTTCGGCGACAATGGCGCCATGAGCAAACTGCATATCCTGGGCATCGCCGGCACCTTCATGGGCGGCGTGGCCGCATTGGCGCGCGAACTGGGGCATGAGGTGGAAGGCAGCGACCAGGCCGTGTACCCGCCCATGTCCACGCAGCTCGAAACACTGGGCATCGCGCTGAAGCAAGGCTACCTGCCGGAACACGTTTCGCCCGACTGTGACGAAGTGGTCATCGGCAATGCGCTTTCCCGCGGCAATGCCGCGGTGGAAGTGGTGCTGGATGCTGGCCGCGCCTATACCTCGGGCGCGGAATGGTTGCGCGGGAACGTGTTGCCGGGCCGCCACACGCTGGCGGTGGCGGGCACCCACGGCAAGACCACCACCAGCACGATCCTGGCGTTCCTGCTGGAAGCCGCCGGGCGCAAGCCGGGTTTCCTGATCGGCGGCGTGGCCGAGGATTTCGGCGTGTCCGCACGCATCGGCGGCGGGCGCGAGTTCGTGGTGGAGGCCGACGAATACGACACCGCGTTCTTCGACAAGCGCAGCAAGTTCGTCCACTACCGGCCGCTGGTCGCCATCCTCAACAACCTGGAATACGACCACGCCGACATCTTCCCGGATGTGGCCGCCATCCAGCGCCAGTTCCATCACCTGGTGCGCACGGTGCCACGGCGCGGCCGGCTGATCGTCAACGGCGAGGACGCGCGGCTGGCGGAGGTGCTGGCGATGGGGTGCTGGACGCCGGTGGAACGGTTCGGCTTCGACCCGGCGCTGGAGTGGAGCGCGCGCTTGCTGGAAGAAGATGGCAGTGCCTTCGCCGTGCTTCATGGCGGCATCGAGGTGGCACGAGTGCAGTGGTCGCTGCTGGGCCGGCACAACGTGCTCAACGGGCTGGCCGCGTTGGCCGCCGCGCACGCGGTGGGCGTGGCGCCGGCATCGGTGGCGCCGGCGCTGGCGATGTTCCGCAGCGTGAAGCGGCGGCTGGAGGTGATTGGGGAGGCTGGCGGGATCACCGTGTACGACGATTTCGCCCACCATCCCACTGCCATCCGCACCACGCTGGAGGGATTGCGCGCGCGGGTGGGCGCGGCGCGCATCGTGGTGGCGATGGAGCCGCGCAGCAATTCGATGCGGCTGGGGGCGCACGCCGATTCGCTGGCGCCGTCGCTGGATATCGCCGATGCGGTGGTGTTCCTGCATCGCCCGGAGCTCCCATGGGATGCCGGCAAGGTGATTGCCGCCGTGCGCGGCACTGCGCGCACCGTGCCCGATGTGGACGCGTTGATTGCCGCGTTGCGCGAGCAGGTCAGGGGCGGCGACCACGTGATCTTCATGTCCAACGGCGGCTTCGACGGGGCGCCGCGACGGTTCCTCGCAGCGCTGGATTAGCCACAAGAACCCCTTGCCTGTAGGAGCGGCTCTTGGCCGCGATGGGGCTTTACCGTGAAAGGCGGTCGCGGCCAAGAGCCGCTCCTACAGAGGGGGATGCGCGAGAGGGGGATGCACGGCTGGTTTAGACTGCCGCCCATGGCGTCGACCGAAACGCTGCCGCTGTTCCCGCTGCATACGGTGCTGCTGCCGGGCGCCGCGCTGGGCGTGCGCATCTTCGAGCGCCGCTATCTGGACATGGTCCGGGATTGCGGGCGCGACGGACGCGGTTTCGGCGTGTGCCTGATCCTGGAGGGCCAGGAAGCGGGCGCGCCGGCGGTTCCGGCGGCCTTCGGCACCGAGGCGGTGATCGAGGATTTCGACAGCGGTCCCGACGGCCTGCTCGCCTTGCGGTTGCGTGGCGCGCGCCGTTTCCACGTGCGGCGCACGCGGGTGCGCGACAACGGCCTGGTGGTCGGCGAAGTGGAGTGGCGCGCGGCGGATGCGGACGACCTGCTGCGTCCCGAACACGCGCTGCTGGGCACGGTGTTGCAGACGATCCTGGACAAGGCGGGCATCGACCAGAGCGGCATTGCGATGGAACAGATGGAATCCGCCGCATGGGTGGGATGGCGGCTGGCCGAGTTGTTGCCGCTCAGCCACGCGCAGCGCCAAGCGGTGTTGCAGGCGGACGACCCGCACCAGCGCTTGGAGTTGCTGCTGGCGTCCATCGACTAAGGCAAGGTGCTTTCCCTTCTCCCGGTGGGAGGAGGGAAAGGCGTCACTCCCCGCTGTCGCTGCGGATGCGCAGCACCGGCAAGCCGGATTCCGGGTGTTGCCCCGTGGCATGCGGCAGCGGTTCCACGGCTTCCCTGACCACGTCCAGCGCCGCGTCGGCCTCGCGCACCGGCAGCCACAGGCCCAGCAGGTCGAACAGGCGCTTGTGCCTGAGCGTTTGCGCGCTGCCGATCCACAACGGCATGTCGTCCGGTTGCAGTGTCGCCGGGGCCCGCCACAGGCGCAGCGCGTGCAGTTCGCCGGGGTGTTCGCCGTCGCGAAGCATCAGCAGGGCTTCGGCGCGGGTATCCAGGGTGGCCGGCAGCACCGGCTGTTCGCGGTCGGCGAGGTCGTTGTCCAGCAGGTGCAGCGCCTGCTCCCAGCCGGCCTGCTCCTGTACGCGCCAGCCGGCGGCTTCCAGTTCCGCCTGCAACGGTGCCAGCGGGCCGGCCACCTGCACGTCCAGCGGCCAGCGCTGGTCGTCGTCGAATTCGTTGCGTCGGGCCGGCAGGCTTTGCCATTCGTCCTGCCACCATGAATCCAGCGTGATCGGGGTGGCAAGCAGGGGGGTTTCGAACTGCGCCAGCATGTGCTCGATGTTGCGCGGCGCATGCCACAGCGCGGCGGCCGCGAAGGTGCCGTAGAACAGCCAGGCGATCGGCTTCATCCAGAACGAGCGCACCATGCGCCGGCGGTAGGCGATGCCCAGGATCAACAGCCAGACGATGCCGAACAGCATGCCGCCGACCACGTCGCTCAGCCAGTGCGCGCCCAGGTACAGGCGGGAGAAACCGATCAACGCCACGACCACCGCCGACAGCAGGTAGGGCCACACCCGGTTGCGTCCCGGCAACTCGCGCGCGATCAGCACGGCGAAGAAACCGAAGGTGATGGTGGTCATGGTCACCGCGATGGACGGGAACCCGAACCCGCTGCTGACCGAAGGCGGCTTGGGGATGTCCACCGCCGCGCCCAGCAGCGCGGTCAGGGCCAGGCCGAAGGCCAGGGCCGCCAGCCAGTGCGCGGCCGCCATCCAGCGCTTGCGCCACAGCAGGTACAGCAGCGCCAGCGTCGCCGCGGGGACCAGAACTTCCGCATCGCCCAGCGAGGCCAGCGCCGCCATCGGGTAATCGGCCAGTGGATTGCGCAGGGTCAGCATGAACTCGTGGAAGAACAGGTCCATGCCCAGCGGTTCGCCGCTGCCGATCACCATCATCAGGAAGAAGAACCACAGCCAGCCGATGCCCAGCAGCAGGATGGCGAGCAGGGCCAGCGATACCGATTCGCGGCGGTTCGGATCGAACACCGCCGCCGAATAGCGACCCAGCACCGGATGCGCGTGCGACCAGTCCAGCGCGCGCGCCAGCAGGGCGTCGGCGTTGTCGGCGAACCAACGGTAGCAATACAGCACGATGGCCCACACCGCCGCCACCAGCAGCAGCAGCAGGCCCAGCACCAGCGCCAGCCGTCCTGCCACCGCCGCCACCGCTTCGTAGGCCTGGCCCAGCATCCAGCCCGGCAGCAGGAACAGCACCGCCCAGGACAGCGCGGCAATGCCGCTGGCCATGGCGTAGCGCCTCGGCGGCATCTTCATCATCCCCGCCACTGCCGGCACGAAGGGCCGGATGGCGCCCACGTAGCGCGCAATCAGGATGCTCTTGAAGGCATTGCGCCGGAACAGCGCTTCCCCCTGGGTGAGGAATTGCGGGTAACGGCTGAACGGCCATGACTGGCGGAGTTGCGGCCCCCAGCGCCGGCCGACCCAGAAGCTGATCGCGTCGCCCGCGAACGCGCCCGCTGCGGCGCAGACCAGCGCATACGGGCCGGACAGGTCGCCCATGCCCACCAGCACGCCGACCGCGAACATCAGCGGCAATGCGGGCACCACCGCGCCCAGCACGATCAGCGCATCGCAGAACGCGATGGCGAAGATCACCGCCCCGGCGGCCACCGGATGCGCACCGATCCAGGCCAGCAGGGCGTCGATCCAGGATTCTTCCATCGGCGGGATTATAGGTGGCCGAGGGTGGCGGCCGCCTAAACGACCCTTCCGGCTTAGACTTATGGCGATGGAATCGCCCGCAACCGAAGAAATCGCCGCGCTGAAATCCGACAGCTTCGGCCGCATCGCCCTGATGCGGGATGCGCGCGGCCTGTTCGTGCGCCGCGACCTGTCCGCCACCCCGTGGTGGCTGCGTTTTCCCGCCTGGCGGCTGGCCCGCCGCGAAGCGCGCGCCCTGCAGCGGATCGCCGGCATGCCCGACGTGCCGCAATTGCTGGCCTGGGATGGCAAGCGGCTGGATCGCAGTTACATGGAAGGCAAGGCGAT
>CAZLSG010000084.1:0-8773 GCA_964562135.1 uncultured Pseudoxanthomonas sp. | reverse complement strand
CCGAGTACATCACCAACGGCGAGCGCGTGCTGGTCAACACCACCACCGGCGAATTTTCCGGCCGCGCGGACTGAAACCCCGCCGGCGCCTGGCGGCGCTCATTGCAGTTGCAGCCCGCCCTGCTCCCGGTGCAGCAGGCGCAGCCGTTCGCCCAGCAGAGCGATGTTGTCCTCGGTCCCCTCCAGCGCCGCGTGGCGGTCCGCCGACAGCCACCGCCGCGCCTCGGCCAGCAGCGCATCGCCCTGCTCCTGCAACAACGCCACCAGGCGGTCGCCCTCGCTCGACAGGAACCGCCGTTCGTCTTCCTGCGGCAAGCCGTAGCCGCCATCGGGCAACAGCGTCGCCGGCCGGGTCATGAAACCGTTCGTGCGCAGGAAATCCTGCACCATCGCCAGGTCCGGGCCGTCCCCGGCGGTGGCCGCACCGCGCCCCAGATAGCGCCGCTTCAATTCGTCGTAGACCAGCAGTTGCTGGCGGCGCAGCGACGCCTCTTCCAGCAGCAGCAACGCCGCGCTCGCGCGCAGATCGCCCGCCTGCAACCACGGCCTGCGCTGGTCGGGTGGCAGCGCCAGCCACTCGCCCGCCCGCGACTGCGGCAAGCCGAGGGCGTCGCGGGCCACCTCGAACATGTCCTGGTAATGCGCGCTCGCCGGATCGAAACGATAACCCAGCCGCAACGCCTCGGCCGGATCATCCAGCACCGTCGCGTCGGCGATGCCCGCCCGTTGCAGGCGCTTGAGCAGACCCGTGGGGGTGATGCTGGACAGCGGGGCACCGGCCAGTCGCGGCACCCCGTCATGCAGCAGCTTGAAGGTCTCCACCGCGCAATTGTTGCTGATGAAGTAATAGCGGCCGTCGTAGCTCCAATGGAGGTGCGCCGCGCGTTCCAGCAACGACGCGATTTCGGCCTCGTCCAGACGCAACGGGATCGAACGCAGGCCGCGCAGCTCGACCTTGGTGTACTCCTCGATCACCTGCTGCAACGGCAGCAGGAACAGGCGCGACGGATACGAACCGGACAGTCCGCGCCAGCTCGATATCTGCACATCGTCGACGAAGGCGCGGAACGACAGCACGCGATGGTGGGAAAGGTCCAACCGGCAGTCGGGTCCGGGCTCGCGGTCCGGCGCGCAGACCACCAGCCGCAACATGCTGTGGCCCCAGCGGCTCATCGGCTTCTCGTTGCCTTCGGCCAGCAGGTACTCCACCGCGTAGACGCGGGCCGGGTCCAGTTCCAGCAGTGGCGCTTCCCCGGCTTCGGCCTGCAGATAGGGCAAGCCGGGCGCGCATTCGCCCACTGGCGGCGCCCATTGCAAGCGCGCCGAGAAATACCGGTACAGCGCCGGGCGCCGGCAGGCATAATCCGGGTCCAGCAGGAAATGCTCCAGATTGACGGCGACGAATTCGGCCGGTGAGACCAGTTCGTACCGGTCCGGGCTGCGGTCGCTGAAGTTGTTGCTCGCGACCCGCAGCCCGAACCGCAGTGGGGCGACCTGCCAGCCGGCCAGGTCCAGCAGGCGCGGATCGTCCGACAACCGTCCCTGCGGGCTGCGGTCGTAGAAGTGCGCCAGTTCGTGGATCAGCGCCGACAGCGCTTCGCGCGTGGCCGGGTCGTCGATTCCGGCGTCGGCCGGACGCGCCACCCAGGGATCCAGCAGCTCGCGCGACAATTGCAGCCGGCGCACGCGAGCGCGGCCATGCACCTGTGCGGGCAGTTCGTCCCAGGCCACGACGATGCGCGGGTCCAGCACCTGCATCCAGGCCGGCGGCAACCGCATCTCCGCCTCACCCAGCAGTTGCCGCGTGGCCTCGATCTGCCCGGGTGTCAGCGCATCGGCATCGATCCGCAACGGCAATGCCGCCTGCGCGGCTCCGGTGCAGGCCAGCAGGCATGCCGCCAGCCACCAGGGTGGCCGGACGGTGGGATTCACAGTGCCAGGATGGCCTGCGCGAGTTGCATGTCGCTGGCCTTGCCCGCATCCGGATGGCGCTCGCGCAGGTGCAGCAGCGCCGCTTCCAGGCGCACGCCGCGGATGCGCCCCTCGCTGGCCACGAAGCTGGCCGCGTCATCGCGCGCTTGCTGCACCACCTTGCTGTTCCCGGAGGTGCTGTTGGACGACGCCGACGAGCCCCGCGAAGAGGCCGAGGAACCCGCGCTGCCCGCGCCGGCCGCGCTGCTGGCGAAGCTGGCCGCCAGGGCGGGAGTTGAAGCCATCAGCAATGCACAGATCAGGGCGGTTCGGATCATGACGGGTTCCAGTGTGTGAAGTGTTATGAGAGGACGGACGCTGCCGGCACGGCAGACCCGCCGATATTACAACCCCGGCAGGCCGGCGTGCCTGAATCGCGGCCGGCAATCGCCATTCCGGCGCGGCCTTCAGCCATCGAACAGCTTGCCCGGATTGAGCAGGCCGTTGGGGTCCAGCACCCGCTTGATCCCGCGCATCATCGCGATCTCTTCCGCACTGCGGGTGCTTTCCAGGTATCCCTTCTTGACCAGGCCAATGCCGTGCTCGGCGGAAATGCTGCCGGCATGCCGTTTGAGGGTTCCGGCCAGCAGTTTGGTGACCTGCTCGCATTGGTTCACGAATTCCGCATCGGGCACGCCGTCGGGCTTGAGCACGTTGATGTGCAGGTTGCCGTCGCCGATATGGCCGAACCAGACCACGTCGAAATGCGGGTAAGCCTGCCCCAGCAATGCCTGGGTTTCGGCCAGGAATGCCGGCATCGCCGAGATGCGCACCGAGACGTCGTTCTTGTAAGGCTTGTAGCGGGCCAGGCTTTCGGTGATGCCCTCGCGCAGGCGCCACAGTTGCGCGGCTTGCGCCTCGCTCCGGCTGATCACGCCGTCAGCGACCCAGCCCTGCTCCAGGCAGTGTTCGAACGCGGCCATCGCGGCGGCTTCGCGTGCTTCGTCGCCAATCGCGAACTCGGTGACCACGTAATAGGGATGAACCTCCTCGAACGGCGCCTGGGCTCCATGCGCCAGCACATGATGCAGGGCGCGGTCGGTGAAGAACTCGAAGGCTTCCAGCTGCAGGCGCTCGCGGAACGCGGCGAACACCTTCATCAGTACGTCGAACGATGGCAAGGCCAGCAGCATCACGTTGGTCGGCGGCGGCGGATCGGTCAGGCGCAACGTGGCTTCCACCACGATGCCCAACGTGCCCTCCGAAGCAATCATCAGGTGGCGCAGGTCGTAGCCGCTGGAATTCTTGAGCAGACCGCGATTGAGTTCCAGCAACTCGCCGTTGCCGGCCACCACCTTGAGCCCGGCGACCCACTCGCGGGTATTGCCATAGCGGATCACCCTGATGCCGCCTGCATTGGTGGCGATGGTGCCGCCGATGGAACAGGAGCCCCGCGCGGCGAAATCCACCGGATAGATCAAGCCGTGTTCGATGGCGGCATTGTGCACGGCCTCCAGCGGCATGCCGGCCTGCACGGTCAGCAACCGGTCCACGGCATCGAAGTCCAGCGCCTTGTTCATCCGCTCCAGGCTCAGCACCAACTCGCCGTTGGCGGCCACCGCGCCACCGGACAGGCCGGTGCGCCCGCCGGACGGCACGATGGCGATCCGCTGGTCGTTGGCCCAGCGCACGATGGCCTGCACTTCCTCCACCGTGCCCGGCAACGCAATGGCCAGCGGCGCCGGCATCCAGCGCCGCGTCCAGTCGCGACCGTAGTGCTCCAGGTCGGTGGGTTCGGTCTTCAGACGCAGGCCAGGGGCGGCCTGCAACAGTGCGTCGAAACGCGGGTCGGTCATTGCACGTGCGGTCGGATGTGGGGGCGTCAGGGTGCCAGCGATGAGGGCACGAGTCCAGAAGGACGGAAGCACAAGCCGTGCGCGCGAATGGTTGCCTCCGCAACTGTTGCGGCCGGCTTCCGCCAGCATGCCCGACACGCATCATGCAATGCAGCAAACCACCCCGCCATCTGGCATAGTGACGCCCCCAGCGCTGCCACCCTGGCGCGCACGCTCCGCTCCCGCCCATGTCGAAGAAGAAAACCTCGTACCCCCTCCAGGACATCCGCGTCCTGCTGCTGGAAGGGGTCAGCCAGACCGCCGTCGATGCGTTCAAGGCCGCCGGCTACAGCCAGATCGAACTCCACGCCAAATCGCTTCCGGAAGACGAACTGAAGGCGCGCATCGCCGAAGCGCACATCCTGGGCATCCGCTCGCGCACCGACCTGAGCGCGGACGTGCTGGCGCATGCGCGCCGGCTGATCGCGGTGGGCTGCTTCTGCATCGGCACCAACCAGGTGGACCTGGAAGCCGCCGAGCTGGCCGGCATCCCGGTCTTCAACGCGCCCTATTCCAACACCCGCAGCGTGGCCGAACTGGTCATCGCCGAGGCCATCATGCTGATGCGCGGCATTCCGCAGAAGAGCGCCGAATGCCATCGCGGAGGCTGGTCCAAGTCCGCCGCCGGCAGCCACGAAGTACGTGGCAAGACGCTGGGCATCGTCGGCTACGGCCATATCGGCACCCAGGTCGGCGTGCTGGCCGAGGCCGTGGGCATGAACGTGATCTTCCACGATGTCGAAACCAAGCTGTCGCTGGGCAACGCGCGCGCCGCCGCCAGCCTGGACGACCTGCTGGTACGTGCCGACATCGTGACCCTGCACGTGCCGGAAACCCCGGCCACGCAGGGCATGTTCGGCGCCGCGCAGATCGCCAGGATGAAACCCGGCGCGCACCTGATCAATGCCTCGCGCGGCACCGTGGTGGACATCGACGCACTGACCGCGGCGCTGCAGTCGGGCCGCATCGGCGGCGCGGCGGTGGACGTGTTCCCGGTCGAGCCCAAGGGCAACGGCGACGCCTTCGTCTCACCGCTGTGCGGCATCGACAACGTCATCCTGACCCCGCACGTGGGCGGCAGCACGCTGGAGGCGCAGGACAACATAGGCGTGGAAGTGGCGGCCAAACTGGTCCGCTACAGCGACAACGGCAGCACCCTGTCGGCGGTCAACTTCCCCGAGGTCACCCTGCCCGGCCACGGCGGCAGCCGCCGCATCCTGCACATCCACCGCAACGTGCCCGGCGTGCTCTCGCAGATCAACGACATCTTCGGCAAGCACAACGTCAACATCGACGGCCAGTTCCTGCGCACCGACGCGCACGTGGGCTATGTGGTGATCGACGTCAGCGCCCCGGAAGAGCAGACCGGCGAGCTGCGGGAAGCCCTGGCGGCCATTCCGGGCACGCTGCGCACCCGCGTGCTGTACTGAACCGGTATCCGAACTGTCCGCAGGAGCGGGCTTGCCCGCGATGAGGCTTTACCGTGAAAGGCATTCGCGGCCAAGAGCCGCTCCTACAACGGTCGAGACAGCCATTTCGTGGCCATGCGACGCAGGGACTCGTCGGCATCCGCTTCCATGGCAATGGCGGCAATCTGCCGCCAGGCAAGATCATGTGATTCCCCGCTGACCGTGTAGCGCTCGTCAGCACCCGCCCTGACCACGTAGCGCACATCGTGGTGCCAGTGGCCGGGCACGTCGCACCGCTCCGGTATCCAGTGCCGGTCCAGGTCGAATATCTCCGGCTCGACGCGCAGGCCGGCCAGCCCGGACTCCTCTTCGGCCTCGCGCAAGGCCACTGCCGGCAGGTCGCGATCACCGTCGGCATGCCCGCCAAGCTGCAGCCAGCGATCCAATTTGCGGTGGTGCGTCAACAGCGTCCGGGCGGCATCCCGGCTGACCAGCCAGCTCGACGCGGTGAAGTGCCCGGTCAGCCGATCGCGCTGGAACGGATCCTGCGGATCGTCCAGCAACCCGATGAACATGGCCGCCAACGCGCGTTCCTCCGGCCAGCGGCCGCCGTATCGCCGGAACGCGGCGCGCAATCGTTCCAGAGCCGCTCCATCCGCACCCGGATTCCCGCGCTGCACCATCACATCCTTCATCGTTCTTCCGTGCGGCCGCACTGGGGTCATTATGGAACCTGCCCGAACGCGCCGCTTGTGTCGCTGGCCCGGCTTTGGCAAGGTTACGAGCGAAACAGGCCTCGCCCGTCGTCCCCACCGGTCGGCGTCCGGCTTCCAACCGCCATTCAGTCAGGGACACCCACGCATGTCGAAAAGCCTTTTCAGGATCAAACCGGTCGAACCCGCTCCCCATGTCGATGCCGGTGAACCGGTCGAAGGCAGCCTGCAAGGCGAAGCGACGCTCAAGCGCACACTGACCGCACGCCACCTGGTTCTGCTGGGAATAGGCGCGGTGATCGGTGCCGGCATCTTCGTGCTGACCGGCCAGGCCGCGGCCAACCACGCCGGCCCGGCGATCATGCTCAGCTTCGTTCTCGCTGGCCTGGCCTGCGCATTCGCGGGCCTGTGCTACGCGGAGTTCTCGGCAATGATGCCGGTTTCCGGCAGCGCCTATTCGTTCTCCTACGCCACTTTGGGCGAATGGGTCGCCTGGTTCATCGGCTGGTGCCTGGTGCTGGAGTACCTGTTCGCATCCTCCACCGTGGCGGTGGGCTGGTCGGGCTACCTGGTCAGCTTCCTGACCACCACCCTGGGACTGCCGTTCCCGGCCGAGCTGGCCTCGGCCCCGATCGCCTGGAACAACGGCGAGTTCGTCAGGACCGCTGGCATCATCAACCTGCCGGCGATCCTCATCGTCGCGGCCGTCAGTGGGCTGTGTTACGTCGGCATCACCCAATCGGCCTTCGTCAATGCGATCGTGGTCGCGATCAAGGTCGCGGTCATCGCCGCGTTCCTGGGCTTCGGCATCCAGTACGTCGATCCATCCAACTGGACGCCGTTCATCCCGGAGAACACCGGCCCGGGCGAGTTCGGCATGAGCGGCGTGTTCCGCGCCGCGACCATCGTGTTCTTCGCCTACATCGGCTTCGACGCGGTCTCCACCGCCGCCGGCGAGGCCAAGAACCCGCAGCGTGACATGCCCATCGGCATCCTCGGCTCGCTGGCGGTCTGCACCGTCATCTACATCGCCGTGTGCGCCGTGCTCACCGGCATGACCCACTACTCGCTGCTCGACACCGCCAAGCCGGTCGCCACCGCGCTCGAGGAAGTGATGATCGCCAATCCCGACG
This sequence comes from uncultured Pseudoxanthomonas sp., assembly GCA_964562135.1. Lineage (GTDB taxonomy): Bacteria > Pseudomonadota > Gammaproteobacteria > Xanthomonadales > Xanthomonadaceae > Pseudoxanthomonas_A. Next base: position 1,713 of record CAZLSG010000084.1, on the reverse strand, counting down.
CCAACGTCGGCTGGCTCAAGACCGCGGTGGAGATCGGCGCCATCGCCGGCCTGTCCTCGGTGATCCTGGTGATGCTGATGGCGCAGCCGCGCATCTTCTACACCATGTCGCGCGACGGGCTGCTGCCGAAGCTGTTCGGCAGGGTGCATGCGAAGTACCAGACACCCTATGTCGGCACCATCATCGTCGGCATCGTCGCCTGTCTCCTGGCCGGGTTCATGCCCTTGAGCGTGCTCGGCGAACTGGTATCGATGGGCACTCTGGTCGCCTTCGCGACGGTGTGCCTGGGCGTGTTCGTGCTGCGTTTCACCCGCCCCGACCTCAACCGTCCGTTTCGCGTTCCGCTCTTCTGGCTGATCTGCCCGCTCGGCGTCCTGTTCTGCCTGGGGCTGTTCCTGCAATCGTTCAGGGAACACTGGGTGATCTTCGTGCTGTGGACGATCGTCGGCCAGGTGATCTATTTCACCTACGGCTACCGCAACAGCAAATTGAACAAGGCCTGATTCCCGGCCCGTTCCCCGTTTCCCCGCGGGCCGCCACTGGCGGCCCGCTTTCTTCAAGCCGCAGGCAGATACCCCGATGAGCAACCTGGACACCGCCAAGAAAATCGGACCGGGGCTGGCCACCTTCGTGGTCGCCAACAACATGATCGGCTCGGGCTTCTTCCTGCTCCCGGCATCGCTGGCAAGATCAGGCGCGGTCACCGCGTTTTCATGGCTGCTCGGCACCCTGCTCGCGGTGGCGCTGGGGGCGGCGTTCTCGCGGCTGGCGCGGCAGTATCCGGACCTGACCTGCCCGGACGACTACATCCGCCCTTCGCTGGGCCGCGACATGGGCTTCCTGGCCACCACCCTGTACTGGCTGTCGTCGTGGATCGGCAACAACGCCATCGCGGTGGCCGCGTTCGGCTACCTGATCATCCTGCTGCCGATCAACGATACCCCGGGCGTGCACCTCGTGGGCCAGGCCCTGCTGATCTGGGCGATGTTCGGCCTCAACCTGCTCGGGCCGAAAAACATCGCACGCTTCCAGTCGTTCTGCGTGGTTTTCGGCCTGCTGCCGGTGTTCGCGATCCTGATCGCCGGCTGGGCCTACTTCAACCCCGAGGTCTACAAGGCCGGCTGGAACGTCAGCGGACAGTCCGATCTCGCGGTGACGATCGGCTCGCTGTCGTCGGTGTTCTGGGCCTTCATCGGGCTGGAGACCGGCGCGATGATCGCCGGCGTGGTGCGCGAACCCAACCGCAACGTCCCCATCGCGACCATCGGCGGCATCCTGATCGCCGGCACGGTGTACCTGGTGTCGTCGGTGCTGATGATGGGCATCGTCCCGGTCGAACAGTTGGCGAACTCCAGCGCGCCCTATGCGATGGTCGCCGGCGAAATGTTCGGTGCGTGGGCGATCCCGGTCATCGCGGCGGCGGCGGCGCTGAAGGCCACCGGCACCCTCGGCGGCTGGATGCTGGTGACCGGCGAATCCGGCGCGCGCGCGGCGCAGCGCGGCTTCCTGCCCGGGATCTTCGGGCACACGCGTCCGAACGGCGCGGCCTCCACCGGCCTGCTGGTCGTCGTCAGCGCGATGACGCTGATCGCCTTCACCACGCTGTCGGATTCGGTCGCCACCCAGTTCGAGAGCATCATCAACATGGCGGTGACCCTGGTGGTGATGGCCTACATCGCCGCAGGCCTCAGCCTGCTGTTCGGCAGCCGCGAG
>CAZLSG010000083.1:0-9294 GCA_964562135.1 uncultured Pseudoxanthomonas sp. | reverse complement strand
CATGCTCGACATGCGCCAGGTCACCAAGGTCTACCGCACCGAACTCGTCGAAACCCACGCGCTGCGCTCGCTGGACCTGCATGTCGCCGAGGGCGAGTTCGTCGCCGTCACCGGACCGTCCGGCTCAGGCAAGACCACCTTCCTCAACATCGCCGGGCTGCTGGAAACCTTCACCGGCGGCGACTACCGCCTGGATGGCGTGGACGTGAAGGGGCTGAACGACAACCAGCGCTCGCGCCTGCGCAACGAGAAGATCGGCTTCATCTTCCAGAGCTTCAACCTGATCCCCGACCTCAACCTGTTCGACAACTGCGACGTGCCGCTGCGCTACCGCGGCCTGCCTGCCGCCGAGCGCAGGAAGCGCATCGAAGAAGCCCTCAGCCAGGTCGGCCTGGGCTCCAGGATGAAGCACTACCCCGCCGAGCTCTCCGGCGGCCAGCAACAGCGCGCCGCCATCGCGCGCGCGCTGGCCGGCTCGCCGCGCCTGCTGCTGGCCGACGAACCCACCGGCAACCTGGACACGCAGATGGCGCGCAGCGTCATGGAACTGCTGGAAGACATCAACGTCAAGGGCACCACCATCGTGATGGTCACCCACGACCCGGAACTGGCCGCGCGCGCGCAGCGCAACGTGCACATCGTCGACGGCATGGCCACCGACCTGACGACGGAGCCGGGAATGGCCAGGAAGCAGGCCATGGCATCCGAATCCGCTCCGGTTTCCACTTCCGCCTGAGGCTGCTGCCATGTTCGGTTACTACTTCAACCTCGCCCTGCGCAGCTTCAGGCGCAACAAGGCGCTCACCGCGTTGATGGTGCTGGCCATCGCGCTGGGCATTGGCGCCTGCATGACCACGCTGACCGTGTTCCGCGTGTTGTCCGGGGATCCGATCCCGGGAAAGAGCAACATGCTGTTCTACGTGCAGCTGGACCCGCAATCGGCCCGCGGCATGACCCCCGGCGAAGAACCGGAACGCCAGGTCACGCGGTTCGATGCCGAAACCCTGTTGCGCGAGAAACGCGGCCTGCGCCAGGCAATGATGACCGGCGGAGCGGTTTCGATCACCCCGGATCGATCCGACATCCCGCCCTTCTTCACCGATGCCCGCTACACCAGTGCGGACTTCTTCCCGATGTTCTCCGCGCCGTTCCTGTACGGGACCGGCTGGGGCGCCGACGATGACAATGCCGGCGCGCGCATCGCGGTGATTTCGAAGACCCTGAACGATCGCGCCTTCGGCGGCGACAACAGCGTCGGCAAATCGCTGGTGATCGGCGGCAACGAATTCCGCATTGCCGGCGTGCTGGACGAGTGGCGACCCACCCCGAAGTTCTACGACCTGAACCAGAGCCGCTACGGCGAGCTGGAGGACGTGTTCGTCCCGTTCTCCACCTCCCGCGACCTGGATTTTGGCCGCAGTGGCAGCATGAACTGCTGGGGCGACACCGGTGGCGACGACACCGGCGTCAATGCGCCCTGCGTCTGGATCCAGTACTGGGTGGAGCTGGAAAGCGCCGGACAGGCCGCGGACTACAAAGCCTACCTGGACAACTACTCGGCACAACAGAAAGCCGCCGGACGCTACGAGCGCGATCCCAACACGCGGCTGCGCAACGTCATGGAATGGCTGGAGTTCAACCGCGTGGTGCCCAACGACGTGGTGATGCAACTGTGGCTTGGCTTCGGTTTCCTGCTGGTCTGCCTGCTCAACACCGTGGGCCTGCTGCTGGCGAAGTTCCTGCGCCGCAGCGGCGAGATAGGCGTGCGTCGCGCGCTGGGCGCCTCGCGCATGGAGATATTCAAGCAATGCCTGGTCGAAGCCGGCACCGTCGGCCTGGCCGGCGGCATCCTCGGCCTGGGCCTGTCGCTGCTCGGACTGTGGGCCGTGCGCCAGCAGCCGACGAGCTATGCCGAACTCGCCCGCTTCGACAGCACGATGCTGCTGACCACGTTCGCGCTGGCGATCGTCGCCAGCCTGCTCGCCGGCCTGCTGCCTGCATGGCGGGCGATGCAGGTGACGCCCGCCATCCAGCTCAAGTCGCAGTAGGAGCGGGCCATGCCCGCGATTTCCCTTGCAACATCGAATCCCGCCCGCGTGATCGCGCCCATCGGGCGCTCCTACAGGACAAACAGGTGATCACCATGGAAATCCGCCCCATCCTCTCCACCCTGATGCGCCACAAGACCGCCGCCTTGCTGATCGTGCTGCAGATCGCGCTGACCTGCGCGATCATCTGCAACGCGCTGTTCATGATCGGCGAGCGCATCGCGCAGATCAGCGAAACAAGCGGCCTGGCCGAAGATGAACTGGTCCGTATCCAGATCATCCCCATCGGCGGCGAATCCGACAGCGAGGCCCAGACGCGCGCCGACCTGGCGATGCTGCGCGCCATGCCCGGCGTCAAGGCGGCGACCACCATCAACCAGGTGCCGTTCGTGAACTCCTCCTGGAACAGCAGCGTCAATCTGCAGCCGGACCAGCAGCAACCCACGCTCAACGCCTCGAACTACATGTCCGAGGAACAGTTCATCGACACCTTCGGCCTGGACCTGGTGGCGGGACGCAACTTCACGCCTGACGAGTACGTCGAATTCGCCGCTTTGAACGCACCCGAAAGCAATGTCCGCGTGTCCAGCATGATCATCACCCGCACCATGGGTGAGCGCCTGTTCCCTGGTGAAGGCGCGCTGGGCAAGTCGGTCTATGTCTGGGGCGACACGCCGATCCGCATCGTCGGCATCGTCGAACACCTGGTCCGTCCCAGCATGCAGGGCGGCCCCGCCGCGCGCGAATACGCGATGATCATGCCGATCCGCTCGACCTACGATCTCGGCGGCCAGTACGTGATCCGCACTTCGCCCGAACGCCGCCAGGAAGTGCTGAAGGCGGCCGCCGACGCGCTGCGCGCCAACGGACCGAAGCGCATCATCATCGAAGAAAACACCAAGACCTTCACCGAACTGCGCAGCCAGTTCTACCAGCAGCAACGCTCGATGGCCTGGTTGCTCGGCATCGTCTGCATCGCCCTGCTGCTGGTCACCGCGCTGGGCATCGTCGGCCTGGCCAGTTTCTGGGTGCAGCAGCGCACCAAGCAGATCGGCGTGCGCCGCGCGCTGGGCGCCACCAAGGGCCAGATCCTGCGCTACTTCCAGACCGAGAACTTCCTGCTGGCCAGCATCGGCATCGTGCTCGGCATGCTGGCCGCCTACGGCATCAACCAGATGCTGATGAACAAGTACGAACTGGCCCGGTTGCCGTTGTACTACCTGCCCATCGGCGCCGCCGCGCTGTGGCTGCTGGGGCAGATCGCGGTGTTCGGCCCGGCACGGCATGCCGCGTCGATACCCCCGGCCATCGCCACCCGCAGCACCTGATGCGGTCGGCCATATCCGATCGGATACGATTGCACCGGATACAGGCCCAGCCCAGGCACGACTCACATGCCCACCGTCCTCATCATCGACGACAACCCGGCCGTCGCCACCGCGCTGGACATATTGTTCTCGCTGCACGACGTCGCCACGCTGCATGCGGATTCGCCGCAGGGCGGCCTGCGCACACTGGAGGCCGAGCACGTGGACCTGGTGATCCAGGACATGAACTTCAGCGCCGACACCACCTCCGGCGAGGAAGGCCAGGCGCTGTTCGCCGCCATCCGCCAGCACCACCCCGACCTGCCGGTGATCCTGCTGACGGCATGGACGCACCTGGAAAGCGCGGTGGGCCTGGTCAAGGCCGGGGCCGCCGATTACGTCGCCAAGCCCTGGGACGACGCCAAGCTGCTGGCCACCGTCAACAACCTGCTGGAGCTGGCCGAAGCGCGCAACGAGCTGGATCGCCGGCGCGAGCGCGAGCGGCGCGGACGCGAGGCGCTGGCGCAACGTTACGACCTGCAGGGCGCGGTGTTCGCCGACCCGGCCAGCGAGCGCGTCATCAATCTGGCCTGCCAGGTCGCGCGATCGGACCTGCCCGTGCTCATCACCGGCCCCAACGGCAGCGGCAAGGAGAAGATCGCGCAGATCATCCAGGCCAATTCCTCGGTGAAGCACGGCCCCTTCGTGACATTGAACTGCGGCGCCCTGCCATCGGAGCTGATCGAAGCGGAGCTGTTCGGCGCCGATGCCGGCGCATACACCGGCGCCAACAAGGCGCGCGAGGGCAAGTTCGAAGCCGCCGACGGCGGCACCCTGTTCCTGGACGAAATCGGCAACCTGCCGCTCAACGGGCAGATGAAGCTGCTGCGGGTACTGGAAACCGGTCGCTTCGAGCGGCTGGGCTCCAATCGCGAGCGCCAGGTGAAAGTCCGCGTGGTCAGCGCCACCAACGCGGACCTGACCACCATGATCCGCGACGGCGCGTTCCGCGAAGACCTGTATTACCGCCTCAACACCATCGAGTTGTCCATGCCACCGCTGGCCGAACGGCCCGGCGACATCCTGCCGCTGGCCGACCACTTCCGCCCCGCGGACAAGCCGCTTTCGGAAAGCGCGCGCACCGCGCTGCTGCGGCACCCGTGGCCCGGCAACGTGCGCGAACTGCGCAATGCGATCCAGCGCGCCGGCCTGCTGGCGACGGGGCCACGCATCGAAGCGGCCGACCTCAACCTGCCCCGCGCCGCGGCCGGCCCGCGCATCGCCGTGGCGCGCGAACCCGAGCGCGCCGACATCGAAGCCGCGCTGGCCCGTGCCCACGGCGTGATTGCGCAGGCCGCCGCCGAACTGGGGCTCAGCCGCCAGGCGCTGTACCGGCGCATGGAACGCCACGGCATCAAGTCGCCGTGAGCATGCGCGGATGAAGCCCCGCTACACCCTGACGCTGCGCCTGTTCCTTCGCCTGCTGCCGCTGTTGCTGCTGGCGGCCGCGGTGCCCTGGATCCTCGCCTACTGGATCAACCAGGCCTGGTGGCTGGGCGCCATTTCGGCCGTCATCCTGCTGCTGTCGATGTGGTGGACGCTCAACCGCGCACTGGCTCCCCTGCATGCGCTTTTCCGCGCCCTCTCCACCAGCGTGGGCAGCTACCGCGACGGCGAGTACAACTTCGGGGTGAGCTGGCGCAGCGACGACGAGCTTGGGGATCTCGTGTCCAGCCATGCCGAACTCGGCCACGTGCTGCGCGAACAGCGACAGGGCCTGGCGCAACGCGAACTGCTTCTGGACACCATGGTGCAGAACACTCCCGTGGCCATGCTGCTGGTGGCCGACGCCAGCCACGACGAACGCCGCGTGGTATACGCCAACCTCGCCGCGCGCAAGCTGCTCAACGATGGCAGGAAGCTGGAAGGCCTGTCTTTCGATACGCTGCTGGACAACGCGCCGGACGAACTGCTGCAGGCGCTGGAACGCGGCGGCGATGGGCTGTTCGCCATCGGCCACGGCGAAGACGATGGCGAAGAACAGGTCTATCACCTGGCGCGCCGGAATTTCCGCCTCAACGGACGCCGGCACGAATTGCTGTTGCTGCGCCTGTTGACCAGCGAACTGCGGCGGCAGGAAGTGCAGACCTGGAAGAAGGTGATCCGGGTCATCAGCCACGAGCTCAACAACTCGCTGGCCCCCATCGCTTCGCTGGCCCATTCGGGCGCCGAACTCACCCGGCGGGGACGCCACGAACGCCTGGAAGAAGTCTTCGCCACCATCGAGGACCGGGCGCGCCACCTGGAAGGCTTCATCCGCGGCTATGCCCGCTTCGCCAAACTGCCGCAACCACAGCTCCAGCGCGTGCGCTGGAAGGACTTCCTGGCCGGGCTGCAACAGCACATCCCGTTCGCCGTGGAAATGTCGGACACGGAAATGGAGGGCCGGATGGACCGGGCGCAAATGGAGCAAGCCATGCTCAACCTGCTCAAGAACGCGCACGAAGCCTGCGAATCGGCCGACAGCCACGAGGTCAGGGTGCGCCTCATCCCGTTGCCGGGGTGGCTCCGGATCGAAGTGCTGGACCGTGGCGGCGGCATGAACGACGCGGTCCTGCAGAACGCGCTGGTGCCCTTCTATTCCACCAAGCGCAACGGCACCGGCCTGGGCCTGGCCTTGACCCGGGAGATCGTCGAAGCGCACGGCGGCCGCCTCTCCCTGCACAACCGCAAGAGCGGCGGGCTGTGCGTGGCCATCCAGTTGCCAGCCATGCAAGACCCGTAGGAGCGGCGCTTGGCCGCGATTGCTTTTCGCGGCAAGGCCCAATCGCGGCCAAGCGCCGCTCCTACAGGGTGCGTTGCATCACCACGCGCAGATGCATCGGGAATCCCAGCATGCGTTCGCGCTCGACGATCCTGCGCAGTTCATCGCCCCACTGCGGCTCGGCCAACCCGGTGAACCCCCGTCGCGCATAGAACGGCGCATTCCAGGGAACGTCGCGCAAGGTCGTCAGCGTCATGGCCGCGTGTCCGCGCCTTGCCGCCGCATCGCAGGCCGCTTCCAGCAGCGCGCCGCCGATGCCGCGCCGGCCGTGCTCCGGATCGACATCCATCTCCAGCAGATGGGCCTGCCCATCCACTGTCCCAACCAGCGCAAAACCCACCGGCGCATCGTCCACCGTGGCGACATGGAGACTCCCCTCGGCAATGCCGATGGCCAGATCGTCCTGCGTCATCGCATGCATGGCGAACACCGCCAGCGCTTCATGGCCTTCGAGCAAACGGGTCGCGCGCCGCTCCACGCGCAGCAATGCCTCGATGTCGTCTTCACGGCCCGGACGGATCACGAAGCCCTGCACGGGATCATTTCTTCCTGGGGCGCTGCCAGCCTTCCACGCTGCCCTGGCGCGACCGCGCCACCGTCAACGTATCGGCCGGCGCCGGCCTGGTGATCACCGAACCGGCGCCGATGGTGGCGTTGGCGCCGATCCGCACGGGCGCCACCAGCGAGGAATTGGAGCCGATGAAGGCGCCATCGCCGATGTCGGTGACGGACTTGTTCACTCCATCGTAATTGCAGGTGATGGTCCCTGCGCCGATGTTCACCTTGCTGCCCACCACCGCATCCCCCAGGTAGGTCAGGTGATTGGCCTTGCTGCCCTTGCCCAGGGTGGCCTTCTTGGTTTCGACGAAGTTGCCGATGTGCACGCCATCGGCCAATACCGTGCCCGGGCGCAGCCTGGCGTAAGGGCCGATCTGCGCGGAGCCCTCGGTCACCACGCCTTCCAGGTCGCAATGGGCGCGGACTTCCGTGCCGGGACCCAGCTTCACGTCCTTCAGCCGGGTGAACGGGCCGATGCGCACGCCGTCGCCCAGTTCCACTTCGCCTTCCAGCACCACGTCCACGTCGATCTCCACGTCATGGCCCACTTTCACGCTGCCGCGCTGGTCGAAGCGCGCCGGGTCGATCAAACGCGCGCCCTGCACGCACAGCGCGCGCGCGGCGCGCAACTGGAACGCGCGCTCCAGTTGCGCCAGTTGCCACGGATCGTTTGCCCCCTCGACCTCGACCGGGTCCGGCGCCAGCACCAGTTCCGCCGCGCTGAATTCGCCGGCTGCCGCCGCGAACACGTCGGTCAGGTAGTACTCGCCCTGGGCGTTGTCGCTGGACAGCACGGACAGCCAGCGCCGCAGCGCCGTGGACTCCGCCGCGATGATGCCGGTGTTGACCGTGCGGATCTGGCGCTGCTCGTCGCTGGCGTCCTTCTCTTCCACGATGGCCGCCACGCGGCCTTCGGCATCACGGACGATGCGGCCATAGCCGGCGGGGTCCTTCGGCTCGGCCACCAGCACCGCCAGCCTGCCCGGCACCGCCAGCAGGGATTGCAGGGTTTGCGTGCGGATCAACGGCACGTCGCCGTACAGGACCAGCACGGTGGCGGCGTCGGGAATCCCCGGCATCGCCTGCGCAACCGCATGGCCGGTCCCCGACTGCCTGGCCTGCTCCGCCCATTGCAGATCCTCCTGGTCGGCGAAGGCGGCACGCACCTGGTCGCCACCATGGCCGTACACCACGTGGACCCCGGCGGGAGCCAATCCCCGGGCAGCCTCGATGACATGCGCCAGCATCGGCCGCCCCGCGACCGGTTGCACCACCTTGGGCAGCGTGGATTTCATCCGCTTGCCCGCGCCGGCGGCAAGGATGACGACATGCAAAGGCTGGGACATGCGAGGACTCCTTGAAGCGGCGATTTCCTGCGGCAATTCTAAGCCACCGCCGTCACTTCAGCCGTGAACCCGCGGGCAGGTAACATGGCGCCATGACCCTGTTCAGGCAAGGCGGCCAATTCCTGATTGTCGGCATTCTGCAATTGCTGCTGGACTGGGCGGTTTTCGTTGCCGCGACCGCATTGGGCATGCCGGTGGCGCCCGCCAACCTCGCCGGCCGGATCAGTGGAGCATTGCTGGGTTTCTGGCTCAACGGCAAAGTGACCTTTGCCCGGGAAGGGGAAGCCCGTCTGGGCTGGCTCCGTTTTGTTCGTTTCCTGCTGATCTGGCTGGCGCTGACCGCCATCAGCACCTGGTTGCTCACCGTGGTGGCCGAACAACTTGGGTTGCAACTGGCCTGGTTGGCCAAACCCTTGGTGGAAGGGGCATTGGCGCTGGTTTCATTCTTCCTGATGCGGCATGTGGTCTATCGCTGAACAGTGCCCGCCGGCACCGGCAACAAGGCGGCCAACGGAAAATCCTGCGCAGACGCCAACGAACGGCTCCAGCCTGGAGCCACAAAGCAAAACGCCGGCACGAAGCCGGCGTTCCCAAACAGGAAGATGCCGTGCCTCAGTGCTTGAGGTTCTTGCGCAGGCGCTCCAGCGCGCTGAGCTGGGCGATGCTCATGGCGAGTTGGGCCTGGGCTTCCTCGATGCTCATTTTCGGGTCCTGGTGCGAAAGGATGCGCTCGGCCTCCTCCTTGGCCTTGCGGACCTGCGCCTCGTCGATGTCTTCGGCACGCACCGCGGTATCGGCCAGCACGGTGACCACCTGCGGCTGGACTTCGAGGATGCCGCCGGAGATGGCGAAGTCCAGCTGTTCGCCAGTGGCCAGCGTCACCACCACCTTGCCCGGCTTCAGGCGGGTGATCAGCGGCGCGTGCTTGGGCGCGATGCCCAGCTCGCCCAGTTCGCCGGTAGCGACGACCAGGGTGGCTTCACCGTGGAAGATTTCCTGTTCGGCGCTGACGATGTCGCAACGGATGGTGCTCATGGAACTCTCTTTGCCGTGTTGGGCGGACCTTCGTCCGCCTCCGGTTGCCGCGGAAAGTGGGCCGGGACCCACCCTGCGTTACGCCTTCTCGGCGAGTTTCTTGGCCTTTTCGACCGCTTCCTCGATGCCGCCGACCATGTAGAACGCCTGCTCCGGCAGGTGGTCGTACTCGCCGT
>CAZLSG010000082.1:0-9574 GCA_964562135.1 uncultured Pseudoxanthomonas sp. | reverse complement strand
TCGGCGGCCAGGCGGCGCGAGGTGGCAATGGCGTCGTCGTCGGAAACCGGCAGGATCCGGTCGGCGACGTCGCGGTTCAGCACTTCGGGCACGAAGTCCGGTGTCCAGCCCTGGATCTTGTGCGGCTTCCATTCGTTGCCGCTGAGCAGGGCGGCGCCGGCCGGTTCCGAGGCGGTGATCTTCACGTCCGGTCGCGCCACGCGCAGCACTTCGCCCACGCCGGTCAGGGTGCCGCCGGTGCCCCAGCCGGTGACGAAGTGGTCCAGCCGGCGGCCGGCGAAATCGCGCAGGATTTCCGCGGCGGTGGTGTTGCGGTGATAGGCCGGGTTGGCCGGGTTGGCGAACTGCCGGGCCAGGAACCAGCCATGCTTCGCCGCCAGTTCCTCGGCCTTGCGGACCATGCCGCTGCCGCGTTCGGCGGCCGGGGTCAGGATGACCTTGGCCCCATAGGCGCGCATCAGCTTGCGTCGCTCCACCGAGAAGGTTTCCACCATGGTGGCGACGAACCGGTAGCCGCGTGCGGCCGCGACCATCGCCAGCGCCACGCCGGTATTGCCGGAAGTGGCTTCGACGATGGTGTCGCCCGGTTTCAGCAGGCCCTTGGCTTCGGCATCCAGGATGATGGCCAGGGCCAGGCGGTCCTTCACGGAGCCGCCCGGATTGAAGGATTCCACCTTGGCGTAGAGCTCCACGTGGGGTGGCGCGATGCGGTGCAACCGGACCACGGGGGTACGGCCGATGGTGTCGAGGATGCTGTCGTAGATGGCCATGGGCTTTACCTGGCCCGGTCGGTCGTCGGACCGATGGGCGTGGATGGGGGGGGGTGTGCGTTGAACCTAATCGTTGGTTATAAGCTGTTGGAAATAGCCAGAAGTTCCATGCTTATTCCTTGAAAGAATAAGCAAGTGCCACCAAATCAGTCTGGCGTTCGCCTACATTCGCTTATCACGATTTCTTATAACCCGGTCCCGCCATGACACTCACCCAATTGCGTTATCTGGTCGCCATTGCCGATGCCGATCTCAACATCACGCTGGCGGCGGCCCGGGTGCATGCGACCCAGCCGGGCCTGTCCAAACAGCTCAAGCAGCTTGAGGACGAGTTGGGCTTCCTGCTGTTCGTGCGCAAGGGGCGCAGCCTGGAGTCGGTGACCCCGGCCGGGCAGGAAGTGATCGAACGCGCCCGCGCCGTACTGGCCGAGGCCAACAACATCCGCACCTACGCGGCCAACCAGCGCCGCGAGAGCCAGGGCCAGCTGATCCTCGCCACCACGCATACCCAGGCCCGCTTCGTCCTGCCCCCGGCCATCGCCCGGGTCAAGCAGGAGTATCCGCAGGTCAGCGTGCACCTGCAGCAGGCGGCGGAAAGCACCGCGCTGGACCTGCTCAGCGAAGGCGATGCCGACATCGCCATCATCAGCACGGCCGGCGACCCGCCGCAGGCGGGCATCGCGGTGCCGCTGTACCGCTGGCGGCGGTTGGCACTGGTGCCGAAGGGGCATGCGCTGGATCGGGAAAGCGGGCAGGCGCCGGACCTGGCCGATCTGGCCGGACAACCGCTGATCAGTTATGAGTCCTCCACCCGGCCGGGTTCATCGCTGCAACGCGCCTTTGCCAGCCGGGGCCTGGAGCCGACCATCGCCCTGACCGCGCTGGACGCGGACCTGATCAAGACCTACGTGCGTACCGGCCTGGGTGTGGGGTTGCTGGCCGAAATGGCGGTCAATGCGGAGGATGCCGACCTGCGCGCCTGGCCGGCGCCGAAGGAGATCGATCCCTGCATTGCCTGGGCGGTATTGCCGCGCGAGCGGGTCATGCGCGATTACGCTCTGGACCTGGTGCATGCCCTGGCACCGCAGATCGACCGGCGAGACCTGCGCCGCGTGCTGGAAGGCAACCAGGCACCCGACTGGCCCGAGCCGCCCACCTGGGAGTCGTTGACCCAGACCATCACCACCTGAGTTTCGCTGTGGGCGGCTGTGCAAGGAGGCGAGTGGAATGGTCCGCGCGCTGACCGGTGCCCCATGGCGCATGCCCGCGAGGTGGGTTCAGCCGCTGCAGGCCGTGATTGCGCTGGCGGCCTCGGGAGCCACGCATTCGCGAAAGTCGTCCGGCAGGCCACGGACTTCGTGCGTGCTGCCCGCCTGCACGGTAAAGGCATCCAGGACCGTGCGCGTACAGGCGGCATGTTCGCCGGGCGCAGTGTCCGAACATGTGTCTGCATGGACCAGGTAATGGCACTGGCCGCTGTGGCTGGCGAAGCAATCGAAGCGCGCCACGCCGTCCCGCGACGTGGTCTTGCTGAAGATCACGTCCGCGCCATCGGCGCGATGGTGGTGGATCGTGGTCCTGGTCGGCTTCTCGTTGCATCCGGCCAGGCTCATCAGGCAGGAAAGCAGGAACGTGACGATGCGCATGGGGTTTCCTCTAGTTTCGCCGGGCAATGGCATGCCGCTCGCGCTGCATTTCGCATCGCGCGGGGAATGCCGGGTTGGATGCCGCGCGGGGCGGGCGGTTGCAGCGGGCGTTACATGTTGCGGAACAGGCTCATGAAGGGCTGGCTGACGGCCAGGGTTTCCGGTCGTGTTTTCAGTTTCAGCCGGCCACGGCCGGCATCGTCGCGGCTGACCGAGGCCACCGCCTTCATGTTGACGATGGTGGAACGGTGGATCTGCTTGAAGGCGTTGGCGTCCAGCGAGTCCAGCAGCTCGCGCAAAGGCGTGCGCAGCAGCGCCTCGCCGTCGGCCGTCATCACCGTGGTGTACTTGTTGTCGGCCTGGAAGTAGGCCACGTCGTCGACCATGATCAGGCGCGTGTCCTTGCCCATGCTGGCGGTGATCCACACCAGCGGCGGCTTGCTTGCCGGCGCCTGGCGCGCGGCCAGGTGGCGCAGCAGCGCCTCCAGCGTGGCGGCATCGGGATGCCCGGCCATGGCGCGCGCGCGGATGCGCTGCACGGTGGCGGCCAGCCGGTCATGCGTGATCGGCTTGAGCAGGTAGTCCACCGCGCCTTGTTCGAACGCATCGATGGCGTACTGGTCGTAGGCGGTGACGAACACGACCTGGCTGCGCGGGCTGGCATCGGCCATGCCGCGTGCCACCTCGATGCCGGTCAGGCCGGGCATGCGGATGTCCAGGAAGGCCACGTCCGGTTGCAGCTCGGCGATGGCTTCCAGCGCGCTGGCGCCATCCTCGCATTCGGCCACGATGTCCAGTTCCGGCCATGCCGTGCGCAACAGCGAGCACAGTGCGTTGCGCAGCAGTTCCTCGTCCTCGGCGATGACGGCGCGGAAAGTCATGGAGCGACCCCATGGCCGGGCAGCGGCAGGGTCAGGGTGGCGGCCACGCCGCTGGGGAAATTGGAGACGATGGCGAACGAAGCCGTGTTGTCGAAGGTCAGGCGCAGGCGTTCGCGCAGGTTCTTCAGGCCGATGCCGGTGCCGCTGCTCCGGCCGCCGAAACCCTGGCCGTCGTCGGCCACCGTCAACGTGACGTGGTCGTCGTGGCGGCGCGCAAGAATCCAGACGGTGCCGCCGCCAGGCTTGGGTTCCAGGCCGTGCTTGATGGCGTTCTCCACCAGGGTCTGCAGCATCATGGACGGCATCGGCACGGATTTCAGCGCATCGGGCACTTCGATCTGCAGCGTCAGCCGCGTCCCCATGCGGATCTTCAGGATTTCCAGATAGGCCAGGGTTCGCTCCAACTCCTCGCCCAGGGTGGAAAGGGTGTCCTCGGTACGTGGCAGGGAGCTGCGCAGGTACTGGATCAGGTGGCCCAGCATCAGGTCCGCGCGCGGCGGATCGGTCCGCGTGAGCACTTGCGCGCTGGCCAGGGTGTTGTAGAGGAAGTGCGGTTCCACCTGCGCGTTGAGCAGGTTCAGTCGTGCCACGGTCAGCTCCTTCTCGCTGACGGTCTTCTCGGCGTCGGCCTGTTCCTGCAGGCGTTGCTCGGCAATGCGCCGGGTGATGGCGCGGGTGACCGCCTCGGCATTCTCCGCGTTGACGCCGTCGTCCAGCACGAACAGATCCATCCACACGCTCGCGTCCGGCTCGAACACCATGGTCACGCTGCTGGTGCCGTTGCCCGGCGTCACCGTGGCCTGCACCAGGTCGCGCTGCACCGCGAAGCGGGCCATGATGTTGAAGCGCGACGGCTTGCGCGGGCCGCCGTAGGTTTCGGGCCGGCGCACCTTCACCCGTGCCTGCAGGCTGTCCGGCGCGCTTTCGGTTTCCTCCACCCGCGGCAGTTCCCGCAGGGCGCCCTCGACCAGCGAAAAGGTGGCGGCCGTGTCCAGCGGGACTTCGATCTGGCGGCGCTGGCGGCTGGTCAGGGTGTCGCCATCCAGTCGTCCGGTGATCAGCCAGACCCGGCGCAGGTGGCTGATGGTGCCGACCAGCACCGACGCCATCAGCAACATGGACAGCATGCCGAACAGCCAGCCCGGCCCTTCCCGCATGCCATAGAAGAGCCCGCTCCACAGGAAGCCGGCCAACAGCAGGGCGATGGACCAGGCGGCGAGGACGCGGATGATCAGGGACAGGCTGGCGAACACGGGATGGCGTCGGCTGGGAGGATGCGGTGCAGGATAGCGGCCCGCGTCGCCGGCGGAAGGGGGTGGGCGACGGATTGGCTCCTGCCGCGACGAAACCGCAGATGGAAGGTGCGACCGGCCAGGCACCATGGTGATGCTGCTACCCTGATTGCGCCTTCTGCCGCTCGCCGCATCGATGACCTCTGCAACGCCTCTTTCCCACCTGGACCGCCTGGAGGCGGAGAGCATCCACATCCTGCGCGAGGTTGCGGCCGAATTCCGCAATCCGGTCCTGCTGTATTCGGTGGGCAAGGACAGTTCGGTGCTGATGCACCTGCTGTTGAAGGCCTTCGCGCCGGCCCGCCCGCCGATTCCGCTGCTGCATGTGGACACCCGCTGGAAGTTCCGCGAAATGATTGCGTTCCGCGACAGGCGCGTAGCCGAGACCGGGCTGGAACTGCGCGTGCACGTCAATCCGGAAGGCATCGTGCGAGGCATCGGCCCGGTTACCCATGGCGCCACGGTGCACACCGACGTGATGAAGACCCAGGGACTGAAGCAGGCACTGGACCATTACGGTTTCGACGCGGCCATCGGCGGCGCCCGCCGCGACGAGGAGAAGTCGCGCGCCAAGGAGCGCGTGTTCTCGTTCCGCAACGACAGGCACCGCTGGGACCCGAAGAGCCAGCGGCCGGAGTTGTGGAACCTGTACAACACGCGCATCCACAAGGGCGAGAGCGTGCGCGTGTTCCCGCTGTCCAACTGGACCGAGCTGGATATCTGGCTCTACATCTATCGCGAGAACATCCCGGTGGTGCCGTTGTACTTCGCCGCCGAACGCCCGGTGGTGGAGCGCGACGGCGCGTTGATCCTGGTGGACGACGAGCGCCTGCCGCTGCGCGCGGGCGAGGCGCCCCGGCCCCGGCGCGTGCGTTTCCGCACCCTGGGCTGTTACCCGCTGACCGGCGCCATCGACTCCGATGCGGACTCGCTGGAGAAGATCATCGCCGAGATGCTGGTGGCCACCAGCTCGGAGCGGCAGGGCCGGGTGATCGACCATGATCCCGGAGCGTCGATGGAGAAGAAGAAGCTGGAGGGCTATTTCTGATGGCCGCATCCAGCGACATCGCCGCTTGCCTCAAGCGGCACGAGGCCAAGCCGCTGCTGCGTTTCATCACCTGCGGGAGCGTGGACGACGGCAAGAGCACGCTGATCGGCCGCCTGCTGCATGACAGCAAGCGACTGTTCGACGACCAACTGGCCACGCTGGAGAAGGACAGCCGCAAGCATGGCACCCAGGGCGAGCGCATTGATTACGCCCTGCTGCTGGATGGCCTGGACGCCGAGCGCGAGCAGGGCATCACCATCGACGTGGCCTACCGCTACTTCGACACGGACAAGCGCAAGTTCATCGTTGCCGATTGCCCCGGCCACGAGCAGTACACCCGCAACATGGCCACCGGCGCGTCCACCGCCGACCTGGCGGTGGTGCTGGTGGACGTGCGCAAGGGCCTGTTGGCGCAGACCCACCGGCACAGCTACATCGTCTCGCTGCTGGGCATTCGCCAGGTGGTGCTGGCGGTGAACAAGATGGACCTGGCCGGCTTCGACCGGGCCGTCTTCGAAACCATCGCGTCCGGCTATCGCGTGTTGGCCGGGCGGCTCGGGATTCCTTCGGTCGCGTGCATCCCGTTGTGCGCGCTGGAGGGCGACAATCTCTCGCGGCGTTCGGAGCGGATGCCGTGGTACGACGGCCCCTGTCTGCTGGAATGCCTGGAAACCGCGCCGGTGCCAGCCGAGGGTCTGGAGGGCGGACTGCGCCTGCCCGTGCAATGGGTGAACCGGCCACACCCGGATTTCCGCGGCTATGCAGGCACTGTGGTGGCTGGCACGGTCGCGCCCGGCGATGAAGTGGCGGTATTGCCGTCGGGGCGACGCACAAGGGTCGTCCGCGTGCTTGGAAGCCGGGGCGATGTGGCCGCTGCAGGGGCCGGGCAGCCGGTGACGCTGGCATTGGCCGACGAGATCGACATAAGCCGGGGCGACGTGATCGCCGCGGCCAACGACCTTCCCGAAGTGGCCGATCAGTTCGCCGCACATCTGTTGTGGATGGGGGACGAGCCGCTGTTCCCGGGGCGCACCTATTGGCTGAAGATCGGCGCGCGCACCGTGGCGGCGAGCATCAGCGAGATAAAGCATCGCGTCGACACGAGCACGCAGGAGCACATTGCCGCCAAGCGGCTGTCATTGAACGAGATCGGGTATTGCAACCTGAGCCTGGAAGAGCCTGTCGTTTTCGCCCCCTACTCGAGCAGCCGCGCGCTCGGAGGATTCATCCTGATCGACCGCCAAAGCAACGCCACGGTGGGCGCGGGCGGACTGGATTTCGCGTTGCGCCGTTCCGGCAACGTGCATTGGCAGCACCTGGACGTGGATCGCGCCGCCCGCTCCCGGATCAAGGGCCAGTCGCCGAAGGTGTTGTGGTTCACCGGCCTGTCCGGCGCCGGCAAGTCCACCATCGCCAATCTGGTGGAAAAGCAACTGCATGCGCGCGGGTACCACACCTTCATCCTCGACGGCGACAACGTGCGCCATGGGCTCAGCCGGGACCTGGGCTTCACCGACGAAGACCGCGTGGAGAACATCCGCCGGGTGGCCGAGGTGGCGCGGTTGATGGCCGACGCCGGGTTGATCGTGCTGGTCAGTTTCATTTCGCCGTTTCGCGCAGAACGGCGCATGGCGCGTGAACGCTTCCGCGAAGGCGAGTTCATGGAAGTGTTCGTGGACGTGCCGCTGTCGGTGGCCGAGGCGCGGGACGCAAAAGGCCTGTACCGGAAGGCGCGCGCGGGCCTGATCCCCAACTTCACTGGCATCGATTCGACCTATGAAGCCCCCGAAAGCCCGGAATTGCGTCTGGACGCGGCTCTGGATGCCCCGGAGCAACTGGCGCAGCAGGTGATCGCGAGCTTGCGACTGGATTGAGTTTTCCTGAACGGGACCAATCAAGTCCCATTGGTCATGGGCGGAAAAGCCGCTTGAGTACCGCAAGCGTCATGGCGCTCCCGGTAAACTTGCGTCCATGAAGATGATACGAATGCTCGGTCCGGCCGGGTCCGTGATGCGGCTGGCGGGTGTCTTGCTGCTGGCGGGTGGCATGGCCGCCTGCGGCAGGGGCGGCTCCGCCGAAAGTGGCGGTCAGGGTGCGGCGGCGGTGGTCACTACCCGGGTGGTCCAACCGGCGGCCTGGAGCGATACCTCGCAGGCGCTGGGGACGGTCAAGGCGCGAGAATCGGTGGCCTTGACCGCCAAGGTCAGCGAAATCATCGAGACGGTGCATTTCGAAAGCGGGCAGGAGGTCCGCGCCGGCACGCCGCTGGTGACCCTTCGCAACGATTCGCAACAAGCGGCGCTGGCATCCGCGCAGGCAGCCTTTGCCGAGGCCGACCAGTTGTACCGCCGCCAGCAGGAACTGGCCGAACAGCAATTGATCGCCCGTTCCGCGCTGGACAGCCAGAAGGCGATCCGCGACGCCACGCAGGCGCAGGTGCGGCAGATGCGTGCCGACATCGGCGACCGCAGCGTGCGCGCGCCGTTCGCGGGGGTGCTGGGCATCCGCCAGGTGAGCCCGGGCTCGCTGGTGACCGCCAACACGGTGATCGCGACGCTGGACGACATCGATCGTGTCTTCGTCGATTTCCAGGTGCCGGAAGGCGCGCTGGCTTTGCTGGCCGAAGGGAATCCGGTGGCCGGGCAGGTCGCGGCGTGGCCGGGGCGCGAATTCACCGGCACCGTCGCCACCGTCGATACCCGCATCGATCCGGTGACGCGGGCCGCCACCGTGCGCGCGGATTTCGACAACGCGGACCGCATGCTGCGGCCGGGCATGCTGATGAGCCTGCGGATGGCTTCCTCGCAGCGCGAGGTGCTGGCGGTGCCCGAGATCGCCGTCGTGCAGGTAGGCCGCGACTCCTTCGTCTACCGCGTGAAGGATGACGAAAGCGTCGAGCAGGCCAGGGTGCGTACCGGCACGCGCATCGGCAACCAGGTCGAGATTCTCGAAGGCGTCCAGGCCGGCGACCGCATCGTGGTCGATGGCACCGGCAAGCTCCGGCCGGGCGCGCGGGTGACGGAAGCGCCAACTGCGGAAGGGGCGCGCGCCGGGGGATGAAACTCTCCGACCTCTCGATCAAGCGACCGGTGCTGGCGGTGGTGATGAGCCTGCTGCTGATCGTGCTGGGCGTGATGTCGTTCATGCGCCTGACCGTGCGCGAACTGCCCAACATCGACCCGCCCATCGTGTCGGTGGAGGTCACCTATCCGGGCGCGTCCGCCGCGGTGGTCGAAACCCGCATTACCCAGATACTGGAAGACGCGCTGGCCGGCATCGAAGGCATCCGCACGATCCAGTCGCAGAGCCGCAACGGCCGCTCCGACGTGACCATCGAGTTCAACCTCAGTCGAGACATCGAGGCCGCCGCCAACGACGTGCGCGATGCGATCAGCCGGGTCATGGACCGCATGCCGATCGAGGCCGATCCACCCGAGGTCGCCAAGGTCGAGGCCGACGCCGAGGCCATCCTGTGGCTGAACATGCGGTCCGGCACGATGGACACGCTGGAGCTCAGCGATTACGCCGAACGCTACATCATCGACCGCCTGTCCTCGCTCGATGGCGTTGCGCGGGTACAGTTGGGCGGCAGCCAGCGCTACTCGATGCGGATATGGCTCGACCGCGACGCGATGGCCGCGCGCAACGTGACCGCCGCCGACGTGGAAGCCGCGCTGCGCCGCGAGAACGTCGAATTGCCTGCCGGACGGATCGAATCGGAAGACCGCGATTTCACCTTGCGGGTGGAGCGCGGCTACCGCGTGCCGGAGCAGTTCGAGCAGATTCCGTTGCTCAAGGGCGATGACGGCTACGTGGTGCGTCTGGGCGACGTGGCCAGGGTGGAAGTAGGGCCGCGCGAGCGGCGCTCGTACATGCGCAGCAACTCGGTGCCCAACGTGGGCCTGGGCATCGTGCGCACCTCCACCGCCAATGCGCT
>CAZLSG010000081.1:0-9901 GCA_964562135.1 uncultured Pseudoxanthomonas sp. | reverse complement strand
CGCTGTAACCCTTGATTTTCTTGTCGATCTTGACGGCCATGGCCTGCGAATCCTGTTGTGCGTTTGCGGGTGGTAGGTGCTGTCCCTGCCCTGCCCCCTGCGTTCACGGCAGGGGGCAGGTGGTGCGGATCACTTCTTCTTGGGTGCCGCTTTCTTGGCGGCCTTCTTCGGCGCCGCTTTCCTGGCCGGCGCTTTCTTCACTGCCTTCCTGGGAGCGGCCTTCTTGGCGGTTTTCTTGGGCGTGACCTTCTTGACCGCTTTGTTCACGCTCTTCTTCACCTTGGCCTCGGTCTTCTTGACGGCCTTCCTGGCCTTGGCCACGTCCTTCTTCACCGTCTTCTTGGCCTTGGCTCCAGTCTTCTTCACCGCCTTATTGGCCTTGGCGATTTCCTTCTTGGCCGTCTTCTTGGCAGCGGTGGCTTTCTTGGCCGTGGTCTTCCTGGCGCCGGTCACCTTCTTCTTCAGCACCGCCGCTTCCTTCTTGGCGCTGGCGCTGGCGGCTTCTAGTTTCTTCTTGGTCTTGGCCACGGTCTTCTTCACCGACTTGGCGGCCTTGTCGGCCGTCTTCTTGACGGTCCTGGTGGCCTTGTCGGCGGTTTTCTTCACTGCCTTCCTGGCCTTGGCGAAGTCGGCCTTTACCGTTTTTTCCGCCTTCTTGGCGGTCTTCTTGGCGCTGGCGACGGCAGCACCGGCCTTGTCGGCGACGGCCTCGCCGATTTCCACGGCCTTGTCTTTCACGCTTTCGGCGGCATCAGCAATCGTCGCCGTCACACCATTTGCATTGCTCATAATGCCCTCCTGGGGCGTGGGGTTGACACGATGCGGATGCTATACCGGTTTGCCGATGCCTGTGGGAAAACGGAACTGGCCGCAGACAGCTTCCGCGCGGTTGGCCGTGGTCTCGTCTTGCCGGTGCGGGGAGTCTGATGCGTGGAGCCGCTCCCCTTGCCCGCATGCCCCTTCCCACGGCCGGGAAGGGGACTTTGCGCCCGCCTCGCAGCCGGGCTCAGAACTTGCCGTAATACCCTTCCTTCAACGCATCGAACAGGTTGGCGGCGGTGTGCATTTCGCCGTCGTACTCGATCTGCTCGTTGCCCTTGACCTCCACCACGCTGCCGTCCTCCAGCTCGAAGCGGTAGGTGGTGTTTTCCAGGTCCGCTTCCTTCACCAGCACGCCCTGGAAGGCGGCCGGGTTGAAGCGGAACGTGGTGCACCCC
This sequence comes from uncultured Pseudoxanthomonas sp., assembly GCA_964562135.1. Taxonomy (GTDB): domain Bacteria; phylum Pseudomonadota; class Gammaproteobacteria; order Xanthomonadales; family Xanthomonadaceae; genus Pseudoxanthomonas_A. The sequence continues at coordinate 8,684 of CAZLSG010000081.1, read as the reverse complement.
TTCAGGCCCTGCTGGTGGGCGTAGCGATAGATGTCCTTGAACTGCTCGTACGGATAGTCGGTGGGGACATTGGCGGTCTTGGAGATGGAACTGTCCACCCACTTCTGCGCCGCAGCCTGCACGTCCACGTGTTCCTTGGGGCTGATGTCGTCGGCAGAGATGAAATAGTCCGGCAGTTGCGCCTCGGGCTCGTCGCTGAACGGCATCGCCTTGGAATTGACCAGTTCGCGATAGGCCAACAGCTCATAGGACCAGACGTCGACCTTTTCCTTGCTCTTCTTGCCTTCGCGGATCACGTTGCGGCTGTAGTGGTGCGCGAAGGATGGCTCGATGCCGTTGGAAGCGTTGTTGGCCAGCGACAGGCTGATGGTGCCGGTGGGGGCGATGGAGCTGTGGTGGGTGAAGCGCGCGCCCACGTCGACCAGCTCATCCACCAGCTCCGGGGCCACTTCGGCCACGCGCTGCATGTAGCGGCTGTAGCGGGCGTGCAGCACCTTGCCCTCGATCCGCTGGCCGACGCGCCAGCCGTCCTTCGCCATTTCCGGGCGCTTGCGCAGCATCTCGGCGGTGACGGTGAAGCGCTCCTCCATGATCGGGGCCGGGCCCTTCTCCTTCGCCAGCGCCAGGCCCATCTCCCAGCCGGCCACGGCCATTTCGCGGGCGATGGCCTCGGTGAACGCGCAGGACTCGGCGCTGCCGTACTTCATCTTCAGCATGGTCAGGGTGGAGCCCAAGCCCAGGAAGCCCATGCCGTGGCGGCGCTTGCGCATGATCTCGGCGCGCTGCTGCTCCAGCGGCAGGCCGTTGACCTCCACCACGTTGTCCAGCATGCGGGTGAACACGCGCACGACTTCCTTGTATTCCTCCCAGTCGAAGCGCGCCTTGTCGGTGAACGGGTCGCGCACGAAGGTGGTCAGGTTGACCGAACCCAGCAGGCAGGCGCCGTACGGCGGCAGCGGCTGCTCGCCGCAGGGGTTGGTGGCGCGGATGCTCTCGCACCACCAGTTGTTGTTCATCTCGTTGACGCGGTCGATCAGGATGAAGCCCGGCTCGGCGTAGTCGTAGGTGGAGACCATGATCATGTCCCACAGGTGCCGCGCCTTGATGTGGCCGTACACCTTGCAGGCCACCAGCCCGTCGTCGCGGACCACGTAGTTCCTGTGCGTGGGCCAGTCGCGCCACACCACCTGGGCGGGATCCTCGAAATCGACGTCGCCCTGTTCCTTGCCGTTGACCGGAAACACCAGCGGCCAGTCGGCATCGCTGTCCACCGCTTCCATGAAGCCATCGGTGATCAGCAGCGACAGGTTGAACTGGCGCAGGCGTCCGTCCTCGCGCTTGGCGCGGATGAAGTCCTTCACGTCCGGGTGCGAGATTTCGAACGTGCCCATCTGCGCGCCGCGGCGGCCACCGGCACTGGAGACGGTGAAGCACATCTTGTCGTAGATATCCATGAACGACATCGGGCCGGAGGTGTAGGCGCCGGCGCCGGCGACGAAGGCACCCTTGGGGCGCAACGTGCTGAACTCGTAACCGATGCCGCAGCCGGCCTTCAGGGTCAGGCCGGCCTCGTGGACCTTGTCCAGGATGCCGTCCATCGAGTCCTCGACGGTGCCGGACACGGTGCAGTTGATGGTGCTGGTGGCCGGCTTGTGCTCCAGCGCGCCTGCGTTGGAGGTGATGCGGCCGGCGGGGATGGCCCCGCGGCGCAAGGCCCAGACGAAGCGTTCATACCAGTAGGCGCGTTTCTCGGCGGTTTCCTCGGCATCGGCCAAGGCGCGGGCCACGCGCTGGTAGGTGCCGTCGATGTCGGCGTCCAGGGCTTCGCCCTGCTTGGTCTTCAACCGGTACTTCTTGTCCCAGATGTCCTGGGAGGCCGGTTGCATCGGAATGCGGTTCTCGGCGGCTTTGTCCGTGTTGATCGCCTCAAGGCGCACCGTGCTCATGATTTTGCTGCTCTCCCTGAATTCTTGTCTGTGTGTCCGGGTCCCGGGGCCTCAACGCCACCTTGCGCGGACGGCAAAGCCGGCCGCCGGACGTGCGACACACGGTTTTCATGGTTTTGAACTGGTTTGCGGCCTGCCCTGCACTCGTCGAAATCCACCGTTGCGCCTCCCCAGAGCGCTTTCCGATAAACCCTACTGATTGGGTCCGCCTCGTCCACGCCACGCTACATGTTGTGGCAGGACAAGGCTTGCAAACTACCCCCGCCGGCAACACCTGTCAACTGAAAAACGAGCTCCGCGACATGCCCGGATGCCATGAGCCGTTGCCCCGCGCGGGCGACGGCCGGATGGCGACTTCATGGCGCATTTAGGGGACACGCAGCAGACTCGTTCAGGTACGCGCCACGCCCGGCCTTGCATCCGGTCATGGGTGCCGCGATTTCCTTTCCCACGACGCCCACCCTGCATCCGGAACCCATGCGAACCGCCCCCACTCTCCTCGTCCTGATCGCCGCCGGCGCATTCGGCGGTTTTGCCGCCACCACCCTGGTCGCTGGCCTGCCCCAGGCCCAGGCCAGCCCGGCCACAGTGGCCACGCCGACGATGGCCGCCCTGCCCGGTTCCGTCGACGGACAGCCGCTGCCGTCGCTGGCGCCGATGCTGAAGCGGGTGATGCCCTCGGTGGTCAGCGTGCACACCAAGCAGCGGGTGCGGGTCAGTCCCTTCGGCGGCGACCCGTTCTTCCGCCGCATGTTCCCGGAACTGTCGCAGGAACGGATCAACGAATCGTTGGGCTCGGGCGTGATCGTCGATGCCCAGCGCGGCTACGTGCTGACCAACCACCACGTGATCGAAGGCGCCGACGACGTCTCGGTGACGCTGGCCGACGGGCGCACGCTGAAGGCCGAATTCCTCGGCTCGGACGCGGATACCGACGTGGCGCTGATGCGCATCCCGGCCGAAAACCTCACCGCGATCGCGCTGGCCCGCAACGACACCCTGGAAGTAGGCGATTTCGTCGTGGCGGTGGGCAATCCGTTCGGCTTCAGCCAGACGGTGACCTCGGGCATCGTCTCGGCGGTGGGCCGCAGCGGCATCCGCGGGCTGGGCTACCAGAACTTCATCCAGACCGACGCCTCCATCAATCCCGGCAACTCCGGCGGCGCGCTGGTCAACCTGAAAGGCGAACTGGTGGGCATCAACACCGCCAGCTTCAACCCGCGCGGCAGCGCGGCCGGCAACATCGGTCTGGGCCTGGCCATCCCGGTGGACCTGGCCCACGACGTGATGAACCAGTTGCTGACCACCGGCGAAGTCCGCCGCGGCACGCTGGGCGTGGAAACCCAGGACGTGACCGAACGGCTGGCCCGCGCATTGCAACTGGACAGCGCGCGCGGCGCGCTGGTGACCCGGCTGCTGCCGAATTCGGCCGCCGCCGTCGCCGGCCTGCAAGCGCAGGACGTGATCGTCGCCGCCAACGGCCAGCGCATCGACAACAGCGAGGCGCTGCGCAACTTCCAGGGTTTGCAGTCACCCAACGCACAGGTCACGCTGGACGTGCGCCGCGACGGCAAGCCGCTGCAACTGACCGCCACCCTGCGCGAGCAGCCGCGCGCGATGGAAGGCCTGGCGCTGGATCCACGACTGGCCGGCGCCACCCTGGCCGAGCTGCCCGAAGCCGTGCGCCGCAACCGCCAGGTCAGCGGCGTGCTGGTGGAAAAGGTGGAGCCCGGCAGCCGCGCCGAGAAGAGCGGGCTGCGCCAGGGCGACGTGGTGGTCGGCGTCAGCGGCGGCCGCGTGGGCGACCTGGCCACCCTGCTGGCCGGACTGTCCGAGCGCCCGCAGCAACTGGTGTTGCACATCCGTCGCGGCGGCGCACAGGGCAGCTTGCAGATGCAGTGAAGACCACGTGAAGCCGCCGCATGCCGTGCGGCTACCCGGAATGTTGCGTAGACTGGCCGGGCACGCAAACCACCTGCAGCGCCGATCAGGCCGCAGCCCGGGCCGAAGCGATGTTTTTCCCCGCCGGTCCTTGACATCCCCCGAAGGAGAACCACGATGAGCCCCACCTCCACCGACGCCGTCAAGAGCAACCTGGGCGAAGCCGGCTCGCACCTCAAGTCCGCCGCTTCCGCCGCCGGCGAAGCCCTCAAGGGCGCCGCCAGCGCCGCGGGCGACGAGCTCAAGCTGGGCAAGGCCAACGTCAAGTCCGAGCTTGCCGACAGCGCGCTGGCCGGACTGGCCGCTGCCGAGGAAAGCGGCGCGGCCGCCAAGGAACAGGTCGACGTATTGCTGGACAAGGGCCGCGACCTGATCGACAGCGCCGCCGACCTGATCCGCGAACGCCCGCTGGCCTCGTTCGGCGTGGCCTTCGCCGCCGGCTGGCTGATCGCCAAGCTGGCCAGCAGCAACGACAAATAAGCCGGTCGCGTGAGCGATCCCAACATCCCTCCGGGCGACGAGACACCGGAACCGGCGTCCACGCCAAGCTTGGACGAAACCCTGCGCCAGGTCGGCGCGGCGGGCAAGGCCACGCTGGGTTCGGCGGCCGGCACCGCGCGTGCATTGCGCAAGCTGGTGGTGGCCGACCTGGCACTGGCGCGCAGCGCGCTGGGCTATGCGCTGATCTGGATCAGCGCGGCCATCGTGTTCGGCGCCTCGGCCTGGCTGCTGATGACCTCGGCGCTGATCGTGCTGCTGGAACGCCTGGGCCTGTCGTGGCTGCAGGCGTTCTCCTTCGTCGCGCTGGCCAACCTGGCAATCACCGGATTGGCGGTGTGGCGCGGCAGTTACTTCTTCGACCAGGCGCGGATGAACGCCACCCGCCGCCAGTTGAAGCGCCTCGGGCTGCTGGACGACGACGATGACGACACGCCGCCGCCCGCCGCGGAGACCGCGCCATGAATTTCAAGGCCCGGCAGCGGATGGTGCAACGCGCCGAACGCACGCTCGAAACCAGCGGCCTGGAGACGGTGGCGCACTGGGACGGCCTCAAGCGGACCTGGCGCGAGGGCTGGACGCCGTTCCGCATCATCGCCGCCGGCCTGGCCACCGGCTTCCTGGTGGGCCGCTCCGAACCGCTGGCCGCCATCACCGGCACGCGCTGGGTGCAGATTGCCGGCGTGACGTCGGAATGGTTCGCCATCGTCCGCACCAACCTGATGGCGGGGCTGGAGGAAACCGCGGACGGCGACGGCAATCCGGATGCCACCGATACCCGTGCGGACGCGGCCGGGGACCCGCCTGCCGCCACCGAACCGCCACCTCACGCGCCTGTGCCCGCCGAAGCCGCCACCGAACTTTCCGAACGCTGAGACCCCCGCGCGGTAACATGGGCGGGTGAGTTTCACCGTACGCGCCATCACCCTCGACCTCGACGACACCCTGTGGCCGTTCGCCCCCATTGGCGCGCGCATCGAGCAGGTGCTGCACGACTGGTTCGAAGTCCACAGCCCGCGCACCGCGGCGCTGTTCCCGGTGGACGCCATGCGCAACCTGCGCGCGCAGGTATTCGCCGAACATCCGCACCTGCTGCACGACATGAGCGCGCTGCGCCGGCTGACCCTGCAGCGCGCGCTGGAACGCAGCGGCGCGGACATGGCATTGCTTGAACCGGCCTACGAGACCTTCTACGCCGCGCGCAACCGGGTGGACTTCTATCCGGACGCGCTGGACGCCCTCGCGCGCATCGCGCGCCGCGTGCCGCTGGCCTCGCTCAGCAATGGCAATGCGGACCTGGGCCAGGTCGGCATCGCCCACCACTTCGCCGCGCAGGTGCACGCGCGCGAACACGGCGCGGCGAAACCGGAAGCAAGCATCTTCCTGGCCGCCTGCGAACGCCTGGGCCTGCCGCCGACCGACGTGCTGCACGTCGGCGACCACGTGGACGCGGACGTGCGCGGCGCCGCGCGCGCCGGGCTGCGCAGTTGCTGGCTGCGCCGCGACGACCACCCCGGCGGACTGCATGCCTGGCCGCACGACGACCTGTACCCCGACCTGGAATTCAGCACCCTGACCGCCCTGGCCGACTGGCTGGAATCACAACCCCTCGCGTGACCCGACGCCCATGACCCTGCCTCCCGGATTCACCGCCGATACCGATACCGCCCTGCCCTTGCACGTGCTGACCGCCGCGCAACTGGCCGGCTGGAAAACCCGCCAGTCCGCAGCCACCGTCGCCTGGCTGCAATCGCAGAGCTTCACCGCCGCGCCCGGCTCGTTGCTGTTGTTGCCGGGTGAGCACGGTCTTGCCGGCGCGGTGCTGGGCATCGGCGACCCGCTGGATGCCTATGCCTACGCGCATGCGCCGTTCGGCCTGCCCGAAGGCGACTGGCGACTGGCGACCCCGCCGGAACCGGCGGCACTGGCCGCGCTGCAATTGGGCTGGGGCCTGGGCAGTTACCGCTTCACCCGTTACAAGCGCGCGCCGCGCGCGCCGGCGCGGCTGGCACTGGGCGACGCGGCCAACGCCGAAGCCTTCGACCTGCTGGCGGCCTGCGCGCGCGTGCGCGACCTGGTCCACACGCCCACCGAGGACATGGGTCCGGAACAGCTGGAAACCACCGCGCACGACATTGCGCAGGCACATGGCGCCGTGTTCGAAAGCATCGTCGGCGATGAGCTGCTGGCGCGGAATTTCCCCGCCATCCACGCCGTCGGCCGCGCTTCGCACCGCGCGCCGCGGCTGCTCAAGTTGCAATGGGGCGATGCATCGCACCCGCACCTGGTCATCGTCGGCAAGGGCGTGTGCTTCGACACCGGCGGGCTGGACATCAAGCCCGCCGACGGCATGCGCAACATGAAGAAGGACATGGGCGGCGCCGCGCACGCGATCGCGCTGGCGGAACTGGTCATGGCGCGCAAGCTGCCACTGCGCATCACCCTGCTGGTGCCGGCGGTGGAAAACGCCATCGGTCCCAACGCCTACCGTCCCGGCGAAGTGATCGCCACCCGCAAGGGCGTGAGCGTGGAGATCGACAATACCGACGCCGAAGGCCGCATCGTGCTGTGCGACGCGCTCACGCATGCCGGGGAACTCGCGCCCGCCGCCATCCTCGACTTCGCCACCCTGACCGGCGCCGCGCGCATCGCGCTGGGCCCCGACCTGCCGGCGCTGTTCGCCAACGACGACACGCTGGCCAACGACTGGCTGGCCGCCGGCCAGCGCACCCGCGACCCGGTGTGGCGGATGCCGCTGTGGCGCCCTTACCTGCGTTACCTGACCAGCAACGTCGCCGACATCGCCAACGCCGGCTCGCGCATGGCCGGCGCGGTCACCGCCGCGCTGTACCTGGAACGCTTCGTCCCCGATGGCACCCCATGGGCGCACCTGGACGTGTATGCATGGAACGACAGCGACCGGCCCGGCCGCCCGGCGGGCGGCGAGGCATTGGCGTTGCGCAGCGCCTTCGAGATGCTGAAGACACGGTATGCGTAGGTCGGGGCACATCCCCGACGCTCCGCGCACATCCAGACATCCCGCGCGTCGACCACGCAGGGCCGACCTACGAACCCATTGCGGCCTTCAGCGCAACCAGCCGCGGGCGGCAGACCCGCGCGCGTACTGCCACAGGAACAGCCCGACCAGGGCAATCCACAGCGGGAACAGCGCGCCGCGCACGCCGGTCAACTCCCACAACGGGGTAGTCAGGTAGTTGGCCGCGAACTGGACCATGATCGCCAGCAGCGACAACAGCAGCACCGGTGTCGCCCAGCGCCGGCGCAGCAACAGGCCGAGCGAACCGAGCAGTCCGCCAACGGTGGCGACCGCGAACGGCACGAACAGCCAGCGCGGCATGGCCGCGAAGATGCGCTGCTGCTCCTCGGGCCAGGTGGCGACGACCTCGGGCGTGGCGGTGAAGTGGTAGTAGAACGAGAACACACCGAACAGGTTCCACACCACGGCCAGGATGGCGACGATCCAGAACAGCACGGGCGGGCGGGCAATCACGTTCATGGCTAGGGCACCTTAGGACCGGGTCCACGCGAGTCTATGCCCGGCAAGGGCGATTGGACAGTACCGCCGTGGTGCCGGCGGACGCTTACAGCCAGCCCTTCTGCCGCGCCAGACGATGGGCTTCGATGCGGTTGCCGACGCCCAGCTTGCCGATCGCCTCGGACAGGTAGTTGCGCACCGTGCCCTGCGACAGGCCGAGCCTGGCGGCGATCTCGCCGGCCGAAAGCCCCTCGCCGGCCAGGCGCAGCACCTGGCGCTCGCGGTCGTTGAGCGGGTCGGCTTCGGACCAGGCTTCCAGCGCCAGTTGCGGGTCGATGGCACGGCCGCCGTTGCGCACCTTGCGCAGGGCATCGGCCAGGTTTTCCGCGGGCGCATCCTTCAACAGGTAGCCGGATACACCGGCATCCAGCGCGCGGCGCAGGAAACCGGCACGCGCGAAGGTGGTGACGATGACCACCTTCACCGGCAGCTCGTGGCGCTGGATGCGCTGGGCCAGTTCCAGGCCGGTCAGTCCCGGCATTTCGATGTCGGTGAGCAATACATCCGGCTTGACCCGCTGCAACTCGCGCCAGGCCGATTCGCCATCGGCGGCCACGCCTGCCACCTCGATGTCGCTTTCCAGGCTCAGCAATGCCGACAACGCGCCGCGCAGCATGGCCTGGTCTTCGGCGATCAGCACACGAATCATGGAGCGGACGTTAGCAGATGAAGTGCGGCAATCGCGCCTCCCTGTAGGAGCGGCCCTTGGCCGCGATGGCTTTCACGGTAGAGCCCATCGCGGC
>CAZLSG010000080.1:0-10249 GCA_964562135.1 uncultured Pseudoxanthomonas sp. | reverse complement strand
CGGCACAGGCCGCACATCATCCGGCTGTACACCCCGCCCTTGATCAGGGAGAAGAACTGTTCCGAGGCGAGGGGGATGTCCGGGATGTCCATTTCGCCGGCGTCCACGCGGGCCTTGAGGAAGGCCGAAAAGATTTCCTGGGTGCGCTGCGGGCCGGCTTCCCAGAACAGTTTGCGCAGCGGGTCGTCGGCCTTGCCCGGGGCCAGCATCATGCGATGGGTGATCAGGGCTTCCTCGCTGCTGATCAGGCCGAAGAAGGCGCTGGCGATGTCCATGAGCTGCGAGCGCAGCGGGCCCTTCAGGTCCACTTCGAACAGGCCGTCCGGCAGCACTTCCTGGCAGCGGGCGCGCACGGCGGCCACGAACAGGGCTTCCTTGTCGCCGAAATGACTGTAGACCGTCAGCTTGGACACGCCCGCCTCGGCGGCGATCTTGTCCATGCTGACGTTTCCGAACCCTTCGCGGGCGAACATCCGCTTGGCGGCTTCGAGGATCGCCGAATGCTTGCCCATGTCCTTCGGGCGGCCGGGGCCGGCCGGCTTGGCAGCGGGTTTCCTGGGTTTCCTGGCGAGGGCTGGATTGACCATGCCTGTAATACTATACCATTCGGTTCGATATTTGTACTATGTCGCGCCGGGTCCGTACGGGGCCGTGTGCACGAACAGGAGCGGGATGATGCGTGGCCTACGCTGGATGATCGGATCTGCAGGAATCCTGCTGGCATTGTCGGCATGCGGGGGCGGCAAGGCCCCGGACGAGCCGCCGCGTCCGGTGCTGGTGGCGCAACCCGGTGGCGGGGAGGCGTCCGCGTACTCGGCCTACGCCGGCGAAATACGCGCCCGCGAAGAGGCACCGTTGTCGTTCAGGGTGGGCGGCAAGCTGGCCGCCCGCAACGTGGACGTGGGTGACCACGTCAAACAGGGCGACGTGCTGGCGGTACTGGACCCGGACGATTTTTCGTTGCAGGCACAGGCCGCCGAAGCGCAGGCCGCCGCCGCGGAGGCCGAACGCGCGCGCGCCAAGGGCGACCTGGACCGCTATGCGCAGTTGCTGGACCAGCAGTTGGTCAGCCGTTCGGCCTATGACGCGCAGAAGGCGGCCTGGGAAGCGGCCGAAGGCCAGGCGCGCGCCGCGCGCGCCCAGCGCGACGTGGCCCGCAACCAGTCGGGATATTCGCAGTTGCGTGCGCCGCGCGATGGCCTGGTGGCCAGTCGCCAGGTCGAGGCGGGGCAGGTGGTGGCCGCCGGGCAGACCGTGTTCACCCTGGCCGCCGACAGTGGCCGCGAGGTGGCGATTGCGCTGCCGGAAAACCGGATCCGCCAGTTCAGTGCGGGCCAGCCGGTGCAGGTGGTCCTGTGGAACGAGCCGGAACGGCGGTTGCCGGGCGTGCTGCGCGAAATCTCCCGCGCCGCCGATCCGCAGACGCGCACGTTTGCCGCGCGCGCCAGCCTGGAGGGCGACGCGGCACAAGCGGTCGAACTGGGACAGAGCGCCCGCGTGTTCATCCACGACAACGGCGAAAACGCGTCCCTGACCGTGCCGCTGTCGTCGGTCCAGCGCAACGCCGACGGCGTGGCCAGTGTCTGGGTGGTGGACGCGCAGACCGGCCGGGCGCATGCGCGCCCGGTGCGCCTGGGGGCACTGGGCGAAACCGTGGTGCCGGTGTTCGAGGGCGTGGCGGCCGATGACTGGGTGGTGGTGGCCGGCGGGCACCTGTTGCGCGAAGGCCAGGCGGTGATCCCGGTGGATCGCGACAACCGCCCGGTGCTGGCTTCCGGCGCCGTTTCGCCCGAACAGGCGGATTGAGCGCCATGCGCCGCTTCAACGTTTCCGAGTGGGCGCTGACCAATCGCGGCCTGGTGCTGTACGCGATGATCGTGCTGGCGCTGATCGGCGCCTGGTCGTATCGCCAGTTGGGCCAGTCGGAAGATCCGCCGTTCACCTTCAAGGCGATGGTGGTGCGCACCGTGTGGCCGGGCGCCACTGCCGAGGAAGTCTCGCGGCAGGTCACCGAGCGCGTCGAGAAGGCGCTGATGGGGACCGGCGAATACGAGTTGATCCGCTCCTACTCGCGCCCCGGCGAATCGCAGGTCATCTTCATGGCGCGCGATTCCATGCGCTCGAAGGACGTGCCCGGGCTGTGGTACCAGGTGCGCAAGCGCGTCGGTGACATCCGCGCCACGCTGCCGGCGGGCGTGATCGGGCCATTCTTCAACGACGAGTTCGGCGACACCTTCGGCAACATCTACGCGCTCACCGGCCCGGGTTTCGACTATGCGGTGATGAAGGACTACGCCGACCGCATCGAGCTGGACCTGCAACGGCTGGACGACGTGGGCAAGGTGGAACTGGTCGGCCTGCAGGACGAGAAGATCTGGATAGAACTGTCCAACACCAAGCTGGCGACCCTGGGCATTTCGATGGCGCAGGTCCAGCAGGCGCTGGACGAGCAGAATGCCATCGCCTCGGCCGGTTTCTTCGAGACGCCCAGCGACCGCGTGCGCGTGCGCGTGAGCGGCGGCTTCGAATCGGTCGAGCAGATCGCCGATTTCCCCATCCGCGCCGGCGACCGCACTTTCAGGCTGGGCGACGTGGCCAGCGTGCGGCGCGGCTTCGCCGATCCGGCCGCGCCGAAGATGCGCTTCATGGGCGAGGACGCCATCGGCATCGCGGTGGCGATGAAGGACGGCGGCGACATCCTCAGGCTGGGCAAGGTGCTCGAAGCGGAGTTCCAGCGCCTGCAAGGCACGCTGCCGCAGGGAATGGCGCTGGGCAAGGTGTCCGACCAGCCGCAGGCGGTGCGCGATTCGGTGGGCGAGTTCGTCAAGGTGCTGACCGAAGCGGTGGCCATCGTGCTGCTGGTGAGTTTCTTCTCGCTGGGCTTGCGCACCGGGCTGGTGGTGGCGGTGTCGATCCCGCTGGTGCTGGCGATGACGTTCTCGGTGATGCACTACTTCGGCATCGGCCTGCACAAGATTTCGCTGGGCGCGCTGGTGCTGGCGCTGGGCCTGCTGGTGGACGACGCGATCATCGCGGTGGAGATGATGGCGATCAAGATGGAGCAGGGCTTCGATCGCCTGAAGGCGGCCAGCTTCATGTACGACTCCACCGCGTTCCCCATGCTGACCGGCACGCTGGTGACGGCGGCCGGCTTCCTGCCCATCGCCACCGCCGCCTCCAGCACCGGCGAGTACACGCGCTCGCTGTTCGAAGTGGTGACCATCGCGCTGGTGGTGTCGTGGTTCGCCGCGATCCTGTTCATCCCCTACCTGGGCGACAAGATGCTGCCGGACCTGTACCGGCCGCAGGGGCCGGAACCCGGTTCGCTGGCGGCGCGGTGGCTGGGCCTGCGTGAACGCGTCGCCGATCGCAACCCGGCCCTGCTCGGCTGGCTGGCACGCCCGGCGCAGCCGGAACAGCATGCGCACGATCCCTACCAGAAACCGTTCTACCGGCGTTTCCGCCGCCTGCTGGATGCCTGCCTGCGGCGGCGCTGGCGGGTGATCGGCATCACCGTGGCGGCGTTCGTGCTGTCGGTGCTGATGTTCCGCTTCGTGCCGCAACAGTTCTTTCCCGACTCCACCCGCCCGGAGCTGATGGTGGACATGGAACTGGCCGAAGGCGCCTCGCTGCGCTCCACCGAGGCGCAGGCGCGGCGGCTGGAGGCGCTGCTGGAAGGACGCGAGGGCATCCGCAACTACGTGGCCTACGTGGGCACCGGATCGCCGCGCTTCTACCTGCCGCTGGACCAGCAATTGCCGCAGGCCAACTTCTCGCAGTTCGTGGTGCTGGCCGAGGACACGCGTGCCCGCGAGCGCGTGCGCGAATGGTTGATCGAAGAGATCGCGCCGCAGTTCCCGGAGCTGCAGTTCCGGGTGACGCGGCTGGAGAACGGGCCGCCGGTGGGCTACCCGGTGCAGTTCCGCGTGTCCGGCGAACACATCGACCGCGTGCAGGCCATCGCCCGCGACGTGGCCGGAAAGGTCCGCGCCAATCCGCACACCACCAACGTCAACCTGGACTGGGACGAGCCCAGCAAGGTCATCCGCCTGAAGGTGGACCAGGAACGCGCCCGCGCATTGGGCGTCAGCAGCGCCCACCTGTCGCATTTCGTCGCCAGTTCGCTGTCCGGCCTGTCGGTCAGCACCTACCGCGAAGGCAACGAACTGGTCGAGATCCTGCTGCGCGGTCCGGACGACGAGCGCGCGCGGATGGAACTGTTCGACAGCCTGGCGGTGCCCGTCGCGGGCGGCAGCGTGCCGCTGTCGCAGATCGCCGAACTCGAGTACGTGTTCGAGGACGGCATCATCTGGCACCGCGACCGCCTGCCGACGGTGACGGTGCGCGCCGACATCCGCGATGGCCTGACGCCACCGACGGTAGTGGCGCAGATCCTGCCGGAGCTGGAATCCATCCGTGCGGCGCTGCCGTCAGGGTTCCTGCTGGAAACCGGCGGCACGGTGGAGGACTCGGCGCGCGGGCAGGATTCGATCAAGGCCGGCCTGCCGCTGTTCCTGCTGGTGGTGGTGACCCTGCTGATGCTGCAGCTGCGCAGCTTCCCGCAGGTCATGCTGGTGCTGCTGACCGCGCCGCTGGGCCTGATCGGGGTGACCCTGTTCCTGCTGGTGTTCCGCATGCCGTTCGGTTTCGTCGCCATGCTGGGCACCATCGCGCTGGCCGGCATGATCATGCGCAATTCGGTGATCCTGGTGGACCAGATCCAGCAGGACATCGATGCCGGGCACGACCGCTGGCACGCCATCATCGACGCCACCGTGCGCCGTTTCCGCCCCATCGTGCTGACCGCGCTGGCGGCGATCCTGGCCATGATCCCGCTCTCGCGCAGCGCGTTCTACGGCTCCATGGCCATCGCCATCATGGGTGGATTGACCGTGGCGACATTGCTGACCCTGCTGTTCCTGCCTGCCCTGTACGCGGCCTGGTTCAGGGTGAAGCCGGAGGAAGGCGCCTCTCCGGACCCGCCCGGATGAGGGGTTGGCGGAAAGTCTGGAGGCAGGTGAAAGGCTTGCTGGAAGATGAAGGGCGCGATGATCGTGGCGGAAACTGATTTGGATCAAGGCACTCGGGCTTCCGGCCGCCCATAATGCGAAACGTGGATTCATCCCATGCTTTCCAATGCAGGAGTATCACCATGAAAACCGTTTCCGTTCTGTTCGGACTGGCCATGCTGGGCATGGCGGGTTTTGCCCAGGCCGCCCCCAACTGCACGATCAAGCTGCAGGGTGACGATCGCATGCAGTTCGACCAGAAGAGCGTCACCGTTTCGGCCAGTTGCCCCACCATCACCATCGAACTGACCCATACGGGCAAGCTGCCGGTCGCGGCCATGGGCCACAACGTGGTGGTCGTGGCGACGCCGGACTTTGCCGCCGTTTCCAAGGACGCCATCAAGGCCGGCGCGGCCAACAACTACGTTCCCGTGGGGGACGAGCGCGTGCTGGCCTCGACGGACATGATCGGCGGGGGCGCCAGTGCCAAGACGACCCTTCCCGGGAAGTCGCTGAAGGCGGGAGGCGATTACACGTTCTTCTGCTCGTTCCCGGGCCATTCCGCGTTGATGAAGGGCGTGGTCACTGTCGTGCCCTGATCGGCAAGGCATGGCCGTCGCGTGCCGGATTGAAGCGGCACGCAATATCCGCTTCGAGACGATCGCCCGATGAGTCGGGCGATCGTTTTTTTTGCCTCGGGATTTTTCATTCCGGAGCAAGCGGAAGTCGATTCAGTTTGACATTTATCAAGGACGCGGAAACGTGCTTTGCCGTATCTTGAATCCATCACAGGAGAGAGCAAGGAGAATAGAAATGAACGTGTTCAAGGCCACCCTGCTGGCTGCCGCCGTGGCGTTGTCGATAGGCGCGGTGGCGACCCCCCGTGCGCATGCAGTCGATGCGCTGGAAATCGTGAACAGGACGCTGCATGAAGCTTCCGATCTGGCGAGTTTGCCTCGCCAGCAGGTCCAGCTCGTCCGCCCGCCGTTCGTGCACGACCACGAGCAGGTCGCCAAGGGCGGGCCCAAGGTGGTGCAGTTCACTCTGCCCGTGGTCGACAAGGAAATCGTCATCGACGGCGAGGGCACGAAGATGCACGCCATGACATTCGGCGGTTCCATCCCGGGTCCGCTGATGGTGGTGCACGAGGGCGATTACGTTGAATTGACGCTGATCAACCTGAGCAGCAATTCGATGGCGCACAACATCGACTTCCACGCCGCGACCGGCGCGCTCGGTGGTGGCGACCTGACCATCATCCAGCCCGGCGAAGAGGTCACCCTGCGCTGGAAGGCCACGCGGCCGGGCACTTTCGTCTATCACTGCGCGCCGGGCGGCCCGATGACGCCCTGGCACGTGGTGGCCGGCATGCACGGCACCATCATGGTGCTGCCGCGCGATGGCCTGAAGGATGGCGACGGCAAGCCGCTGCGTTACGACCGCGCGTACTACATAGGCGAGACGGAGTTCTACATTCCGCGCGACGAGAACGGCAACTTCAAGACCTACGACACGCACGCCGAATCGTTGCCCGACACGCTCGACGCGATGCGCGGACTGGTGCCGACGCACGTGGTGTTCAACGGCGCGGTCGGTGCGCTGACCGGCGACAAGGCGATGACCAGCAAGGTCGGCGAAACGGTGTTGTTCATCCACTCGCAGGCGAACCGCGACACCCGCCCGCACCTGATCGGCGGCCATGGCGACTACGTCTGGGAAGAAGGCAAGTTCAACAACGCGCCGCTGAAGGACCTGGAAACCTGGTTCATCCGCGGAGGGTCCGCCGGCGCGGCGCTGTACACCTTCCGCCAGCCCGGGTTGCACGTGTACCTCAACCACAACCTGATCGAGGCGGTATTGCTGGGCGCGGCCGCGCACGTGAAGGTCGATGGCGACAAGTGGAATCACGACCTGATGACCACGCCCTCGCCGGTGGGCCCGATCAAGCCGGCTACCGACTTGTCGTTGCCGATCGAACGCTGAAATCCCCGCACGTCCGGTTCGTAACCGCCCCCGCCCGGAGCAATCCGGGCGGGGATTTTTTTTGACGCGAACGGAAAGTGCGGAAGGACGGCACGCATGCGGTCCGGGCAAGAGGATGTATTCCGGGCGGCTGCAAAACGCGGGAATCCCGATTGATTTCCGTTGCGGAAAACATTTTCTCCATTTGTCCTGTGCTTGACTCTGATCATGTCGCCCTCTTCGCCGGAGGCCGAGAATCTGATGCGGAGAACAAGGAGAAAAGCCATGAAACGCAGTCTGTTGAGCGTCGCGCTGATGCTGGCGCTGGCCCCGATGGCGGAGGCTGCCGAACATGCGGGTGCCGCGCTGTCCGGACACCTGCCCGAGCAGGCGGATATCGTCGATCTGGACACATTGATCGTCACCGCCGTTGCGCCCAGCGCCGCGATGACGTTCGTCACCGATCCCAGACTGCCAAGGCAACCGGTGCCGGCCAGCGATGGCGCGGATTACCTGAAGACCATCGCCGGTTTCTCGGTGTTGCGCAGCGGCGGCACCAATGGCGATCCGGTGTTGCGCGGCATGTTCGGCTCGCGGCTCAACCTGTTGACCAACGATGGCAACATGGCCGGCGCCTGCCCTTCGCGCATGGACAACGCGATGTCCTACATCGCGCCGGAAACCTACGACCGGCTGACGGTGATCAAGGGTCCGCAGACGGTGTTGTGGGGTGGCGGCGCGTCGGCGGGCACGGTGCGGTTCGAGCGCGAGATTCCGTATTTCGACGAGGCCGGCGTGCGTTTCAACGGCAGCCTGCTGGCCGGTAGCCGGGGCCGCAACGACCAGGTGGCCGATGTGGTGGCCGGCAATCCGTCGGGTTACGCGCGGGTGACGGCCAACCGCTCCGAGTCGGACGATTACCGTGACGGCGACGGCAAGCCCGTGCCGTCGGCATGGGACAAATGGAATGCCGATCTGGCCTTCGGCTGGACGCCGGACGCGGATACGGTGCTGGAGTTCACCACCGGTGGCGGCGATGCGCGGGCGCGTTATGCCGGCCGCGGCATGGACGGCTCGAAATTCGACCGCACCAGCCACGGGCTCCGTTTCGAGAAGAAGGGCATCGGCGATGTGCTGGACGAAGTGAAGGCCAACGTCTACTACAACGATGTCGATCACGTGATGGACAACTACAGCCTGCGCGATCCGGATCCGAACGGCTCGATGCCCATGCCCATGGCCAGCAACGTGGCGCACAGGACCACGGGCGGCCGGGTGGCGTTGACCTGGCGCGGCGAAGCCTGGGACGTGACCGCCGGCATGGACCGGCGCAGCAGCCGCCACGCCAGGCGCAGCGCGATGGGCGTGGGCAATTACCGCAACCAGCCATGGGTGGTGGATGCGCGGTTCGCGAACCTCGGCGTGTTTGCCGAGTCGCATTGGCATGCAGGCGAGGGGCATCACCTGATCGCCGGCTTGCGCATGGACCGCGCCGAGGCCGAAGACGCGCGCAAGGACGGCGGCGGCATGATGCCGATGCCCAACCCTACTTACGGACACGTGCGGCGGGAGACCTTGCCTTCGGCCTTCGTCCGCTATGAACGGGAATCGCAGGACAGGCCCTTGCACTGGTACGCGGGCGTCGGCCACACGCAGCGCATGCCGGACTACTGGGAACTGTTCTCGCCGGGGAGCGGGCCGATGGGGTCGGCCAATGCATTCGCCGGGGTGCAGCCGGAACGGACCACGCAGCTGGATATCGGCCTGCACTACAAGGGCAAGCGCCTGCACGGCTGGGTGTCCGCCTATGCCGGGCGCATGCAGGACTACATCCTGTTCGATTACCTGGGCGGCGGCATGATGGGCGCCACCACGCGCGCGCGCAACGTGGATGCCGATATCCGCGGCGGCGAGGCCGGCATCGAGTTCCGCGCCAGCGATGAGTGGAGGCTGGGCGGAACCCTGGCCCATGCCTGGGGTGAAATCGCCGACAGCGGCCGTCCCATGCCGCAGATGCCGCCGCTGGAGGCCCGCCTGTCGGCGGCCTACGACAACCAGCGCTGGTCTGTGGGCGCGTTGTTGCGCGCAGTGGCCGGCCAGGATCGGGTCAGTCCGGGCCAGGGCAACGTGGTGGGCCGCGACCTGGGGCCGAGCGCGGGCTTCGCGGTGTTCTCCCTCAACGGCGGCTACCGTTTCAGCGAAGCGGTGCAACTGACCGCCGGGGTGGACAACGTGTTCGACCGTACCTACAGCGAACACCTCAACCTGGGCGGCAACAGCGCCTTCGGTTATCCGTCCGAGCCGGTTCGGATCAATGAACCGGGGCGTACCTTCTGGGCCAAGCTCAACTTCAAGTATTGAGTGGGGACCGGGTTATCGCCTGAATCAAGCCGGCGGGCGGAGAGTCCGTTCGGCTTGATTGAACTGTCAGATTGCAGTTTGTCGCGTGTCGATGACATTCAGGCGTTGGCTGGGTCTCGTCAATGCATGAACTCTCAGGGATTGCGTTTGGGGCGTTGATTCACCCTCACGGCCCCGGAAGCAGAGGTTTGGTTAGGGCCCACAACCCTTTTCCTGCAGCTCCGGCGGCGCTTTTGGCGAACGTCATGCCTAGCGCTTTCAGCTTCTCGATTTTGCTTTCTTTGTCCTCAATGCTCTTTGCGTTCATGTACTCGTCTTTGAGGGTGTTTACAGATTTCTCATCAAATATGCTTCCAAGCACAGAAAAAAGAGCGTCAGAAGAAACCCTCACAATCTCTGTATTAAATGGATGATCAAAAATCTGCCGGTTCATCTTAAGCTGCCCTTGCAACCAGTTCTTGGCTAAGGTGTCTTCAATGATCAGGCAGGCTTTATCTCCATCTGGCTCAAAGGTGATCGTTGAAAGCGAGGCCAGTAGCCGCGCTTTTGCTTGGTCGTCAATCTTCGTGAAAGTACCGCCAAACTTCAGCGCGGCTTCGTAGCGAAGCTTCTTGACCTTCGTCACCGGCGTTCGAATTAGCTCACTCACTTGCTGGTTGCTAAGTGGAGACAGCGGCGGTTCGGTCTTGTATCCATGCCGATCAAGCAGCCACATTACAAGTGCATCAACATCGGACTTGTTCATTGAGCCAAGTCCGAACTTGAGATAGGCATCAAGAAATTCGTCTGTGAACGTCTTCGGCGAACTCATAGATGTCTCCAAGTGATGCCTGGCGACTGAATTAAGCCGCGTTGCGAAGCGTCGGCTTGAATGAGTAAAAAGGAGACTTCCCCTCCGACGGCAGCGCCGTTCGGCC